>JBBQFB010000226.1:0-6207 GCA_038321545.1 Gaiellales bacterium
CGACCTCGACGCCGACGCCGACCGTCGCGTCCGCGCCGGAATCCACGTGGTGCCGGTCGGCGGGGGCGAGCCGCGGCGACTCGCCGAGCCGGCGGGGCACGTCGCCGCGATCGCCTACGAGGCCGACGGCTCCCTGCTCGCGCGCGCCCGCGAGCGCTTCCCGCACGACGACGACGAGCACGCGCGCCTGTACCGGGTGGCGGTCGACGGCAGCGTCGAGCTGCTCGAGCCGGACACCGACGAGCAGCTCGGCGGGTCGACCTACACCGACCTGTTCGACTGGCAGGCCGACGAGGATCGTCTCACGCGTGCGACCACCGTCGACGACGACGGCCGCACGCCGATCGTCCGCCAGGGCACGGTGCTGCTCGCGTCGTCCGCCGACCCCGTGGTGGGCGCGATGGCGGAGGCAGCCGGGCGCATCGTCGGCGTCGTGTCCACGCGCCGCCGGCCGCCCGAGATCTGCGCGATCGAGTCCGGAAGCGCGCGGCCGCTGACCCGCGATGGCGCCTGGCTGCGCCGAGCAGGTGGCGACGTCGAGCTGGACGAGTACCGCGCCGGGGACGTGACGTGCTTCGTCGTCTCACCGCCCGGCGCCGGCAAGAAGCCGCGCGCGACGGTGCTGACGCCGCACGGCGGACCCACGTCGCAGTGGCACCCGCTGCCGATGCTCGAGGGCATCCTGCTCGCGCACGCCGGCTACCGCGTGCTGATGCCGAACATCCGCGGGTCGACCGGTCGCGGGCGGCCGTTCGTGCGCGCGCTGCGCGGTGACTGGGGCGGGGTGGACGCGGACGACTGCCACGCCGTCGTCGATCACGCCGTCGCCACGGGCCTCGCCGACCCGGAGCGTCTCGGCGTGTTCGGGCTGTCCTACGGCGGCTTCCTCGTGAACTGGCTGGTCGGCACGTCCGACCGGTTCGCGGCCGCGGTGTCCGAGAACGGGGTGGCCAACAACGTGTCTTCCTGGGCCGGCTCCGATGTTGGCCCGACGTACTCGGCGGCGGCCGGCATCGGCGACGCGACCACGCCCGAGGGCGTCGAGCTGCTGTGGCAGCAGTCGCCCCTGCGGCACGTCGCCGCGATTGGCACGCCCCTCCTGATGCTGCAGGGCGAGGCCGATCGCCGCTGCCCGCCGGGCGACGCAGAGCAGCTGTTCGTCGCCCTCCGCGCCCTCGGCCGCGAGGTCTCCTACGTGCTCTACCCGGAGTCGGCGCACGAGTACCTCGGCACCGGGCGCCCTGATCGGCGCGTCGACCGGCACACCCGCGCGATCGAGTGGTTCGGCCGGTGGATGCCCGCCTGATCGTCGCGCGCGAGGCGCTGATCGACGAGATCGACCTGGCGCCCGACGGCTCGTTCGTCGTCTACGGCCGGCGCACCACCGCGGCCGGCGGCAGGGCCAATCTCCGCCGCCTCTGGACCGTGCCGTGGAGCGGCGGCCGCCCGCGCCCGCTGACGTCGGGGCGCCACCTCGATCACACGCCGCGGATCGCGCCCGACGGCGCGACGGTGGCGTTCCTGTCCGGCCGCGAGACGGGCACCGACCAGGTCTGGCTGGTGCCGGTGGCGGGCGGCGAGCCGCGCCGGCTGACGTCGTTCAAGCGCGGTGCGACCGCGCACGCGTGGAGCCCCGACGGCCGCTCGCTGGCCGTGTGCGCGCACGACGACGCGTCGCATGTGAACTTCGGTGAGCGCGCCGCCGGCCAGCCGACGGCCCGCGTGATCCGCCGGCTGGACTGGCGCGACGACGACACCTATGGCCTCCTCCTGTGGCCGGTGCACGTGCACCGCGTCCCGCTGCGCGGTCGCGCCAGGCGGCTCACGTCCGGCCCCTGGTTCGCGAGCGAGCCCGGGTTCCTGCCCGACGGTCGAGTCGGCTTCGTGGCCGACCCGCGGCCCGATGCCGACCTCGCGCCGCTGCCGCAGCTGTACGCCGTCCGCGGCCCGGGGGAGGAACCGGCGCAGGTCTCGTTCCTGGCCGGCCCCGTGCTCGGCTGGACCGTCGCCGGCGACGAGGTCCTGTGCCTTGCGCACGACGTGCCGGTGCCGGCCGACGCCGACCCGTCGCTGGTCGTGCGCCTCTCGGATGGGGCCGTCGTGGGTGGCGACCGCGACGCCTTCGCGATCCACGCTGCCGGCGCGGCGCACGTCGTCCACCGGCGCGCGCGCGAGATCGTGGCCCTGGCGGACGGCCGCACGCTCGGGACGTTCGCCGGCGTCGAGCCCATCGCGGCCGCCGGTTCCCGTGTGGCCGCCGTCGCGATCGAGACCGTCGGCGCCGGCGATGTCTACGCCCTCCAGCCTGACCGGCCGGCCCGGCGCCTGACGCACCACGGCGGTGCGTGGGTGCGCCGGTCGCTGGGGACGCCGCAGATCGACGAGCTCGACATCGACGGCATCACGACCTGGGTGCTCTCACCGGCCGGTGCGGGCAGCGAGCCGCGTGCGACGGTCCTCGCCCTGCACGGCGGGCCGACCTGGCACTGGACGCCGGCCGTCGAGCTCGGCCTGCAGTGCCTGGTGGCGGCCGGCTACCGCGTCGTACTGCCCAACATCCGCGGTTCCTACGGGTTCGGCTACGACTTCGTGGACGCGCTCCGCGGCAGCTGGGGCGACGTCGACGCGGCCGACTGCCACACCGTGCTCGACCACCTCGTCGCAACGGGCCTGGCCGACCCCGCGCGGCTCGGCTGCTTCGGCCGGTCGTATGGCGGCTTCCTCGTCAACTGGCTGATCGGCACGTCGCAGCGGTTCGCCGCCGCGGTGTCGGAGTGCGGTGTCTCCTCGAACGTCTCCGCCTACGGCCAGTCCGACTGCGGCGCGACCTACAACCGCGCCGCCGGCCTGGGCGAGACGCTCACGCCGGAGGGCGTCGAGCTGCTGTGGAGTCAGTCGCCGATCCGCCATGTCGCCGCCATCCGCACGCCGCTGCTGATGCTGCAGGGTGAGGCCGACCTGCGCTGCCCGACCTCTGACGCCGAGCAGCTGTTCGTCGCTCTCCGCTGGCTCGGCCGCGAGGTCTCCTACGTGCTCTACCCCGAGGGCGAGCACACCTACCACCGCCTCAACCGGCCCGACCGCCGCGCGGACCGTCACGGGCGTCTCGTCTCGTGGTTCGAGCGGCACATGCCCGCGTGAGCGCCGGGTAGCCTACGGGGCGTGGACCCCATGGAGCGCCTCGTCGGCGAGATCGAGCGCAGCTTCGCCGAGGTCGAGGAGCGTCTGCAGGATCCGGCCATCCTCGGCGATCAGCGGCAGCTCGCCGACCTCGGACGCCGCCACTCGCGGCTGTCCAAGGCGAACGCGCTCGCGGCCGCCTACCGGGGGGCGCGGCTGCAGATCGACGACGCGGGCGAGATGCTCGAGACCGAGACCGACGGCGAGACGCGCACCTTCCTGCTCGACGAGCTGGAGACGGCGCGCGCGCAGCTGCCGGTGCTCGAGGAGAAGATCCGCCTCGCGATGGTCGAGCGCGACCCGGCCGATGACAAGGACGTGATCGTCGAGATCCGGGCCGGCACGGGCGGGGAGGAGGCGGCGCTGTTCGCGGCCGATCTCTACAACATGCTCACGCGCTACGCCGAGCGGCGCGGCTTCAAGCACCAGGTGCTCGCCAGCGACCCATCCGACTCGGGGGGACTGAAGGACATCACGTTCTCGATCGCCGGCGACGGCGCGTTCTCGCTGTTCAAGTGGGAGTCCGGGGTGCACCGCGTCCAGCGTGTCCCGGCGACCGAGTCGCAGGGGCGCATCCACACGTCGACGGCCACCGTCGCGGTGCTGCCCGAGGCCGAGGAGGTCGAGGTCGTGCTCGACCCCAAGGAGCTCACGATCGAGACCATCCGCGGGTGGGGTCCCGGCGGCCCGTCGGTCAACACCACCGACTCCGCCGTGCGCGTCACCCACCTGCCGACGGGCATGTCGGTGGTGTGCCAGGACGAGCGCTCGCAGCTCCAGAACAAGGAGCGCGCGCTGCGCATCCTCCGGGCCCGGATCTACGAGATGGAGCTCGAGAAGGCGCAGTCCGAGCTCGACGAGGCGCGCCGCTCGCAGATCGGCACGGGCGCCCGGTCGGAGAAGGTGCGCACGTACAACTACCCGCAGGGCCGCGTCACCGACCACCGGGTCAAGGTCTCCTCGCACAACCTGCCGAGCGTGCTGCTCGGCGAGCTCGAAGTGTTCACCGACGCGCTCCAGGCCGACGACAACCGCAAGCGCCTCGAGGAGGCGGCGACGAGGTGAGTACCGCGCTGCTGATCGTCGACGTCCAGCACGACTTCCTGCCCGGCGGGGCACTGGGCGTCGCCGACGGCGACGCCGTGCTCGACGCCCTGGTCGAGGCCGCAGCCACCGCCGACCTGATCGTGGCGAGCCGCGACGCGCACCCTGCCGACCACTCGTCGTTCGTGGCCCAGGGCGGCATCTGGCCGCCGCACTGCGTCGAGGGCAGCCGCGGTGCCGAGCTGCACCCCGCCATCGTGGCGCTCGAGCCCGACATCGTCGTGGACAAGGCGACGGAGGCCGAGACCGATGCCTACTCGGCGTTCGACGGCACCGGGCTGGCCGAAGCGCTCCGGGCCCGTGGCGTCGACCGGCTGGTGGTCGGGGGCCTCGCGACCGACTACTGCGTCCGCGCGTCGGTGCTCGACGCGCTCCGCGAGGGCTTCGCCGTGACCGTCCTCGCCGACGGCATCCGCGGCGTCGAGGTGACCGCCGGCGATGCCGAACGCGCGCTTCGCGAGATGCGCGAGGCCGGCGCCGTCGTCGCGTGACCGCGCTCGAGACGCCCCGCACCGTCGTCGACTTCCTGGGACTCGCCAGCGCGTACCTGGTGGCCCGCGACTTCGAGCACGCGCGCCTGGACGCCGAGATCCTGCTGGGGGACGTGCTCGGTCTGGGACGGCTCGAGCTGTACCTGCACCACGACCGGCCGCTGTCCCCGGCCGAGATCGACGCGTTCCGGGAGCACCTGCGGCGCCGCGGTCGCGGCGAGCCGGTGGCGTACCTGATCGGTACCTGGGGCTTCCGCACGATCACGCTCCGCACCGACGCCCGCGCGCTCATCCCGCGGCCGGAGACGGAGGGCCTGGTCGAGCTGGCGCTGGCCCGGCTGCCCGACGGCGGTGCGCTGCTCGACCTCGGCACCGGCAGCGGCGCGATCGCGCTGGCCGTCGCCAGCGAGCGCCCCGATGCGGCGGTCACGGCCGTCGATGTCGATGCGGGCGCGCTGGCGCTGGCGGCCGAGAACGCCGTCCACCTGGATCTGGCGCCACGCCTGCTGGAGTCCGACCTCTACGACGGCCTGGGGGCCGGCGAGCGGTTCGACGTGATCGCCGCGAACCTGCCGTACGTGCCCGACGCCGACGACCGGGTCGAGCCGGGCGTCCACGCCCACGAGCCGCACGGCGCGCTGTACGCGGGAGCGGACGGCCTCGACCTGATCCGGCGGGCGATCGCCGGCGCAGCCGCGCGGCTGGTCGACGGTGGCTCGCTCGTGCTCGAGTTCGGCATGGGCCAGGCGCCCGCCGTCGCCCTCCTGCTGAGTGAGAGCGGGTTCACCGACGTAGCCGTCGATCGTGATCTCGGAGGGGTCGAACGCTACGGTACGGGTCGATGGAGCGGGTGACGTACGACGATCTCGAGCCGCTCGTCGTGGCGCTGCTCGCCGGCCGCGCCGTGGCGATCCCGACCGACACCGTCTACGGGGTGGCGTGCGCCGCACACCTGCCCGGTGCCTGCGAGGAGCTGCTGCGGGCGAAGGGCCGGTCGCTGGCGCAGCCGTCCGCGATCGTGGCCGGGACCCTGGACGCGGCCGTCGCCGTGGTCCTGCCCGAGCTGCGCGGTCGCCCGGCCGACCGCGCCCGCCGGCTGCTGCCCGGCCCGATCACGCTGATCGTGCCGAATCCCGGTCGTCGCTACCCGTGGCTGTGCGGCGACCAGCCAACCCGCATCGGGCTGCGCGTGCCGGTGCTGCACCCGCTCCTGGCCGCGGCCATCGACCGTGTTCCGGCGCTCCTGCTGACGTCGGCCAACATGGCGGGCGAGCCACCGGCCATCACCTTCGAGGAGCTCGAGCCGATCGCCGGCATCGCGGAGATCGCGCTCGATGGCGGCACCTGTCCGGGCGGCGTGCCCTCGACGGTAGCCGACATCACGGGCGACGATCCGGTGATCGTGCGCGAAGGCCCCGTCTCGCTCGACGAA
>JBBQFB010000227.1:0-6171 GCA_038321545.1 Gaiellales bacterium
AACGCCGGCGGCGGCGGCGGGTACTCCCGGCCGACCGCAGCGCCCGTGCCGGCCGGCCCCGCCGAGCCCGGCCCCTTCGTCGGCGCTGACACCGACGACGACATTCCCTTCTGATCCTCAAAGGAACACGGCTCTCTCATGACCAAGACCGGTAGCGTGAAGGCGATCCTCCTCGTCGACGTCGAGCACCTCGGGCACCGCGGCGATGTCGTCTCGGTCGCTCGCGGCTACCTGCGCAACTACCTCGGACCGCGGCACCTCGCCGAGCAGGCATCCGAGGCGCGGATCGCCGAGATCGACAAGGTGCGCTCGCAGCGCTCCCGGCAGGAGGCCAAGAACGTCGACGAGGCGCGCGAGATCGCGAAGGTCGTCGATCGCACGGTCCTGAAGATCCCGGCCCGCGCCGGCGCCGACGGCCGCCTGTACGGCTCCGTCACGTCCGCCGACCTGGCCGACGAGGTCTGGCGCACGCGGAAGATCCGCATCGACCGCCGCAAGGTGCGTCTCGACGAGCCGATCAAGGCGCTCGGCGACTACCTCGTCGCGATCGACCTGTTCCCCGAGGTGCGCGCGAGCCTGCGCGTGTCCGTGGCGCAGGCCGAGGGCTTCGACGCGACCGCGACCGCGGTGGACGCCGCGCCCGCCGCGCCCGTTGCACCGGCGGCGCCCGCCGAGCCCGCCGAGCCCGTCGCGCCTGCCGCCGCCGAGTAGAAGGGCGCCGCGTGAGCGCCGTTAGCGCGCCCGGGCCAACCCTGCCGCCGCAGGACCTCGACGCCGAGCAGTCCGTCCTGGGCGCGATGATGCTGAACGAGAACGCGGTCGACGTCGTGACCGAGCTCGTGCGCCCGAACGACTTCTACCGCGAGTCGCACGCGGTTGTGTACACGGCCATCCAGAGCCTGTACGGCAAGAACGCGCCGGTCGATGCCATCACCGTCGGCGACGAGCTGGCCACCCAGGGCAAGCTGGAGGACGTCGGCGGTACGCCGTTCATCCACGCGCTGGTCGATGCCACGCAGGCCGTCGCGAACGTGCGCCGGTACGCCGAGATCGTCCACGACCTGGCCGTGATCCGCCGCCTGATCGGCGCGGGCATGGAGATCACGCAGATCGGCTACGACCGGCAGGGCACGGCGAGCGAGCTGGTCGACAAGGCCGAGACGATCATCTTCGACGTCGCGCAGGGGCGCACGCAGGAGGGCCTGACACCGATCAAGGGCCTGCTCGTCGAGGAGTTCTCGCGCATCGAGAAGCTCGCAGAGTCCGGCGGCGACGTCACCGGCGTGCCGAGCGGCCTGAAGGGCCTCGACCGGGTGCTGTCCGGGTTCCAGCCGTCCAACCTGATCATCCTCGCCGCCCGTCCCGGCATGGGCAAGACGTCGCTCGCGCTCGGCATCGCGCGGTACGTCGGCGTCGAGGCGAAGCTGCCGGTCGCGATCTTCTCGCTCGAGATGAGCCGCCACGAGGTGACGCAGCGCCTGATGTGCGCGGAGGGCCTCGTCGACTCGCAGAGCCTCCGCAACAGCCGCACGATGCGCCAGGAGGACTGGGGTCGGCTGGTCGGCGCCTGCGACCGGCTGTCGCGGGCACCGATCTACATCGACGACACGGCCGGCATCAACGTGATGGAGATCCGGTCGAAGGCCCGCCGCCTGAAGAGCGTCGAGAAGGGCCTGTCGCTGATCGTGGTCGACTATCTCCAGCTGATGCAGGGCGCGACGGCGTCCGAGAGCCGCGTCCAGGAGATCTCCCACATCTCCCGTTCGCTGAAGCTGCTGGCGCGCGATCTCGACGTGCCCGTGATCGCGCTGTCGCAGCTGTCCCGCGCCGTGGAGAGCCGGACCGAGAAGGTGCCGATCCTCTCCGACCTCCGTGAGTCGGGCAGCATCGAGCAGGACGCTGACGTCGTCATGTTCATCTACCGCGACGAGTACTACAACAAGGATTCCGAGACGAACAAGGGCATCGCCGACCTGATCGTCGCCAAGCACCGCTCGGGCGCGACCGACAAGGTCGAGCTCGCGTTCCGCCAGAAGTACACCCTGTTCTCCGACCTCGCCCGCGGGGAGGGCTAGCCCCGTGTCCGGCACCGTCATCGTGGGCGCCCAGTGGGGCGACGAGGGCAAGGGGAAGATCGTCGACCTGCTGGCCGAGCAGTTCGAGATCGTCGCCCGCTACCAGGGCGGCTCGAACGCCGGCCACACCGTCGTCGTCGGCGACGAGGTCTTCAAGTTCCGGCTGCTGCCGTCCGGCATCCTCGACCCCGGCAAGATCTGCGTGCTCGGCAACGGCGTCGTGCTCGACCCGGCCACGCTGTGCGACGAGCTGAACGAGCTCGAGAGCCGCGGCCGCACCACGTCGGGCCTGCGCATCTCCGGCAACGCGCACCTCGTGATGCCGTGGCACCGCATCCTCGACGAGCAGATCGAGGTGCGGCTCGGGCCGCTCCAGATCGGCACCACCAAGCGCGGCATCGGCCCGGCGTATGCCGACAAGGCGTCGCGCATCGGCATCCGCGTGCAGGACCTGCTCGACCGCAACATCCTGGCCGAGAAGGTCGCGGCCGCGCTCGCGCTCAAGAACGAGCAGCTGGAGCGCATCTACGGCCTCGAACCCCTCGACGGCGCCGAGCTGGTCGCCGACCTCGACCGGTTCGCCCACCGGCTCGAGCCGTACATCGCCGACACCGCGAAGCTGCTCGACGACGCGCTCCGCGCGGGCCAGGACGTGCTGTTCGAGGGCGCCCAGGGCACCATGCTCGACCTCGACCACGGCACGTACCCGTTCGTCACCTCATCGAACCCCGTCGCCGGCGGTGCGTGCACGGGCAGCGGCATCGGGCCGGTGCACATCTCGAACGTGATCGGCGTCGCGAAGGCGTATCTGACGCGCGTCGGCTCCGGCCCGTTCCCGAGCGAGGCCGACCCCGAGCGCGGCGAGCGGCTGCGCGATATCGGCGCCGAGTTCGGCACCGTCACCGGTCGCGAGCGGCGCTGCGGCTGGCTCGACCTCGTCGGACTGCGCTTCGCCGCCCGCGTCAACGGCATGACCGAGCTGATCCTCACGAAGCTCGACGTGCTGTCGTCGTTCGAGACGATCCCGGTGTGCACGGCGTACCGGCTCCGCGACGGCTCCGTGACCTCCGACTTCCCGCCCCACCAGTCCGACTTCCACCATGCCGCCGGCGTGTTCGAGGAGCTGCCCGGCTGGGGCGTCGACATCTCGCGCGTCACGTCGTACGCCGACCTGCCCGCTGCCGCCCGCGACTACGTGGCGTGGGTCGAGGAACGGCTCGGGCTGCCCGTGAAGCTGGTCGGCGTCGGGCCGCGCCGCGACCAGATCCTCTCGCCCGACGGCGTCGGCGTCGCGTGATCGTCCTGATCGTCGGCTCCGGCGGCCGCGAGCACGCGCTGGCCTCGGCGCTCGCGCGCTCGCCCTCCGTCAGCGAGGTGCACGCCGCGCCGGGGAACCCCGGCATCCAGCGGATCGCCGTGTGCCACCCGGTGCACGTGCTCGACCTCGAGGGAATGGCGACGCTGGCGCGCTCCATCTCGGCCGACCTCGTCGTGATCGGCCCCGAGGCGCCGCTCGTCGCGGGCCTGGCCGACGTGCTGCGCCCGACCGGCATCCCCGTGTTCGGCCCCGGCGCCGCGGCCGCGCGCCTCGAGGGATCGAAGGCGTTCGCGAAGGAGGTCATGCAGGCCGCCGGCGTCCCGGCAGCCGCGTCGTACAACGCGACCACGATGGCCGAGGTGCGCGAGGCGCTCGCTGCGCTCGCCGGCCCGGCCGTCGTGAAGGCCGACGGGCTCGCCGCCGGCAAGGGCGTCGTCGTCTGCGACACCGTCCAGGAGGCAGAGGCGGCGGCCTCGGAGATGCTCGTCGACGGATCGCTCGGCGACGCGGGCCGCACGCTCGTGATCGAGGAGCGCCTCGTCGGCCCCGAGGTGTCACTGCTGGCGCTCTGCGACGGCGAGACGGCCGTGCCGCTCGCCGCAGCCCAGGACCACAAGCGCCTCCGCGACGGGGACGCCGGCCCGAACACCGGCGGCATGGGCGCGTTCTCGCCCGTGCCCGGCGTCGGGGCCGTCAGCGCCGCAGAGATCTGCGACGTCGTCCACGTGCCGGTGCTGCGCGAGCTCGGCCGCCGCGGCATCCACTTCAGCGGATGCCTGTACGCCGGTCTGATGCTGACCGCGACCGGTGCCCGCGTGCTCGAGTTCAACGTCCGGTTCGGCGACCCCGAGACACAGGCACTGGTGCCGCGGATCGAGGACGACCTGGCGGCGCGTCTCTACGACGCGGCCTGCGGGCGCCTCACGCGAGACGCGATCAGCTTCCGCCCCGGCGCCTGCGTCACCGTCGCGATGGCCTCCCGCGGCTACCCGGCGTCCAGCGAGAGCGGCGTCGAGATCACCGGCTGCGACGCCGCCGAGGCGTCCGACCCCGAGGGCCGTGTCCAGGTCTTCCACGCCGGCACCGCACTGCGCGGCGACCACCTGGTGACGGCCGGCGGCCGCGTGCTCGGCGTCACGGCGCTGGGCGACGACCTGGCCGACGCCCGCAGCCGCGCCTACGCCGCGGCCGACCTGATCGCGTTCGACGGCATGCAGCTCCGCCGCGACATCGCGGCGGAAGCGGCCGCGAGCGTCGAAGCCTGACACCCGCTCGTATCCCGACACATGCCGGAAGCGCCGCCCACGGGGAGGCGACTCGGTAGCCTACGGCCACGTGATCGCCCGCTACACACGCCCTGAGATCGGGGCCGTCTGGACGGACGAGCGACGCCTGGAACGCTGGCTCGACGTGGAGCTGGCAGCCCTCGACGGCTGGGTGGCGCTCGGCGTCGTGCCGGCCGAAGCCGTCGCCGACATCCGCGCCGGCGCGCGCATCGACGTCGAGCGGGCGAAGGAGATCGAGCGTCGCACGAACCACGACGTGATCGCCTTCACCGAGTCGATCGCCGAGCAGGTCGGCCCGTCGTCGCGCTGGTTCCACTACGGCCTCACCTCGTCCGACGTCGTCGACACCGGACTCGCGCTCCAGTTGCGCGACGCGGGCACGATCATCCTCGCCTCGCTCGACCGGGCCATCGCCGCGGTCGAGACGCGAGCCATCGAGCATCGCGACACGCCCTGCATCGGCCGCACCCACGGCGTCCACGCCGAGCCCACGACCTTCGGGCTGAAGCTGCTCGGCTGGCTCTGCGACCTGCAGCGCAACCGCGAACGGGTCGCGAGCGCGCTGGACGGCGTCAGCGTCGCCAAGCTGTCGGGCGCCGTCGGGGCCTACGGCAACCTCGACCCGCGCGTCGAAGAGCACGTCGCGCGCACCCTCGAGATGGGCGTCGAGACGGCCGCCACGCAGGTCATCGCCCGCGACCGGCACGCGACGCTGCTGTGCGCGCTGGCCGTGCTCGGCTCGTCGCTCGACCGGTTCGCGACCGAGATCCGGCACCTGCAGCGCACCGAGGTGCGCGAGGCGGAAGAGCCGTTCGGCCGCGGCCAGAAGGGCTCGTCCGCGATGCCCCACAAGCGCAACCCGATCACGTGCGAGCGCATCTCGGGCCTCGCCCGGGTGCTGCGTGGCAATGCGGTCGTGGCGCTCGAGAACGTCGCGCTGTGGCACGAGCGCGACATCTCGCACTCCTCGGCCGAACGGGTGATCCTGGCCGACTCGACCATCCTCGCCGACTACATCCTCGACCGGTTCTCCTTCGTGATGGAGGGCCTCGTCGTCCGGCCGGAGCGGATGCTGCAGAACCTGAATGCCTCGCACGGCCTGCCGTTCTCGGGCCGCGTGCTGCTGAAGCTGGTCGAGGCCGGGCTGTCCCGCGAGGCCGCCTACGACATCGTCCAGCGCAACGCGATGCGCGCGTGGGAGACCGACGAGCAGCTGCGCGATCTGATCGCCGCCGACCCCGACGCCGCCGCGGTACCGGCGTCGGTCCTCGCCGAGGCCTTCGACCTCGCCGATTTCCTGCGCCACGTGCGTGTCCCCTTCGAACGAGCGCTGTCCCTGCGCGAGGAGCCAATCGATGTCCACGCTTGACGACCTGCTCGTCGCCTCCGGCAAGGTGCGCGAGATCTACGACCTCGGCGACGACACGCTGCTGCTGGTCGCCTCCGACCGCATGTCGGCGTTCGACGTGATCCTGCCGACGCCGATTCCCGA
>JBBQFB010000228.1:0-6148 GCA_038321545.1 Gaiellales bacterium
GGCCGGCGGCGCGACGACCGTTCCGGCCACGGTGACGGCCGACCCGTCGCTGCCGATCGGCGACCCGCGACGACTGCCGGCGCCGCCGCCCGGCCAGCTCTCCGGCGTGCTTCTGACCGGCAGCGGCATCTGCGAGCCGGGCCTCATCGACCTCGCGGATCCCGGCCCGCCCGGCCAACTCGCGCTCGGCGCGCCGGCCTGCGCGGTCAGCGTGTCGCCCTCGGGACGCTTCCTCGCGACCTCGACCCGGCCCGACCCGGAGGGGCAGCCGATCGTCGTCCTCGACACCCGCACCGGCGCGGCCCGCACTGCACGCCGGGTCGGCAGCGGCATCGGGCGGGGCCCGGCCGTGATCAGCGACCGCGGCGCCGTCGCGACGTGCGAGTTCACCGGCACGGTCATCGACACCGCCCGCGGGACGCAGCACCTGGACGGCAGCGGCTGCGGGCGGATCGCACTCGGTGGCCGGATCCTGGCGCTGCGGGGCGACCGCCGGACGCTCGTCGACGCGGCCACCGGGAAGCGCGTGATCCGTCTCGCGGAGCGCCTGCGCGGCGAGCTGCCGGTGCTGGCGGCGAGCCGGACGGGGCGGCTGATCGCGGCGTTCGCGTTCGACTCGTCCGCCGCATTCACGTTCGTGACGGTGTTCGACCGCGCGGGCCGCGTGGTCACGTCGCGCCGCCAGCTGACGAACGGCTTCCGTGTGCGCGACGCCCACCTGGCCGACGACGGCCGGGCGCTCGCCCTCCGCAGCGATGCGGGCTGGGAGCTCTTCAACCTGGAGAGCGGCGACCGTTTGCGCCGGATCGGGCAGACGCCGATCACCTCCGCATCGGTCGCCCCGGACGGGAAGCGGTTCGCGGTCGCAACGGCCGAGGCGATCGTCTTCGTCGACACCTCGACGCTCGCGCCGCAGATGGCGATACCGGCAAAGGTGCGCGGCGTGTGGTGGCTCGAGCGGTCGCCGACGGCCGGCCGGTGATTGCCGTGCCGGTGCGCTACGGACTAGTGTTCAGCGGCGTGGCCACGCTCCTACCGGCGGTGACGTGATGCGTATCTCGACGGTGCTCGTCGTCGGCGCCGCCGGAATCGTCGCCGCGGCCGCCATCGTGTCGAGCGTCCGTGGCAGCGGGGACGACTCGTCCGTCGCGCCCTCGCCGGGCGCCGCGGCGACGACCGCGCCGACGACGACCCGCGCGGCCATTCCGATCGGCGACGTGCGGCGGCTGCCGGCGCTCGCGGCCGGCACGTACACCGGGCAGATCTTCGGCTTCACGTCGAACCTGTGCGTCGTGGTCGCGGTCGACCTGACGACGCTCGCCGTCACCGGACCGGGCGGTGTGCCCGACGCGTGCAGCATCTGGGTCTCGCCCGGCAACAGGGCACTGGCGTCGCGGCGGCCCCCGCCGAACGACGGCAAGCCGGTGCTCACGACGACCGAGTTCACCGCCCGGCCGGAGGAGACCGGCCTGTCCTACGTCCCGGGCCGCTCGCCCGGAGCCCTCACGGTGGCCGACGACGGCGCGATCGCCGTGTGCGACGGCACCTCGGTCCGGATCGCGCGCAACGGACGCGTGCAGACCGTCCGGCGCTTCACGCCTGTCGATGGCGTGTTCGAGGAGCGCTGCGTCACCGGTGCCGTCGGCCGCCGCATCGTCCGGCTCGGCGACGACCGCAGGTCGCTCGTCGACGTCGCCACCCACAGGGTCGTCCGGCGGCTCGCAACCGCGGTCCCGACGCCGGTCGCCGCGATCACGTCGTCCTCGGACGGCCTCGTGCTGATCGCCGACCTCGCCGACGGCCCGCCGCAGGGCACCGTGTACGACGAGAGCGGCCGGGTGGTCGCGGCGCGCACCCCGATCGGGCACGGCGTGTCGATCCGCAAGCTGGTGCTGGCAAGGGACGCAGGCGCGGTCGCCGTCCAGTCGGCCCGCGGCTGGGAGATCACCAACCTCCTGTCGAAGAAGACGCTCGTCGCGCCCGGCGGCGAGCGCGTGAACGACGTCGCCTTCTCGCCGGACGGCGACGCGGTCGCGCTGGCGACCGACAACGGCGTCGTGTTCGCGAGCGTCTCGAGCTTGACGCCGACGGCGTTGCTCGCGGAGGCCTACCAGGCCGTCGCCTGGCCGCTGTAGGCGGCGGCGACCTCCACGATCCGAAATCCGCGCCAATCCGGGCGGGACGGGCCTACACCGTGACGCCGTCCGCCACCTCGCCGATGGGCGTGTACGGCACGCCGACGCCCTCCGCGACCGGCTCGTTCACGACCTTGCCGGCCATCACGTTCAGGCCGCGGGCGAGCGGCTTCGAGCGGCGCATCGCCTCGATGGCGCCGTGGCGCGCGATCAGCTCGACGAACGGCAGCGTCACGTTCGTGAGACCCTTCGTGGACGTGATCGGCACGGCGCCCGGCATGTTCGCCACGCAGTAGTGGACGACGCCGTCGACCTCGTACACCGGATCGGAGTGAGTCGTCGGACGGGACGTCTCGAAACAGCCGCCCTGGTCGATCGCGACGTCGACCAGCACGGCGTCACGCTTCATCAGGCCGAGCATGTCGCGCGTCACGAGGTGCGGCGCCTTGGCGCCGTGGACGAGCACCGCGCCGATCACCAGGTCGGCGTCGACGATCGCCTCCTCCACCGCGTGCCGGTTCGAGATCGAGAGCGTGATCCGGCCACCGAGCATCGTGTCGAGCTCGCGCATGCGGTCGACGGAGCGCTCGAGCACCCACACGTCGGCCTGCATGCCGACCGCGATCAGCGCCGCGTTGTAGCCCACGATCCCGCCGCCCAGCACGACCACCTTCGCGGGCGGGACGCCCGGGACGCCGCCGAGCAGGATCCCGCGGCCGCCGCGCGGCTTCTCGAGGCTCATCGCCCCCATCTGCGGCGCCAGCCGGCCCGCCACCTCGCTCATCGGCGCCAGCAGCGGCAGCTTGTGGTCGTCGGTCTCGACCGTCTCGTACGCGATGCACGTCGCGCCGGACGCCATCAGCGCCTGCGTCAGCGCCGGAGCGGGCGCCAGGTGCAGGTAGGTGAACAGCGTCTGGCCCGCGCGGATGCGCGGGAACTCCACTGCCAGCGGCTCCTTCACCTTCAGCAGCAGGTCGGCCCCGGCCCACACGTCCTCGCACGACAGCAACGTCGCGCCGGCCGCCTCGTAGTCGGCATCAGCGAACGCGCTGCCCGCACCAGCACCGCGCTCGACCAGCACCTCGTGCCCGTGCAGCGCCAGCTCGCGCGCGCCGGCGGGTGTGAGGGCGACGCGGTACTCGTCGGTCTTGACCTCGGTAACGACCCCGACCTTCATCGATCTCCTGCTTCCGTTAGGACGCTCGCGCCGCGGCGACGAGCTCGACCGTGATGTCCGACAGCCGATCGACATCGGCCGCGAGAATGCGCTCGCCCGGACCGTGGATCCGCTCCATGCCGCTCGTCAGCACGACGCACTCCATGCCGTGCCCGTTGAAGATGTGCGCGTCGGCGCCACCGCCGACCTCCTCCTCGCGCGGCGTGATGCCGGTCGCCTCGAGCGCCTGGCGGGCGAGCCGGACGGCCAGGTCGCCACGCCGGTGCCGGTAGGCGACGTACTCCTCGCGCACCGACGACTCGAGGCTGCAGCCCTCGTCGGCCGCCGCCGTGGCGGCCACCTCGAGCAGGTACGCGGTCTCCTCGGCGAGCCGGTCCATGTCGCGGCTGCGCACCTCGGCGTCGACGGTACAGGACGCGGGAACCACGTTGCGCGCCACGCCGCCTGCGATCACGCCGACGTTCGCGGTCGTCTCGGCGTCGATCCGGCCGAGCCGGAACAGCGCGATCGCCTGCGCCGCTGCCGCGATGGCGCTGCGGCCCTCCTCCGGTGCGATGCCGGCGTGCGCCGCCTGCCCGCGGAAGGAGAGCGCGATGGTGTTCTGTCCGGGCGCCGCCATCACGACGCCGCCCAGCGAGCCCGCATGGTCGTAGACGTAGCCCACCCGGGAGTGCAGCCGGGTGTGGTCGAACTGCTTGGCGCCCTGCAGGCCGACCTCCTCCTGCGGCGTCAGCACGATCTCGATTCCGGCATGCGGGATGCCGTCGGCGAGCACCCGCCGGACGCCGTCCAGCATGCCCGCGATGGTGGCCTTGTTGTCGGCGCCGAGGATGGTGTCGTTCGCGTTCACGACGTAGTCGCCCTCGATCCGCGGGTCGATCGTCGTCGACGCCGGCACCGTGTCGGTGTGCGCGCACAGGAAGATCGGCGTGCCGCCCTCGACGGTGGCCGGGATGCGCGCGTAGAGGTTCCCGGTGTCGCCGCCCAGACGCGAGCCCGCGTCGTCCTCGTCGACCTCGAGCCCGAGGTCGCGGAGGTACGCCGCACAGCGGTCGGCCGTCGCCCGCTCACGGCCCGAGGGCGTGACGAGCGCGGCGAGCTCCAGAAAGAAGTTGAGCGCGTCGGGCGCCGTGGCGGTGGTCGTCATTCCGCGTGGGCCGCGGCGGCTGGGCTGCCGGCACGGGTGCGGAGCCGCTCGACCGCGGCCCCGACGAAGTCGCGGAACAGCGGGGCGGGCCGCGTCGGACGCGACTTGAACTCCGGGTGGAACTGGCTCGCGACGTAGAACGGGTGCTGCGGCAGCTCGATCACCTCCACCAGGTCGCGGCGCGCGAACACGCCGGACACGACGAGTCCCGCGGCCTCGAGTTGCGGCCGGAGCGCGTTCGACACCTCGTAGCGGTGCCGGTGGCGCTCGTGCACGAGCTCGTGCCCGTAGGCCGCCCGCGCCTTGGTGTCGGGCCGCAGCTGCACGGGTTCGGCGCCGAGGCGCATCGTGCCGCCCTTGTCCACGAGCTCCTTCTGCTCGGGCAGCAGGTCGACGATCGCGTACGGCGTCTCGAGGTCGAACTCGGCCGAGTTGGCGCCGTCCATGCCGCAGACGTGCCGCGCGTACTCGATCACCGCGACCTGCATTCCGAGGCAGACGCCGAGGAAGGGCACGCCCTGCTCGCGGGCGAACTGCGCCGCCATGATCTTGCCCTCGATGCCGCGCACGCCGAAGCCACCGGGGATCAGGATGCCGTGTGCCTGGATCAGGCGGTCGCGCACCTCGGCCCGGGACAGGGCCTCGGCGTCGACGAAGTCGAGATCGATGGCGTGGCCGTGGTGGATGCCGCCGTGGCGGAGCGCCTCGACGACCGACTTGTAGGCGTCCTGCAGCTGCACGTACTTGCCGACGACGGCGATCCGGACCGGGCCCTCGAGCGCGTCGACGCGGTCGGCGAGCGCGATCCACTCCTCGAGGTCCGGGGCCTGCGTCTCGATGCCGAAGCGCCGCAGCACGAAGTCGTCGAAGCCCTGCGCGTGCAGGGCGAGCGGGACGCGGTAGATGTTCGACGCGTCCTGCGCGGCGACGACGGCCTCGGTGTCGAGGTCGGCGAACAGCGCGATCTTCGAGCGCAGCTCGCGTGACAGCGGCTGCGCCGACCTGCAGACCACGACGTCGGGCGTGATACCGATGCGCCGCAGCTCGTTGACGGAGTGCTGCGTGGGCTTCGTCTTCAGCTCGCCGGCCGCCTCGATCATCGGCACCAGCGTCACGTGGACGTACACCACGTGGTCGCGGCCGACCTGGTTGCGCAGCTGGCGGATGGCCTCGAGGAACGGCAGCGACTCGATGTCGCCGACCGTGCCGCCGATCTCGACCAGCACGATGTCGACGTCGGACGCCTCGGAGACGCGCAGGATGCGGCGCTTGATCTCGTCGGTGATGTGCGGGATGACCTGCACCGTCGAGCCGAGGTAGTCGCCGCGGCGCTCCTTGCGGATCACGTGGTCGTAGATCGCGCCGGCCGTCGCGTTCGACAGCCGGGACGTGTTCTCGTCGATGAAGCGCTCGTAGTGGCCGAGGTCGAGGTCGGTCTCGGCCCCGTCCTCGGTCACGAACACCTCACCGTGCTGGAACGGGCTCATGGTGCCCGGGTCCACGTTGATGTACGGGTCGAGTTTCACGACCGCCACCTTCATGCCCCGACACTTCAGGAGCCTTCCCAACGACGCAGCGGTGACGCCCTTTCCAAGGGACGACACCACACCACCGGTGATGAACACGTACCGGGTCCGCGACTCCATCAGACGCTACCTCCCGCGTGGGCTGCCACGGGTCCAGGATGGT
>JBBQFB010000229.1:0-6054 GCA_038321545.1 Gaiellales bacterium
CGGCGCCGTCGTTGCGGGCTCCGCCGAGGTGGCCGGCGCGTGGTCGCCCAGCCCGGATGCGAGCGCTGCACCGCCCACGACGAGCGCCACCACGGCCGCCACCGCGAGCACCGGCCTCAGGCGAGCCACGCGACCTGCTTCGCATCGGCCTGGAACGCCGCCAGCGGGGCCAGACGGGTGGCGTCGAGGATCACGATCGCGGTCTCCGTCACCACCGCGACGTAGCGGCCGTCAGGTGAGAACGCGCCCTCGCGCACGCCCTCGCGCCCGATTGCCGAGAGCGAGCCGACGCGGTCCGTGCGAACCAGCGCCCAGTCCTGCGGCCCGGTCAGCCGGACGAGCGCGACAGTGCCATCCGGCGAGATCCGGAGATCGTTCGGCTGGCCGTGCCCGGCCAGATCCGCCCCACCGTCGAGCCGGCCGCGGCGCCACACCTCGATCACGCCGCCGGCCGCGGTCGAGGAGCGGACGACGGCGATGGCGTCGCCGGCCGCTGCGAGCAACCGGATCGTGCCCACGCCGGCCGGCACGACGGTGCGGCCGCGGTCGTCGACCGCCCGGCGCGCGTCGACCGTGATGCGGACGAGACCGCCGGCCCCGAACGCGGGGCCGCAACCGGGGAGCGTCCGTGCCGCGCCGTCGAACCGCTTCTCGAGGACCTCGGAGGCCCCGCACGTCGCGACGGTGCCGTCGCCGGCCACGGCGGTCGCGCCGCCCCGCACCGGACCGGGAACCGTGTCCCCCGTCTCCCGGAGGAGGACCTCCAGCCGCGTCGCGCCGGCCCGCGCATCGACCGAGTACGCCATCGCCCGGCCGTCAGCCGAGGGCCAGAGGTCGCAGGCCGTCCGCGGCAGGCCGGGCGCCGGCGTGCCGGTGGCGAGATCGAGGGTTCGAGCGGAGCAGTCGACCGCTGTCCAGATCAGGCTGCCGGCAAACCGCCCGGGCGCCGGAGGGGGCAGGCGAAGGACGCCGCCGATGCCGGCGTCGGCGAGCGTCGGTGCCGGCGCGGTGGACGTGGCCGGCCCCGGACGCGCGCCATCGCCGCGGCCGTCGGCCAGCGAGGCGGCGACGGCGGCGCCTACGACGATCAGGGCGACGGCCGCGACGAGCGGGGTCGCGAGGCGGTGAGGCCTTCGGTCCATCCGGGTGGATGGTAGAACCCGGGTGCGCCGTCGAGGTCGGCGCACCCGGACTCCGGCATCAGCCAGTGGTGCCGCCGCTTGCGGGAGAGTACGTCCACGTTCCTCGCCTTCGGACGTTGGATCGACAAACCAATCAGCTCGTTCACCGATGTCAAGATGTCAAGAAATGGAGGGTGGGGTGGACGTTCGGGGGCGACTCGTCGCAGGCGTAGACTCCTCGACCCAGGCGACCAAGGTCGTCATCGTCGACACGGCCGACGGCGCCATCGTCGCGACCGGCCGGGCGACCCACGAGGTGACCGGTACCGGCGGCGCCCGGGAGACCGATCCGGAGGTCTGGTGGACGGCGCTCGGCCTCGCGCTGGAGCGCACCGGACGGGCCGCCGACGTCGACGCGATCTCGGTCGGCGGCCAGCAGCACGGCCTGGTCGTGCTCGACCGCGCGGGACGGCCGCTACGGCCGGCGCTGCTGTGGAACGACACGCGCAGCGCGCCCGACGCGGCCGAGCTGACCGCCGCCCGCGGCGCCGCCTGGTGGGCGGAGACGACGGGCTGCGTGCCGGTCGCGTCGTTCACGGTTTCGAAGTGGGCCTGGCTGGCGCGGACCGAGTCCGGGCTCGTCCCGCAGGTCGCCGCCGTGCGCCTGCCGCACGACTTTCTGACGGAGCGCCTCACAGGTGCTGCCGTGACCGACCGCGGCGACGCATCGGGCACCGCGTGGCTCGATCCGGTCAGCGGCGGCTACCGGGCGGACGTCCTCGAGCTGCCGGGCGTCGGGCTCGATCCGTCGCTGCTGCCGGCGGTGCTCGCGCACGACGCCACGGCCGGCGGTGTCACGCAGAGCGCGGCCGCCACGCTCGGCCTGCGCGCCGGGATCCCGGTCGGTTGCGGCACCGGCGACAACATGGCCGCCGCCCTGGCGCTCGGTGCGCGGTCGGGGCAGCCCGTGATCTCGCTCGGCACGTCGGGCACGGCGTACGTGACGTCGACGCGGCCGGCGCGGGATGCGAGCGGCGTCGTGGCCGGCTTCGCCGACGCAGCCGGCGGCTACCTGCCGCTGGCCGCGACGCTCAACTGCACGCTCGCGGTCGACCGGTTCGCGGCGCTGCTCGGGCTCGACCGTGAGGACGTCGCCCCGGCCGGCGAGGTCGTCGTCCTGCCGTTCCTCGACGGCGAGCGGACGCCCAACCTGCCGCAGGCCAGCGGACTGGTGCTCGGGCTCCGGCACGGCACGGAGCCCGGCGCGATCCTCCAGGCCGCGTACGACGGGGCGGCGGTGTCGCTGCTGGGCGCGTTCGCGGCGATCGCCGCGGCCGGCGGCGACGTGGACGACGACGCGCCGCTGATCGTGGTCGGCGGGGGCTCGCAGGGCGTTGCCTGGCGCCGCACGCTGGCACGCCTCTCCGGCCGTGCGATCGCCGTGCCCGACGCAACGGAACTGGTCGCCCTCGGCGCCGCCGCACAGGCCGCGGCGCTGCTCGACGACCGCGATCCGGCCACCGTCGCGCGCAGCTGGCGACTGGGCGGCGCCGTGGTCGAGCCGGCCGGCGCGGCCGACCGGGCGCGCGTCGAGCAGATCGCCTCGGTGCTCGCCGCCGCGGCTCCCCTGCTGCGCCGCGCGTGAGTAGGCTTCCGGCCATGCCGCAGCACCCGCTCCGCGACGATCCGGCCCGCGCCGGCGCCCGCGCCCACTTCCGCGCGATGGGCATCGATCCGGACCGCCTGGACGGTCCCATCGTCGGGATCGCCTCGACGTGGACGGGCACGATGCCGTGCAACCTGACGCAGCGCGAGCTGGCCGACCAGGTCGCCGACGCCGTCACCGCCGCCGGCGGGGTGCCGCTGATCTTCAACACGATCGCGGTCTCCGACAACCAGACGCAGGCGACCTCCGGCATGCGCGCATCGCTGGTCTCGCGCGAGGTGATCGCCGACTCGATCGAGCTGATGGCGATTGCCCATCAGTTCGACGCGCTCGTGTGCCTGACGGGCTGCGACAAGACGACGCCGGCGGCGCTGATGGCGCTCGCGCGGATCGACCGGCCGTCGGTCGTCCTCTACAGCGGGCCGATGCGGGCGGGCCGCCTGCGCGACCGGGCGCTCACGATCGGCGACGTGTGGGAGGCGGTCGGCGCCCACGGCCGCGGCCTGATGGAGCGCAGCGAGCTGGACGAGATCGAGCGCCACGCGTGCCCCGGTCCGGGCACCTGCGCCGGCCAGTTCACGGCGAATACGATGGCGATCGCGCTCGACTGCCTCGGGCTCGCCATCCTCGGCGACGGGCTGATTCCCGCAGACGACCGCGACGCGAAGGCGGAGGCGGCGGCGCGCGCCGGCGAGCTAGCTGTCCGCATCGCCGCCGGTGGGCCGACGGCGCGCACCTTCCTCACGCGGACGACGATCGGCAACGCGATGGCCGGCGTCGCGGCGACGGGGGGCTCGACGAACGGCCTGCTCCACCTGCTCGCGATCGCCCGCGAGGCGGGCGTGCAGATCAGCCTCGACGAGCTGACGGGCATCGCGGCGCGCACGCCGGTGGTCGCGAGCCTCGCGCCGTCCGGCAAGCATGTCGCGGAGGACCTGGACCGCGTCGGCGGCACGCCGACCGTGCTGCGCGAGCTGGTGCGCGGCGGCTACGTCGACGGATCGGCGCCGGCCATCGAGGGTGGAACGCTCGCCTCCGCGACGGCGGACGCGACCGATCCGGACGACGACGTCACGTACCGGCACGACCGGCCGTACAAGCCGTCGGGCCTGCTGTTCTCGCTGCGCGGCAACCTCGCGCCGGACGGGTGTGTGATCAAGCTGGCGGGAACGGCCCGCACGTCGCAGACCGGGCCGGCGCGCGTGTTCGACGGCGAGGAGGCCTGCACGACGGCGATCCGTGGCGGCGATATCGCCGAGGGCGACGTGCTGATCGTCCGCTACGAGGGCCCCGCCGGCGGGCCCGGCATGCGCGAGATGCTGAGCGTCACCGCCTCGGTGATGGGCGCCGGGCTGGGCGAGTCGGTGGCGCTCGTGACCGACGGCCGGTTCTCGGGCGTGACGCGCGGGTTCATGGTCGGGCACGTCGCTCCGGAAGCGGCCCGCGGTGGGCCGCTCGCGATCGTTCGCGACGGCGACCTGGTCACGATCGACGTCACGCAGCGGTCGCTCCACCTCCACGTCGACGACGCCGAGATCGCCCAGCGCCTGGCGGCCTGGGAGCGGCCGCCGTCGTCCGCATCCGGCGGCGTGCTCGGTCGCTACGCGGCGCTGGTCGGCTCGGCCTCGGAGGGCGCCGTGCTGCGGATGCCGGAGGGCTGATGCAGGCGCTCGTGACCGAGCCGGGCGTGGCGGGGTCGGCGCGCATCGAGGACGTCGCCGAGCCGGCCGTGTCCGGAGCAGTGCTGGTGCGGGTCGTCGAGGTCGGCGTCTGCGGCACGGACCGCGAGATCGTCGCCGGGCACTTCGGCGTGGCGCCGGCCCACCGGGCCGCGCTCGTGCTGGGACACGAGCTGCTCGGCGTCGTCGCGTCCGACGGGTACGGGTTCACGCGCGGCGACCTCGTCGCCGCCACGGTGCGACGGTCGTGCGGCCACTGCGCGGCATGCGCCGCCGGCGCGCCCGACTCGTGTCTAACGGGCGACTACACCGAGCGTGGCATCACGTCGCTGGACGGCTTCGCGAGCGAGCTCGTGGCCGAGCTCCCGGAGCACCTCGTGCCGGTACCCGCCCGCCTCGCGGCGATCGGTGTGCTGGCGGAGCCGGCTGCAGTCAGCGCCCGCGCCGTCCGGCACGCCAGGGCGGTCGGCGACCGGCAGCCGTGGCGGCCGGCCCGCGCGCTGGTGCTCGGCAACGGCGCGATCGGGATGCTGTCGGCGCTGCTGCTGCGGCTCGACGGGCTCGAGGTGTGGGTCTCCGGCCTGGCGCCGGCGGGCAGCGAGCCGGCGGCGCTCGTGGGAGGGCTCGGCGCGCGCTACGTGCAGGCGCAGCCGGGTGCCGTCGCGGCGGTCGCGGGCGATGTGGGCGGCTTCGACATCGTGCTCGAGGCGACGGGCGACGCGGAGGTGACGGCGTCGACGCTCGGGCTGCTGGGCCGCAGCGGCGTCGCGGTGATCCTCGGTATCGACGGCCGACCGCGTGACGTCACCATCGACGGGCGCGTGATCACCGTCGACCTGGTGCTCGGCAACCGTGCGCTGATCGGCAGCGTGAACGCGCACGCCGAGGATTGGCGAGCAGCCGTCGATGCGCTCGACACGGCGTGGGATCGGTTCGGTGACGTGGTGGAGCAGTTCGTCGGCCTCCGCGTTCCCGCCGACCGGTTCGAGGAGGCGCTCGCCCATCGCGGCATCAAGGCCGCGCTGACGTTCGGCTGAGGCCAGGGCGTGACAGCGCAGCTTTGGGCTGCGCCGGGCGGGTCTGCGGCTGGTGCCGCGGATTTCGGGTGGGGTATTCGGTGCTCGGTGTAGCGCTGGTGAGGCGTTCGCCGGCTTGCGATGGGTGGGGTCTGCGCTGCAGCCCGGGGCGGTGCGTGAGCGTGGAATGGGCGGCCCCGGGGTCCGACGCAGGCCGATCGAGCAGCCGTCTCCGATCGCGGACGCCAGGCATCCGCGGGTGTCGGCGTGGCGGCGTGCCGCCCCCGTCGGATGCCGTGAAGAGCCGCAGGCGCGGAGGCGACAGGGGGACGTCTCAAGTGCCAGGTGATGACCTCATCCGGATCCGGGACGCGGCGGATTGAACCGCCCCGGGTTTCGTGGACACTGTGATTCCACGAGAGGATCGAGTGCATATGGCTGCACCGAGGAAGTACCCGCAGGAGCTGCGTGATCGGGCGCTGCGGATGGTGGAGGAGGCGCGTCTCGAGGATCGGTCGTTGTCGCAGAACGCGGCGGTGCTGCGGATCGGGCCGCGGGTGGGGGTCAATCCG
>JBBQFB010000230.1:0-6041 GCA_038321545.1 Gaiellales bacterium
CGCGCACCAGTTTGGTCGCAGGACGCCGCGCGCGCCATTCTGCGCGCCATTATCGATCGCTATCTTGCGGGTTACAGCGGTCTCGTGCGGTGTCGACTAGTGGTCGCCAGTAAGTCGAAATTCTGAGGCTACGACAGGGAACACGGCGGGAGTGGGATTCGAACCCACGAGACCTCCTCGCAGAGGCCTAGCGGTTTTCAAGACCGCCCCGTTCGGCCGCTCCGGCATCCCGCCCGTCCGGGCGAGGATACCCGCCCGGCGGCTGCACGCGCGCGATGTTGGCGACACGCTCGCCGGCCCGCACCAGCGACCCGCCGGTCTCGGGCGAGCGGGCGTCGAGGTGCGTCGCGATCGCGAGGAACGCCTGCGCCGTCGTGAGCGCGTCACCCAGCGCGTGGTGCGGGCGGTGCGCCGGCAGCCCGAGCACGCGCACCAGCGTGCCCAGCGAGATGCCGCGCGGCAGGTAGCCGTCGCGCTCGTACAGCCACAGCCGCCCGACCACGCTGGTATCGATCATCGGCGATCGCCAGCGCACACCACGCGTGGCGGCCGCCTGGGACAGGAACGCGCGCTCGAACCACGCGGCGTGCGCGACGACGATCCGCCCGGCGACGGCGGCCAGCAGCTCGTCGATCGCATCATCGAGCCGGGGCGCCGAGTCCAGGTCGGACGGCAGGATGCCGTGGACGACGATCGATGCCGCATCCGGCATCCGTTGCGGACGTGCCAGCCCGTACCGCGCGGCGCCGGCGATGATGCGACCCTCGTCGACCGGGACGACCGACCAGGAGATGATCTCGTCTCTCCGTGCATCGAGGCCGGTCGTCTCGAGATCGACGACCGCGAACGACGTCGCGCGCCACGGGAGCCCCGTGTCGACGCCGGCCTCCCGGTATCGGCGCGCCGCGTCGCTGCGCGGTCGCTGGACGAGCGGCCGAGGCAGCCGGACGAGCCGCCTCACCCGCCGCGGGAGCTTCATCGTGTCCGCAGGTCGAGGTCGCTCGCGATCCGCTTCTGCACCTTCGCGACGGCGCGGAAGGCATCGCGCAGGTAGCTCCGGGTGAGGCGGTCGAGCGTCGCAGGATCGATGTGGTCGTCGGGCGATGCTCCCGCTCGCACCTGCTCCACCTGGTGGGACAGCCGGAGCTCCGTGAGCAGATCGAACGCCGACTCGAGCGTGCGGGCGTCCTCCATCGGCAGCGTGCCCGCCGTCGCCGCCGCCCGCAGACGATCGCGCGTCGAGGCGGACGTCACACCGGCCGCCAGCCCGGCGTAGCGCGCCAGGTCGACGATCGGCAGCAGGCCACCGAGCTTCAGGTCGAGCCTTCCCGCGTGCTCCCCGGTGTGTTGCACGACGATGTCGCGCAGGAAGCCGGTCGGCGGCCGGTGTTTCAGCGCGAGCCGTGCGAGTCCGCGCAGGAGGAGCGGACGCCGGCGCGCGTCACGGAAGGCGGCGACCATCGGCGCACCCTCGTGCATGCCCCACACCGGCCGGGCCTCTGCGATCACCGAAGCGAGGATCAGCGCCTGCTGTTGCGTCGGGTCGTCCTGCCAGCTCGCCACGGCTCCCAGCCATGAATCGAGCGAGCGCGCGAACGCGGGACGCGTGGCCGACGCGCCGTCCTCGCACGGCCCGATGCCGCCCCCTGCGAGCGCACCCGAGACCCGCCCGGCCACCCTCGCGGCGTACGCGCGCATGGCCGGATCCTCGTCGTCGCCGATCCACGCGATGGCCGAGTCGAGGTCGCTCGACGGCATCACCTCGCGCCGGGCGTGGCTGCCGAGCGCCAGCCACGTGAACGGGGCCGGCGGCGGGCCGTCGTCGGCGACCGCGAGGTCGAGCAGCCGCCGCACCGCCGCGTCGAGCACCACCGCCAGGGTCGCGGAGATGGCCGACGGGGCGACGCGCGCGTCGTGCAGCGCGACCGCGGCACGGGGGAGCTCGCGCACGATCGCCGCGACGGCCTCCATGCTGGGTGCCCGGGCGATCGCGCTGCGAAGGTGGAACGGCGTCCGGCTCTCGACCGCGAGCAGCTCGATATCGGAGATCACACCCACCACGTCGCCGGTCGGCGCGAGGACGGGGAAGTGCCGGACGCCGCGGTCGAGCATCTCGAGCAGCACATCCGAGCCGAGCCGGTCGGCCGTCACGGTGTACGCCGGCGCCGACATCACCTCGCTGACGGGCGTGTCGCCGTCCAGGCCCGCCGCCACGACGCGGCTGCGCACGTCGCGGTCGGTGACGATGCCCAGCGTGCCGTCCGGCAGTGGTACCACGATCGACGACGATCCCGCCGTCGTAGCCTGCCCGGCGGCGTCGCGCACCGTCGTCTCCGGGGTGCACAGCACCGCCGGGCGCCGCAGCAGCGATCCGACCGGTCGCTGCGCCGGATCTGCGTGACGCGGTGCGTCGAGGCGGCGCTGGTCGAAGGCGTCCAGCCGCCGCACGACGAAGCGCATGCCCTCCGGCCGCGCGAACAGCTCCCGCACCGCCGCCTCCGGCAGGCGGTACGTGAGCGTATCCTCGGCCGCCCGGAACCCGACGGTCGCCGGCAGGCCCGCGAGCATCGACGCGTAGCCGAACACATCGCCCTCGCCCGTCAGGTCGATCGGTGCGCCGTCGACGACCACCTCGACTCCGCCACGCCGTACGACCCGGATCGCGTCGAGCGGCGGGGCACCCTGGGCGACGATGATCGAGCCCGCGGCGAAGAACTCGATCTCCGCCTGCGCGGCAACCGCGTCGAGATCCTCGGCGGAGAGCACGTCGAACGGGGGAACGCTGGCGAGGAACTCCGCGATGTCGTGCACGACGACCGATCGTACCGCGCGCCCCCGGCGCGCTTTCGGCCGGGCCGGTGCATGCTTCGGAGATGCCGCTGTTCACGAAGGACAACTACTCGGCCGCCGAGGCCCAGGCTCTGGTCGGTCGGAACGTCCGCTTCGCGACAGGCGTGCGCACCGGGCGGGGACTCCCGATCAAGAAGGGCGAACGAGGTCGGGTGACCGGCGTGCTGCACCAGCCCGACGGCGAGCTGGTGATCGTGCAGGTCCGGAACGTCGGCGACATCTACGTCGGCAACGCCGGCGCGCTCGAACTCGACGTCTAGCCTCAGGCGCTGTACGGCCCGAGCACTGCCGGCAATCCGTACGCCTGCAGCACGTCGGGCACTGCCACCGAGCCATCGGCCCGCTGGTGCGTCTCGAGCACGCCGATCACGGTCCGCGACGACGTTACCGCGGTGCCGTTCAGCGTGTGCACGGTGCGCAGCGCACCGCCTTCCGAGCGCATCCGGCAGTCGAGCCGCCGAGCCTGGTAGTCGGTCGTGTTCGAGCAGCTCGTCAGCTCGCGGTAGCGCCCCTGGCCGGCCAGCCACACCTCGATGTCGTACTTCTTCGCGGCCGGATTGCCGAGATCGCCCGCCGCGACGTTGACGACGCGGTAGTGGAAGCCGAGCGCCTGCGCGATCTCCTCCTCGATCTCGAGCAGCCAGTCGTGCTCCTCCCATGACCGGTCTGGATGGCAGAACGAGAACATCTCAACCTTCTCGAACTGGTGCGTCCGGAAGATGCCGCGCGTGTCGCGGCCGGCCGCTCCCGCCTCCCGGCGATAGCACGTCGATATGCCGCAGTACCGCAGCGGCAGGTCTTCCTCCGGCAGGATCTCACCCAGGTGCAGCGCCGCCAGCGACACCTCCGACGTGCCCACGAGGTACAGCTCGTCCTCCGGCACGCGGTAAATCTGCGCCTCGTCGCCGGGCAGGAACCCGGTGCCTACCAGCGCCTCGCGGCGCACCAGCACGGGCGGGTTGACCGGGATCAGCCCCTTGCCGCGCAGCACGTCGATCGCATACCGCGAGAGCGCCATCCACAGCACGGCGACGTCGCCCATCAGGTAGGGGAACCGCGAGCCCGATGTGCGGGCGCCGCGCTCCATGTCGATCCAGCGGCCGGCGAGGGCGAGGTGGTCGCGCGGCTCGAACCCGAACTGCGGCTGCTCGCCCACGACCTTCACGACCGCGGCGTCCTCCTCGCGGTCGCCGAGCGGGGAGGAGGGGTGCGGCAGGTTCGGGATCTGCAGCATCGCGGCCTCGAACTGCGCGCTGACCTCGGTCAGCTCGCCCTCGAAGCGGTCGAGGTCAGCCTTCAGCTCGCGCACCTCGGCCTTGGCGTGCTCGGCGATCGCGCCGGCGGCCGGATCGTCCTTCGCGCGCTTCATCGCGTCGCCGATCGTGGCCGAGACCGTGTTGCGGCGTCGGCGCAGCTCGTCGACCTGCGTCTGCAGTGAGCGGCGGCGCTCGTCGAGGACGATCGCCTGATCGAGCATCCCGTCGGCGCCGCGGCGCGCGAGCGCCGTGCGGAGGCCGTCCGGATCCGTGCGCAGGAGCTTCGGGTCGAGCATGTCCGAATCCTAGAGGCTTGCTAGCCGCGGGCCGCGGCGATCGCGTCGAGGACCCGCGGGACGCCGTCCTCGTGGATCGGAGGGCAGACCCAGTCGGCGTGGAGCGTGAGCGGCTCGAAGCCCTCCGCGACCGCGACCCCGAAGCCGGCCCAGTCGAGCATCTCGATGTCGTTCTCACCGTCGCCGAACGCGACGCACTCGGCGCTCGTGATGCCGAGCAGCTCGCAGACATACGCGGCGCCAGTGGCCTTCGAGACGCCCGGCGCGGCCATCTCGAGGTAGTACGGCAGGCTCTTCGCGATGAACGCGCGGTCGCCGTAGGCGGGCAGCAGCGCGTCGCGCAGCGCGCTCATCTGGTCGGGTTCGCCCCACGTGACCAGCTTCGTCACGGGCGCCGGCAGCCAGTTCGCGAGGTCGCCGACCACGCGGTAGCCGACGCCAGCGTTCTTCGAGTACGTGTGCGCCGTCTCCGACTCGTGCGCGACGTACACGTGCTCGTCGATGAACGCGACGGGGTCGAAGCCGGCAGCTTCGATCTCGATCAGCAGCTCACGCGCCGTCGGGATGTCGAGCGGGTCGTGACGTAGGATCTCGCCCTCGGCGGAGCCCACCATCGCGCCCTGGTAACAGACCACCGGTGACGAGATTCCGAGCTGGGCCGCGACCTTGAGCGCGCTCGTCAGCATCCGCCCGGTCGCGATCACACACTGGACGCCGCTGGCCTGGAGACGCGCGATCGCCGGTGCCGCGGTCGGCAGCGGCTGCGCGTTGTGCAGGACGGTGCCGTCGAGGTCGAGGAACGCCGCACGCAGCCTGGCCGGGTCGAGCCCGGACGGCAGCACCACCTCTACTTGCCGGCGACGGACGACACGTACGCCGCGACGTTCGCGATGTCCGCGTCCGACAGCGTGCCCTTGAACGGCGGCATCACGCCCTTGCCGTTGGTCACGCGGTCGGTAACCTTGGCCGCGTCGGGCTTGACCTCGTCGAGCTTCGGGCCGACGGCGCCCGACGTACCGGCGTCCTTGAGCGTGTGGCAGCCGCCGCAGTTGGCCGTGAACACCGTCTTGCCCGCGGCCGCGTCGCCTGCGGCCGGTGCTGCACCGGTGTCCGTGGCGGCACCGGTGCCGGTACCTGTGCCGGTCGCGGCACCCGTGTCGGTGGCTCCGCCGGCGGCGGGCACGGTGACGACCTGATCGGTGCCGATCGTGATCGTGCCCGCGACTGTGCCGGACGGATCTGCGGACCCGCCGCAGGCGGCGACGCCGAGGGCGAGGCCGACGGCGGCGAGAAGTGCGACGAACGGGGCGAGGCGAGGGCGCATGATCATCCGTGTTTCGCGGTGCGAGGCCGCCTGATGGTAGCAACAGGGCCTCCACGCGAGGTACATGCGAAGGCCTTGGAGACGAACGGTCGGTGCCGGCTACTGCCCGGCGGCCGAGGACACGTAGGCCGCGACGTTCGCGATTTCTGCGTCGGACAGCGTGCCTTTGAACGCGGGCATGGGGCCGCCGCCGACCTCGACCTGATGCTGCACGATGGCGAGGTCCGGCTTCAGGTCGTCGAGGTTCGGGCCGACAGCACCGGTGGTGCCGGCGTCCTTGAGCGTGTGGCAGCCGCCGCAGTTGGCCGTGAACAC
>JBBQFB010000231.1:0-6033 GCA_038321545.1 Gaiellales bacterium
CAGGCACAAGATCGTCCTCTGGCTCGTCGGACTGACCTTCACGTTCATGATCTTCTCGATCATCCCGTGGGCCAGCATCATCTCCGGCCCGGACGCGAGCCCGTACGGCTGGGAGCTCGACTGGTACTTCCCGGAGCTCGCAGCGCTGTTCGTCGTCGCATCGGTGGTCCTCGGCGTGGTCGGCGGCCTCGGCGAGCGACGCCTCACCGACACGATCGGCAAGGGCGCCGGCGACTTCATCTACCCGGCGCTGGTGATCGTGCTCGCGCGCGGGGTGACCGTGATCATGAACAACACGCAGATCACCGACACCGTGTTGCACTCGATGGAGAGCGCGGTCAGCGGCACCAACTCGGGCATCTTCGCGATCGTGATCTTCGTGGTCAACCTGCCGCTCGCGTTCCTGATCCCATCGACGTCGGGCCATGCGACGCTGGCGATGCCGATCCTCGCGCCGCTCGGTGATTTCGCCGACGTCCCGCGGTCGCTCGTGATCACCGCCTGGAACGCCGCGTCGGGCTGGATGAACCTGTTCGTCCCCACCACCGCCGTCGTCATGGGCGGCCTCGCCCTCGCGAAGGTCGGCTACGACAAGTACGTGCGGTTCATCCTGCCGCTGCTCGGAATCCTGTTCGTGCTGATCTGCGCGTTCCTCGCGGCCGGCGCCGCCCTGTCGTGACCGACGACGGCGGACACGGTCGCGGGAGGCCGCAGTGACGTCCTCCGAGGCGCTGCTCGTTCGGGTGGCAACGTGCTCGTAGTGCCGACCGGACAGAGGCCGACCAGAACGGGGTCGCGACGATCTACCGCAACTGACCGCCGACCACACACCACCGGGCTATGGCCTGCAACCTCCAGAGAAGGAAGCTGCCGTGAAGATCCAGATCAATACCGACCACAACATCGCGGGAGACGAACGATGGGCGGCAGGAGCAGAAGCTTCGGTGGCCACGGCCTTGGCGCGTTTCGCCGACCAGATCACTCGCATCGAGGTGCACGTCAGCGACGTAAATGCCGGGAAGTCCGGGACTGATGACAAACGATGCCTGCTCGAAGCACGCCTCGCCGGCCTCCGACCGGTCGCCGTCGACCATCAGGCCGCGACCGTCGACGACGCCATCGCGGGCGCAGCCGACAAGCTCGTCCGAATGCTCGACAGCACGCTCGGCCGACTCGCCCAGCCGTAGACCCCGCGAGGGATCGAGGCTGGAGCCTCGCCCGCACCCCGGGTAGCTGTACCTGGACCGCCAGATCGTGTCCCCTTCGTCGGCTCCGCCGCGGCGGAGCGGCCGGCATGTTCGCGGCGGCCTCGACGGAGCCCGGGATGCCGGCGCGTCCGGACGCCTGACGGAGCGGACGGAGAATCGATTTTCTGATACCCTCGCCGCTTCCGACGAACGACACCGGCTGGAGGTCCCGCCATGGATGCGACCGCGGTCGACGTGCGCGCGCGGCTCGAGGACGTTGGCTACGCAATCGTCCCGGACGTCTTCGATCCCGAGGCCGACTTCAGCCCGTGCTTCGCCGAGTGGGAGGCGATCGTCAACCGGCTGGTCGCGGATCGCCAGGGGACTGGCTCCGGCCGTTCCGATTCCGCCCGGCTGCCGTTGCCTGAGCAAATCGTTGCGTGCTGCCGTGAGCTCGGCGGCGGGATGTTCCAGCCGTTCGATATCAGCTTGCCGCAGTCGTCGATCCGCGCTGACACGCCGCTCAACGTCAGCCCGGCGATGTTCGCACTCCTCACGCACCCGCGCCTTCTCGACGTGGTCGAGGCGATCATCGGGCCCGAGGTCCTCTCGAGCCCCGTGCAGCACGTCCGGTTCAAGACCCCGGCCGTGCCGGTGCGCGAGGGAGACCGGTCGAGCTTCCTGGCGGCCGCGGTGCCGTGGCATCAGGACCTCGGGGTGCTCCTCCCCGAGGCCGATGCGTCATCGATCCTGTCGTGCTGGATCGCCGTCACCGACGCTGACGAGGAGAACGGGTGCATGCGTGTCATTCCGCGCAGCCACCGCCTGCCGCTGCTCGAGCACTGTCCGGTCGACCAGGTCGGGATCCCGGAGCGCTCGGTCGCGGTCGGTGAGGCCGTGAATCTCCCGATGCGGGCGGGCAGCGTGCTCCTGTTTGGCCAGAATCTCGTTCACGCGTCGTTGCAGAACACGTCGCAGGACCGGGTTCGGATCAGCATCGACCTGCGCTACCAGCATCCCGGCGAGGCAACCGGACGGCCGGACTTCCCCGGCTTTCTGGCTCGAAGTCGCGCCCATCCGGAAGGCGTGCTGCACGATCCGCAGGCGTGGGCGGAGTCGTGGTACGCCGCGCGCGCCCGGCTGGCTGGCGCGGGCATGCCGGCCTTCAACCGTTGGGATGGCGAGTCGATTGCCTGCGCCTGAGACGGCCCGCCCCGAGACAGGAGCCCCGCATGCCCACCGTTCGCATCGATGACGTCGACATCTACCATCAGCTCACCGGTACCGGTCCCTACCTGATCCAGGTGCCCGGCGCGGTCTCCGGACACGAGGGCTACGCGCTCGTGACGCCGGCGATGACCGAGCACTTCACCGTGATCGACTTCGATCCGCGTGGGTACGGTGCGAGCTCCCGCCCGCAGCAGCGGTACACGTTCGACACCTGGGCGGACGACATGGCGGCGCTGCTCGATGCGCTCGGCGTCGAGCGCGCGCACGTCCACGGCGGATCGATGGGGAGCCTGGTGGCGGTGCGCTATGCGGCCCGCTATCCGGATCGCGTCGATGGCCTGGTGCTGGGCGGTTGCAGCGCGAAATCGGACTCGCTTGCCGGTCTGCAGTTCTCGGTCTGGAAGGCCCTCGCCCGCGCGTACGGCTGCGGAAGTCGCGAGCTGGCCGAGGAGTTGACGGGCAAGGCCGTATCGCGACGCTTCCTCGACACGGTCGGCGTGGAAGCCATCGTCGAAGCCGTGATGGACGTGGTGGGCCGGATGGTCGACACCGACGTCTTCTGCGACGCCTGTGACGCCATGATGGAGACTGACCTCCGACCCGATGTCGCGCGGGTGACAGCACCGACGCTGGTCATGGTCGGCGGCGAGGATCAGCTCTCGCCGGCCGTCCAGGGGCCGAGCGGCGCAGGCGGACAGTGGATCTACGACAACCTGGTGCAGGCCCGCCGGCGCGAATTTCTGCTCCTCGAGACGAGCGGACATGCGAATCTGATGGACAATGCCGAACGGTCGAACGCCGCCGTGATCGACTTCCTCCGTGAAGTCGACGGTCGCGGCCGCGCCGGGTAGCACGCTTGACACACAGGTGCCCGGTTGGAAAGATCCGGGCCGTTGGAGAATCGATTTTCGGGAGGTTCGGTGGACGGCAATCGGCACACGGGCCGGAACGTGCTCATCACCGGCGGCGGCAGCGGATTCGGCCGGGCGACGGCACTTCGGTTCGCACAGGAGGGCGCCGCCCACCTGGTGCTCGTCGACCGCATCCAGGACCGGCTTGACGCGGTCGCCGCGGAACTCTCCGCGCTGGGCGCCGCCAGCACGACGGTCTGCGAGGACCTGTCCACCTTCGAGGGTGCCGACGCCGCCGTCCGCCGTGGGCTCGAGGGCGCCGGCCATCTCGACGTGGTGATCTCCAACGCGGCGGCGTGGACGCAGGAGCCGTTCATCGACATGCCGGACGCCTCCTGGCAGAAGGTCATCGCAGTCAATCTCAACGCGTCGTTCGTGATTGCCCAGCGCAGTGCCCGGGCGATGCGCGATCACGGCACGGGCGGCGTGCTCCTGTTCACGTCATCGATCTCGTCTCTCGGCGGTAGCCCGCAGTTCTCGCACTACAACGCGACGAAGGCCGCGATCGCAAACCTCGTCAAGACCCTCGCCCTGGAACTTGTCGAGTACGGCATCCGCGTGAACTGCGTCAGCCCCGGGCCTGGTGACACGCAGCAGTCCGTCGACCTCGTCGGTGAGGACTTGATGGCGAAGTGGCGACGCGAGGGGTTCCCCGTCGTGCCGATCGGCCGTCTCGCCGCGCCGGACGACATCGCCGCCGCCTTCTCCTACCTCGCGTCCGACGATGCGGCCTACGTCACCGGCGTGAATCTCGTCGTCGACGGTGGCCTCACCGCCCACGCCTACAGCGTCCCGGCGAGCTGACGATGCGCCTTACAGAGGACGTCTACCTGGTCGGCGGCGGAGACTACGGTTTCAACCTCACGCACCGTCTCGACTGCCATACGTATCTGATCGACGGCGGCGATGAGCTGGCCCTCATCGACGCCGGCTTCGGGCCGGGCCAGGAGGAGATCCTCGACCTCATCCGCGGGGACGGGTTCGATCCCGAGCGGATCTCACGGATCTTCGTCACCCACTACCACGCCGACCACGTCGGCGGCGCCGCGGGCCTCGTGCGCGCGACCGGTGCCGAGCTGTGGGCGCCGACGGAGGCGGCGGAGACGATCCGCGTCGCCGACGCAGACCGGATCGGGCTGACGTGGGCACAGTCCTTCGGGTTCTACCCGCCCGAGTACCGGTGGGAGCCGTGCCCCGTCGCTCACGAGTTCGCCGACGGCGAGCGGATGCGGGTCGGCGCGCTCGAGCTCGACGCGATTGCGACACCGGGGCACTGCGACGGGCACTACGTCCTGCGCCTGCAAGGACGACGGCGCAGCTACCTGTTCGCGTCCGACCTCGTGTTCTGGGGCGGAGCGATCATTCTGCAGAACGTGCCCGATGCCAACCTTCAGCTCTATGCTGACTCCATGAATCGGGTCGCCGCCGTGGAGTTCGATGCGTTGCTTCCCGGCCACCACATGATCTCGCTCAGCAACGGCCGTCGTCACGTCGAGGCGGCCGCCAAGGACTTCAACCGGATCGGTCTGCCGCGCGACCTGCTGCGATGAAACGGGGCAAGGGACCTGCTCCCGTCCGGCTCCGCGATGTCGCCGAGGCGGCCGGGGTGAACCCGTCGATCGCGTCGCGCATCCTCAACGACGATCCGACGCTCTCCGCGCGGCCCGAGACGCGACGGCGCGTGCGGAACGCCGCCCGCCATCTCGGATACACCCCGAACGCCCTCGCCCGCGGCCTGAAGCTGCAACGGACGACGACCCTCGGTCTGGTCTTGCCGAACGTCGCGAACGCGGTCAACGCGGACCTCATCCAGGGCGCGGAGCGGAAGGCGGCGGCCTGCGGCTACGTCGTCCTGCTGGCTGACGCCGACGACTTTGCGCGGAGCGGCGACGTCCATCGCCGGCTCCTCCTCGAACGACGCGTCGACGGACTGATCGTGGCCTCCGCGACAACCGACGACCGCTTCATCGACGACCTGAATCGCCACGGGATCCCCTACGTCCTCTTGAACCGCCGGTCGGAACGTGGCGCGCTCTGCGTGTCTGCCGACGATGCGGCCGGAATGGCCCTCGCCGTCGACCACCTCGTCAGCTTCGGCCACCGGCGCATCGCGCACATCGCGGGTCCGCACAACGCCGACACCGCCTCGCGGCGGCTCGACGGGTACCGGTCGGCCATGGAGCGCCACGGGCTCGCCGCCGACATCGCCGTCTCTGCCGGCCAGTTCACGGAGGAGGGCGGCTTCCGCGCATTCCAGGCCCTCCGCGAGACCGGCGCCCGTCCGACCGCGCTCGCCGTTGCGAGCATCGTGGAGAGCGTCGGCGTCCTGGCCGCGATCCGCCAGGCCGGGCTCCAGGTGCCGCGCGACATCTCGCTCGTGACCTTCCACGACGCCCCGCTCGCCGCCTACCTGGACCCGCCCCTGACCGCGATCCGCATGCCGCTCAGGGAGATGGCGGAGACAGCCGTCGACCAGGTCATCAAGGTGATCGGCGGCGACGGTGCCCACGACGTGATCGTCCCGACGCCGCCGGAGCTTGTCATTCGCGCCTCCACCGCCGCTCCGCCGGTGCCGTGACCGGACCGCGGCGCGCGACCCGGCACCCCCGGGAGGCCCCCACCCGCGAGCTCGCGCGCGGGGAGCACGCACGGCCGCACGGGAAGCTGGACCCGACCGGAGGCGTCCCGCACCACCCGATGCTCGG
>JBBQFB010000232.1:0-6002 GCA_038321545.1 Gaiellales bacterium
CTCGACCCGATGCTCGCCACCGGCGGCTCGGCCGTCGATGCCGCCCGGCTCTGCAAGGAGCAGGGCGCGCGCTCGGTTCGGCTGCTGTCGATCATCGCCGCGCCGGAGGGCATCGCGGCGCTGCACGACGCGCATCCCGACGTCGAGATCTACGTCGCCGCGGTCGACCGGCAGCTGAACGAGATCGGCTACATCCTGCCGGGTCTCGGCGACGCCGGCGACCGGATCTGGGGCACCCGGTAGCCCCCTCCTAGCCGCAGCGCCCGCCGGGGGGTGTACGCTGCTACTCCCGTGCCCGACATCATCGCGCAGCGGGTGAGCGCTCCGTCCGCGCTCTACGCGTTCGTGATTGCCGCGCTCGTCGTGGGCCTGGTCGGCACGCCGCTCGCCATCCGGCTGGCCCGTCGTCTGAACGTGGTCGACCGTCCCGGCGGCCGCCGCATCCACGATCAGGCCGTTCCGCTGCTCGGCGGTCTCGCGATCATGGCCGGCATCGTCGCCGCCGTCGTGCTGAACCTGCCGTTCACGAACGACGACTACGGCGCGATCCTGATCGGCGCGATCCTGATCTCGGCGCTGGGCGCCGTCGACGACGGCATCGACATGGCGCCCCCGCTGAAGTTCCTCGGCCAGGCCGGCTGCGCGATCATCCCCGTCTCCCAGGGCGTCACCATCGACCACCTCACGCTGCCCTTCATCGACCCGGTGTCGCTGGGCGCGATCCAGTACCCGATCACGGTCGTGTTCATCATGGCGGTCGCGAACATCGTGAACTTCGCGGACGGCATGGACGGGCTGGCCGCCGGCCTGTGCCTGATCTCGGCGGGCACCTTCTGCATCCTCGCCCTGTCGCTCGACCGGTTCGCGGCGGCCACCCTGGCGGCCGCGGTGTGCGGGGCCTGCCTCGGGTTCCTGCCGTGGAACTTCCACCCCGCGAGGATCTTCATGGGCGACGCGGGCTCCCTGCCGCTGGGGTTCCTGCTCGCCTCGATGTCGATCACGGGCGTGATGAAGACGGCCGCCGCCCTGTCCCTCGTGTTCCCGCTGATCGTGCTGCTGGTGCCGATCCTCGATACGTCGTTCGTGATCCTGAAACGGCTCAAGTACGGCCAGTCGGTGACCGCTGCCGACCGCAACCACCTCCACCATCGCATGCTGCGCGTGGGGTACTCGCAGCGGCAGGCGGCGCTGGTCCTGTACGGCTGGTGCCTGGTGCTGGCCGCGTTCGCGCTCGCGGTGCGATTCCTGCACTACAAGCGGCCCGACGGCTCGGTCGACTGGGGGCAGACGCTGGCGCTGTCGGGGTTCGCGCTGGTCGCGCTGATGGCATCCGGATTCGTGGTGTACGAGCTCGAGATCATCAAGTACCGCCACCTGCGGATGATCGGCATCGCGCGCAACGCCGACCCCGAGGATGACGTGCCGCTGGTGGCGGAGCGACGCCGCCGTCGTGAAGGTGTGGCCGGCTGACCTTCTGGCAACCTGTCTGAACCCTCCGCTGCTACGTTGCGAAGGCAAGGACATGGCGATCGATCTGACACCCGTGCACGTTGAGCCGTACTCGGCGGAGCTGGCAGCCCGTACGGCCGAGCTGCTGACGCCGGGCGGCCAGTACTCGCCCGAGGCGCTCGAGCTGGTCGTGCGACAGATCGCCGCGCGGGACGACCTGTGGCGCCCGCTCGTGGTCATCGACCGCTCGCGGCGGCGCTACGAGCTGCTGTACGAGGATCGCTGGATCGACGTCTGGGTGCTCAGCTGGATGTCCGGACAGCGCACTGGCTTCCATGACCACGACCGCTCCGGCGTCGGCCTGTGCTGTGCCGCTGGCTGCCTCGACGAGGGCATGCTGGTGCTCGGTGCGAAGGCGGAGCCGATCCGGATGACTCCGGGCACCTCGCGGCACGGCGCCGGCGGCTACATCCACTCGGTGGCCCACGCCGACGGAGCGCCCGCCGTGTCCATCCACGCGTACTCGCCTCCGCTGATGGTCGTCGGCCAGTACTCGCAGGACGAGACCGGCCGGCTGGTACGCACGCCGGAGCACGGTCGCAAGGAACTGTTCGACGCGACCATCGCGGTCGACTCGGTCGACCTGACGCCCAGCGCGTAGCGCCCGGCAGGTAGGCCGTCCGGCACGTGCGCGCGCCGTTTCGCCCGTCGTAGGGTGGCGCGACGGCCTTGTGGCGCGAATCCGCACCCATCGCGGCCGTCCTGACGGCTGCCTCCGCTGCGTGGCTCTGGCTGCGCCGGTCGGCGCGCGGCCGCGACCCCGGCGAGACGGCGTTCGTGCTCTGGTGCGGCCGGCACGCGTTCGCCCCACGGCCGCAGCAAACGCTCGACCTGTCGTTCGTGCCCGAGCCCTACCGTGGTCTCGCCCAGCGTGAGAGCGGCCCGCCGCGGTCCGTGCCGATCGCGTCGCGCGCGGAGATCCGCGACTCGCTGTTCGCCCAGCAGTTCGGCTGGATCGTACGGGCCGCCGACGGTTCCGGAGCGTGCGCGTTCCTCGGGCGCGGTCCCGCTCCGCGGCGGGGCACGCTGACCGGCGCGGCACTCGTCGTCGAGGGAACGCCGAGGTTGAGCGGTCTCCGGGTGCGCGCCGCGGGCCCGTTCGAGGAGCTGTGGTTCGCGCCCCGGGCGAACCCTGACGACACACCGGCGCTGCTGGCGGGGCGCTACGTCGTGGACGGTCTCCAGACCCTTCCGGAGGAGCTCGTGGTCGAGCTGCTCGACCCGCAGCTGCCGCCACTTCTGATCGAGTGCCTTTCCGACCGGCTGCTGGTGGCGACGGCCGGGGCACAGCTGCGGGCAGACGATCTGGATGCCCTGGCAGCCGCCACGACCCGCCTCGCGGAGCTTCTCCTGGACGACGTCGCGGCCGTCGCTCGGCGCTTCTGATTCGTCACAAGGTCGGAGCGCGGCGCGGGCGCGCCGACGTCGCGATCCCGCACCGTTACGAGGGTTTCCGTGATGTCGGCGCGTCGCCGCCACCTGTCACGAACCCGGACGGCCGTGTGCTACGATCGGCTCGCCCGCTGGAGGAGTCGAGTGGGCACGAGCAGGCTCGTAGGAGGCACCGGATCACCGGCGTCATACCACCGGGTCGGGGGCCAGATGCCTCCGGCCTCTCGGCCGGAATCGCTATCGTCGCTGCGATCCTGCTCGGAACGGGACTCGGTCTGGGTCTCGGGCTCCTGATCGGCCTGCCGTACGTCTTCGCCCTCGGGGGCGCTGCGGCGGGCATCGTCCTCGGCTTCTACGTCGTCTACCTGAAGTGGATCAAACTCCCACCACGATGACCGACTACCCCGTCTACCAGGGGACGCGCTCGGCTGGTCCGGCGCTGCTCGCCCGGGGCGCCGGGTTCATCGTCGCGCTGCTGATCCTGCCGGTGTTCCTGCTCAGCGACCTCTCGCTCGGAGGGTGGGCGCTCGGCGTCGCGATCTTCGCCGTCAACTGGCTCTCGGCGATCGGCATCGACCGGCTCGCGCGCGGCAAGATGCAGGTCACCGCGGTCGGTATCACCGGCATCGGCCTGATCTCCCGGGCCTGGATCACGTTCGGCGGCCTGTTCATCTTCGCGAAGGTCGTCAACGAGGACGTGGGCGTCGTCGCCGCGATCGTCTTCCTCGTGGTGTTCACCGCAGACTTCCTGGCGCGGGCCATCTCGCACACCGTCGCCCAGTCCGTCGCCCGCTCCGAGAAGAAGGAGAACGTGTGAACGTCGTTCGCCGTGCCGCGCTGCTCGCGCTGCCCGTCCTGCTCGCCGCTCCCGCGCTCGCCCAGGCGGCCACCAAGGGCGGCAAGGACGAGTTCCAGCCGATCGAGGAGTTCATCGTCAAGCCGTGGTTCTCACTCCAGGTGGGACCCTTCGACTTCGGCATCTCCAAGGCCATCTGCTATCTGTGGATCGCAGCGGTCATCTCGATCGCGATCGCGCTGTGGCTGCGCGGCGGACTCAAGCAGCAGCCCGGGCGGCTGCAGACGGTGGTCGAGCTGATCTACACGTTCGCGGAGACGAACATCGGCCGCTCGACGCTGCCCTCGGCGGCGTTCACGCGCTGGTTCCCGTACGTCGCGTCGCTGTTCATCTTCATCTGGACGCTGAACATGATCTCGTTCATCCCATTGCCGTTCGACACCCACAACACGTGGGGCGGCGGCATCCCCGGGCTGACCATCTACGCGGCCACGTCCAACATCTCGGTCACGCTCGCGCTGACGCTGATGACGATCGTGATCTCGCACGTCGAGGGCATCCGCGCGAACGGCGTGCGGCCCTATTTCAAGAGCTGGGTGCCGCACACCGGCATCACCGGCGTCGGCGGCGCGCTGCTGACGGCGTTCCTGATCCCGCTCGAGATCCTCTCGCAGCTGCTGCGCGTGATCTCGCTCAGCGTCCGGCTGTTCGCCAACATGCTCGCCGGCCACCTGCTGATCATCATGTGCCTCGGGTTTGCCATCCTGCTCGGCAACGTCTTCATCGGTGCGATCGGCGTGCCGGTGGCAATCGTGTTCTACCTCTTCGAGTGGGGTCTCGTGGCCTCGCTCCAGGCATACATCTTCGCGATGCTCTCGGGCATCTACATCGGCGGCGCGATCGAGCCGAACCATTGACCCTGACCCGACCTTCCACGGAGGATTGAAGAGACCATGGCGCTTACCGATGACGGCCTGCTCAATGCAGCAAAGGCCCTCGAGCTCGGCCTCGGCACGGGCTTCGGCGCGATCGGCCCGGGCGTGGGCGTGGGCTACCTGATCGGCAAGACGATCGAGGGCGTGTCCCGCCAGCCGGAGCTGCGCGGCGATCTCCAGGGGATGATGTTCCTCGGCCTCGCGCTGACGGAGGCGATCACGTTCTACGCCCTCCTGATGTCGTTCGTCGCGTTCTTCATCGCGTAGCAGCGGGACGCAATGCTGCCGCTCCTCGACGACAACATCCTCCTGATCAAGCCCGCTCCCGGGCTGATGATCTGGACGCTGCTCACGTTCCTGATCGTGCTGTACGTCCTGCGGCGCGTCGCATTCGGCCGGATCGCCGAGATGCTCGAGGCGCGTCGGCGCGCGGTCCAGACCAACCTGGAGGCCGCCGAGGGCGCTCGGGACGAGGCGCAGAAGCTGCTCGACGAGTACAAGCAGCAGCTGGCGGCCGCTCGACACGAGGCGTCCGAGATCGTCGAGCGCGCGAAGCGCACGGGCGAGGAGGAGCGCCGCCGCATGCAGGACGAGCTCCAGGCCGAGCGCGAACGCGGCGTGGCAGCCGCCAAGTCGGCCATCGCCGCCGAGACGCGGCAGTCGCTCGATCGCATCAAGTCGGAGATCGCCGAGCTGACGATGCAGGCCACCGAGGCCGTGCTGCGCACCAAGCTCGACGCCGGCGAGTCGAAGCGGCTGATCGACGAGGCGCTGTCCGGTGTCGACTTCTCCAAGCTGACGAACGACTGACGATGGCCGACGCCGCAGCACTCCCGTTCGCCGAGGCGCTCTACGAGGCAGCGCTCGCGGCCGACCGGCTCGATGCCGTCAACCGCGACGTCTCGGCCGTGCGCTCCGCGATCGACGACGCACCCGACCTCGCGCGGTTCCTCCGCAACCCGGCCTTCCCGGCCGACGCCAAGCGGCGGGTCCTCGACTCGATGACCGCCGGCGGAGAGCCGCTGGTCGCCAACTTCCTGAACGTGCTCATCTCGCACGGCCGCCTGGAACTGCTCGTCGACGCCGCCGAGGCGTTCGCCGACCGGTACCGGCGCGAGCAGCGCGAGCTCGCAGTGTCCGTGACGACGGCGGTGCCGATCGACGATGCCCAGGCGGACAGCCTGCGGCAGAAGCTCGAGTCGGCCACCGGACAGACCGTCACCATCCGCCGCACCGTCGATCCGTCGATCGTCGGCGGCGTCGTGCTCCGTGTCCGCGACCTGCTGGTCGACGCCTCCGTGCGTCGCCGGCTCGAAGGTCTGCGGCTCTCACTCAAGGCCAGCAAGCTTCCATCCGGAGGAGAAGCGTGA
>JBBQFB010000233.1:0-6000 GCA_038321545.1 Gaiellales bacterium
GACTCGATCACCCCGCTGTCCGACGACGAGCTGCGCGCCCGCTACGGCGAGCTGCGCGATCAGGTCCGGGAGCGGATCGCCGCCGGCGAGGACGCCGAGAAGGCGCTCGGCGAGGTGCAGGCCGAGACGTTCGCGGTTGTCCGCGAGGCCGGCTGGCGCTCGCTGGGCATGCGCCACTTCGACGTGCAGATCATGGGCGGTTACACGCTCGGTGACGGCACGATCGCCGAGATGAAGACGGGCGAGGGCAAGACGCTGGTGGCCACGCTCGCCGTCTGCTTCCGCGCGCTGGCCGGCAACGGCGTGCACCTCGTGACGGTCAACGACTACCTGGCGCGACGCGACGCCGACTGGATGGGACCGCTCTACCGCGCGCTCGGCGTGACGGTCGGCGTGATCCAGTCGAACATGCCGCAGGACGCGCGCAAGGCGGCGTACGACTGCGAGGTCACGTACGGCACGAACTCCGAGTTCGGGTTCGACTACCTGCGCGACAACCTCGCCGTCGACGTGGCCGGCACCGTCCAGCGCGGCCACTACTACGCGATCGTGGACGAGGTCGACTCGATCCTGATCGACGAGGCGCGCACGCCGCTGATCATCTCCGGGCAGCCGGAGGAGGCCGCGAACACCTACTACGAGTTCGCGCGCATCGCGAAGCGCCTCACGATCCCCGAGGACTACGAGGTCGACGAGAAGCGCAAGACGGTGTCGCCGTCCGAGGACGGCGTCCACAAGGTCGAGAAGGCGATCGGCGTCGAGAACCTCTACGCGCCCGGCACCGGGCCGCTCGTCAACCACCTGATCCAGTCGCTCAAGGCCGAGTCGCTCTACAAGCGCGACGTCGAGTACGTGGTGCAGGACGGCGAGGTCAAGATCGTCGACGAGTTCACCGGCCGCATCATGGAGGGCCGGCGCTGGTCCGAGGGCCTGCACCAGGCCGTCGAGGCCAAGGAGGGCGTGAAGATCGAGGCCGAGAACATCACGGTCGCGACCGTCACGATCCAGAACTACTTCCGCATGTACGAGCGTCTCGCCGGCATGACCGGCACGGCGTCCACCGAGGCGAACGAGTTCGGCGAGATCTACAAGCTCGAGGTCGTATCGATCCCGACCAACGTGCCGATGATCCGCAACGACCAGAACGACGTCGTGTTCAAGACGAAGGGCGAGAAGTTCTCCGCCGTCGCCGACGACATCGCCGAGCGGCACCAGAAGGGCCAGCCGGTGCTGGTCGGCACCATCTCGATCGAGATCTCGGAGATGCTCTCCGACCAGCTCGTCGCGCGGGGCATCCCGCACAACGTGCTGAACGCGAAGCAGCACGAGCGCGAGGCCGAGATCATCGTCGACGCCGGGCAGCGGGGCGCGGTCACGATCGCGACCAACATGGCCGGTCGTGGCGTCGACATCAAGCTCGGCGAGGGCGTGCCCGAGGCCGGCGGCCTGTACGTGCTCGGCACCGAGCGGCACGAGTCGCGGCGCATCGACAACCAGCTCCGTGGCCGGTCAGGCCGTCAGGGCGACCCGGGCGAGACGCGGTTCTACCTGTCCGCCGAGGATGACGTGGTGCGGCTGTTCGCGGGCGACCGGATCTACAAGATCCTCGACCGGCTGAAGGTGCCCGAGGGCGAGCCGATCGAGCACTCGATGCTCACGAACCGCATCGAGGGCGCGCAGAAGCGCGTCGAGGAGCACAACTTCGAGATCCGCAAGAACGTCCTCAAGTACGACGACGTGCTGAACATCCAGCGCGGCGTCGTCTACGAGCAGCGCCACCGGGTGCTGAACGGCGAGGACATCTCCGACCTGATCCGCGAGTGGATGGACGAGACCGTCTGGAGCATCGTCGAGGCGCACACCGACGACTCGTTCTCCGAGGACTGGGACCTCGACGGCATGCTGGTCGGCCTGCGCGGCGTGTATCCCGTGTCGTTCACGCTCGCCGATCTCGGCGACCACGAGACGCTTGCGAAGGACGACCTGCTCGACCGGGTAGCGGCCGACGCGCAGCACGCCTACGAGGAGAAGGAGGCGACGGTCGCGCGGATCGCGCCCGACCTGATGCGGCAGGCCGAGCGCTTCTACCTGCTGCAGTCGATCGACACCCACTGGCGCCAGCACCTGGACGACATGGAGTACCTGCGCGAGGGCATCCACCTGCGCGGCCTGGCCCAGAAGGATCCGCTCGTCGAGTACCGCACCGAGGGCCACTCGATGTTCTCCGACATGATGATCCGCGTGCAGGAGGAGGTCATCTCGAACCTCTTCCACTTCGTGGTCGAGGTCGAGGGCCCGCAGGGCGCCGAGGGCCCGACGGCGATCATCGACGCGTTCGATCCGGAGCGCGGCGGTGCGACGCTCGAGGGGCTGATCGCGCAGCACGAGGAGCACTCGGCGCTGGCCGACGCCCGCGACGGCGGCTACGTCACCAACGGCGCGGTCGACGAGCCGATCGACATCCTCCCCGAGCCGGTCGAGCAGCGCCGGGTCGAGCTCGAGGTCGGGCGCAACGACCCGTGCTGGTGCGGCAGCGGCAAGAAGTTCAAGCGCTGTCACGGCGCTGACTGAGCGCCAGCGCGGCCAGGCACAGCAGACCGAGCACGAGCTGGAGCGTGGTGCGCTCCGCGTTGCTCTGCAGGCGCGCACCCGGATCGAGCGACGTCGCCAGGTAGCTGACGGTGAGGCCGGCGCCGACCAGCGTCGCCCAGACGGCCGCGAGCGCGCGGATGCGGCCGCGGGCGAGCGCGAGCAGGACCAGCGCGAGGATGGTGGCGACGCCCCAGGCGGACGGCGTCAGGACGCGTCCCGCGATGGTCGCGACGATGCCCGGGATCTTGCCCGCGCGGTCGCCGAGATGGCCGGCGCTGGCGGAGAAGTCGGGGTCGGTCAGGTCGTGCGCGGCGCGGAAGGCGCGCCACGGGAGGTAGGTGACGACGACCGCGACGGCGGGGATCACGACAGCGCGGCGGCGGGTGACGATGGCTGCCGCCGCGAGGATCGCGACCGTCCCCAGCAGCCCCTCGTTCTTCGTCAGCACGGCGGCGGCGGCGAACACGGCCGCGAGGGGCAGCAGGCGGCGTCCGTCCTCCTCCGACAGGGCGCGAAACGTGGCGACGAGCGTGATCGCGAGCAGCCCGGCGAGGATGGCGTCGGCGTTGCCGGCAGACGCGTTGGCGAGCACCACCGGGCTGGCGGCGAACGGCGCCAGGAACGCGAGCGTCCACCACGCGCCGACCCGGTCGGCGAGCAGCGCGGAGGCGCCGAGCAGCAGGCATCCGAGCACGGCGATCGCGTTCGCACGCAGGACGGCGTCGTCGTAGCCGCCGTTGATCCGCAGCGCCGTGGCCTGGATCGACGGCCACAGGATCGGGTACTCCGGGTGCGGGCCAGGGTAGAGCGCGGGGTCGAAGGGCGGCGAGTCGGGCGTGCCGAACACGAGCAGGGCGTGGGCCTTGAACGCCCACGTCACGAGGCCGTCGAAGGCGGACAGCGGCGTGCTCGCGGCGAGGCCGGCCTGCAGGGTCGTCCAGGCGATGATGATCAGCACCGGCACCTGCGGGAGCGACGGGCGGCGGCGGCCCCGGCGGGCGAACGCGACGGCGGCGAGGACGGCCGCGACGATCGCGAGGGCGACCGGGCCGATCGCGAGGCCGGCGGTGGCGGCGGTCGCGACGACGACGCCGGCGATCGCGACGCCGGTGGCGGGTGCCAGCAGCGGCCGGTCGATGCCGGCGAGCGCGAGGGCGGCGCCGCCGAGGCCGGTGAACAGCGCGACGGCGACGAGGGCCGCGATCATCGCAGCCGCTCCACGACGATCGCGCCCGTGTCGGAGATGCGCACGCGGAGGGTCGCGGTGCCGGCGTCGGTCGTCCGGGCCGCCGGCAGCAGGGCCTTGCCGACGTACATCTCGGCGATGCCGGGCCGCACGCGTCCGCCTGCGGGCGGGGTGACGACCAGGTAGCGGTCGGCCGAGGTGCGGGACACGCCGCCGGTGGCGGCGGTCAGCCGGTCGATGCCGGCGAAGCGCCGGGCTGCGCCGTCGATGCCGCCGCCGGGCGCGCGGATCGCGTCGCGGGTGGAGGTCGCGGCGAGCCATGCGGCCGAGGCAGCGAGGAGGATCGCGAGGGCGCGGCGCTGCACCGCGGCAGCTTACGCCGCGGGTCGAGCGGCAACGATCGCAGCGGCCTGCCGGTCGACCCGGTCGGCGTACCGGCTCGGGCCATTGGCAGGCGCGGTTGCGAACAGGCGTGGCAGCCAGCCGGTCTCGAGCCATGCCGGGCCGTGTTCGATGCCGAGCGTCGCGCGGTGCGACGACCACGGGTAGCTGCGCGGATCGTCGACCAGACCGGCCGCGACGGGGTTGTTCGCGATGTAGAGCGCGACCCGGGCGACGTCTCCGTGGCTGTGCAGGGCCGAGGAGCCGAACCGGCTCGCAGTTGCGTGCCCGAACCGGTCGCGACGTCGGTTCAGGCGCATCGCCATGCACGTGCCGAGCAGGTGCATGCCGCTCACGAGAGCTGCGTGCGGCACCTCGACCAGTACGTGCTGGTGGGTCTTCATCAGGCAGTGTGCGTGGATCTTCCAGCCGTGTCGCGCCGTGGCTCGGCCGTACAGGGTGTACTGAAAGTGATGGTCTGCATCGTCTTCGAACAAGACGAGCCCGCCCGTTCCACGCGAGTAGACGTGGTAGAAGCCGGCGCTGGAAATCTCGCGTGGGCGTCGTGACATGGAGTCGACCCTAGAGCCAACCCGCGTGCCGCAACGCGCGCGCCAAGTGCCACCTTCGCACCCTTCCCCACATGTCGTGCGACCTGCGCGCCTTCCGGCACGAAGCGTTCCGGGGTCTGGCCCCAGAACGACGCGCGGCGGGGTCAGACCCCGGGCGTTCGGCGGTGGCATGGGGCGGCCCGGATGGGACGGTTCGCTACCCTCCGGACGTGTCCGACGCCGCCGCACCCGTCCAGGAACCCGAGGATCTTGCGGCAGCTGTCGAGGAGTTGAGGGCCCGGCTCGTCTGGGTCCGTGATTACCTTTGACCCCGATGCGCTCCGCACCCGCATCGCCGAGCTCGACGAGTCGATCTCCGCACCCGGATTCTGGGACGACGCCCGCGCCGCCGGCAAGGTGAGCGCCGAGCGGGCGAAGCTCGCCCGCGAGCTCGAGCTGTTCGACCGCCTGTCCGCCGAGCTCGACGACCTGCCGACGATGGTCGAGCTGGCCGCCGAGGACGAAGAGATGGCCGGCGAGCTGGCCTCGAGCGTCCAGCGCGTCCGTCGCGAGATCGACGCGCTCCAGGAAGCCGCGCTGTTCACCGGCGAGTACGACGGCGGCCCGGCCCTCGTCCAGGTCACCTCCGGCGCCGGCGGCACCGACGCCCAGGACTGGGCCGAGATGCTGCTCCGCATGTATCTGCGCTGGGCCGAGCACCGCGGATTCAAGGCGGCGCTGATCGAGGCGACGCCGGGCGAGGAGGCGGGCATCAAATCGGCCACCTTCACGCTCGAGGGCGACAACGCGTACGGCGTGATCCAGGCCGAGAAGGGCGTCCACCGGCTGGTGCGCCTGTCGCCGTTCGACAAGGACCACCGCCGCCACACCGCCTTCGCGAGCCTCACGACGGCCCCGTGGCTGGACGAGGACGTTGCGGTCGACATCGACGAGAAGGACCTGCGCATCGACACGTACCGCGCGCAGGGCGCCGGCGGCCAGCACGTCAACAAGACCGACTCCGCCGTCCGGATCACGCACCTCCCGACCGGCACCGTCGTCCAGTGTCAGAACGAGCGCTCGCAGCAGCAGAACCGTCAGGTCGCGATGCGCGTGCTGAAGAGCCGGCTCCTCGAGCTCGAGATCAAACGCCGCGAGGCGGAACTGGCCAAGGAGCGCGGCGAGGCGCAGGACATCTCGTTCGGGAGTCAAATTCGTTCGTATGTCCTGCACCCGTACACGATGGTCAACGATCACCGAACGGGCCTCAAGGACGGCAACATCAACGCC
>JBBQFB010000234.1:0-5970 GCA_038321545.1 Gaiellales bacterium
GAGCCGGACCAGTGGGCCGTCGGAGCTGCTCGTCGAACTCGACCGCACCGCGCCCGAACCGCTGCGCGACCAGCTCGCCGCACGGCTGCGGGACGCGATCCGGCTCGGGTCGTTGCGAGCCGGGGTGCGGCTGCCCGCCTCGAGGGTGCTGGCGGCCGAGCTGCACGTCTCGCGCGGGGTGGTCGTCGAGGCCTACGACGAGCTGCACGCCCAGGGGTTCCTGCGCGTCACGCCGCGCTCGGCGCCGGTCGTGGTCGCCGTTCCCGGCGGTCCGCGTCAGAAGACACTCGACCCGCCGCCGCGCGCGCCGCTGGTCGACTTCTCGATCGAGACCGTCGACACCGCGCTGTTCGACCGCCGCGGCTGGCTGCGGGCGTACGGCGCCGCGCTCGACGCCGCACCGGGCGCCGCGCTGGCGTACGGCGACCCGCGCGGGCAGCCCGACCTGCGCGTCGCCCTCGCCGACTACCTCGGCCGGGCCCGCGCGGTCGCGGCCGATCCGCGTGACGTCGTGATCTGCCAGGGGTCGATCCAGGGCGTGCAGCTGGCCGCGCGCCTGCTGGTGAAGGCCGGCGTGCGGCGCGTCGCGCTGGAGGATCCGTGCGGTGAAGAGCTGCGGGCGGCCGTGACGGGGGCCGGGCTGGACGTGGCGGCGCTGCCCACCGACGCACACGGCCTCGTCGTCGAGGCGCTGGACGGCGCCGGCGTCGGCGCGGCGTTCCTGACGCCGGCGCACCAGTACCCCGGCGGCGGCACGCTGTCACCCGAGCGCCGCCAGGCGCTGCTCACATGGGCACGCAGGACGGACGCGCTGCTGGTCGAGGACGACTACGACGGCGAGCTGCGCTACGACCGCCGCCCGGTGGGCGCGCTGCAGGGCCTCGCGCGGGAGCGGGTGATCTACATCGGCACTGCGTCCCGCACGCTCGCCCCCGCGCTGCGCCTGGGCTGGATGGTCGTGCCGCCCGCGCTGGCCGAGGACGCCGGCGATCTGCGATGGGAGCTCGGCGGCGCGTCGCCGTCGCTCGACCAGCTGGCGTTCGCCCGCCTGCTGACGAGCGCGGCGTTCGAGCGCGGCGTGCGCCGCCTGCGGGTCGAATATGCACGCCGGCGCAGCGCGCTGCTGGTCGCGCTCGAGCGCGCGCTTCCCGACGCGACGCCGGGAGGCAGCTCGGCGGGCCTGCACCTCACGCTGACGCTGGCAGCGCCGGTGGGCGTCGCCGAGCTCGCGGTCGCAGCCGACGCCCAGCGCGTCCGGCTACGGACGATCGAGCACTTCCGGGCGGCTCCGGCGGCGACGACCGCGACGCTGCTGATCGGGTTCGGGCGCGTGCCGGGTGCGGCGGCGCCGCTTGCGGCCGCGCTGCTGGAGGCGTCGATCGAGATGGCCGGGCACGCCGTGGACCGCTCGCGCTGGTGATTCTGGCCCTGGCTGAGCGAACCAGCCGGACGGTAGTGTCTGCGGCGTGAACGTGTTCCCCCACGGCGACGGCACCTGGCTGCGCTGCCAGTTCCACGCCCACACCACGAACTCCGACGGCGACGCCACCCCCGCCGGCCTCTGCGACCACTTCGCCCGCGCGGGCTTCGACGTGCTCGCCATCACCGACCACTGGCACGTCACCGACCACGCCACCGACGACATCCTCGTGATGCCGTCCAGCGAGCTGTCGGCCCGCTGCGAGGGTCCCAGCGACGAGGCCGAGGTGCTGGCGCTCGGCGTCGAGGTGCTGCCCGAGGTGCGCGACTACTTTCCCACCATCGAGGCCCTGGCCGCGTGGATCCGCGAGCAGGGCGGAGCACCGTACCTGTGCCACCCGTACTGGAGCGGGCTGAACCCGCAGCACTACCTGAGCGCGCCGTCGCTGGTCGGGCTCGAGGTCTACAACGCCGCGTCGGAGCTGACCCAGGGCAGCGGGCTGTCGAGCGTGCACTGGGACGACATCCTGCAGCTCGGCGGCACGCCGTTCGCGATCGCGACGGACGACACGCACTACCCGGGCCAGGACTCCCGCAACGGCTGGACGATGGTGCTCGCGGCCGAGAGGAGCAAGGAGGCCGTCGTCGACGCGCTCGTCCACGGCCGCGCCTACGGCACCGCGGGTCCGACGATCCACTCGATCGAGATGGACGGCGAGATCACCGAGGTGCGGTGCTCGCCGGCGCGCTCGGTGCGGCTGCGCTCGGGCGCGTGGGACGGCGGCGTCGTCAACGCCGACCGGTTCCAGATGAGCTACCAGGGCGAGGTGGTGGAGCGTGACGCCCACGGGTTGATCACCGCCGCGCGGTTCTCGCCGCTCGAATACTGGCGCTGGGGCCGCATCGAGGTCGACGACGCGCAGGGCAACCGCGCCTGGTCGAACGCGTGGCGGCTGCCCGAGAAGCAGGCCTGATGTTCGACGCTCCGATGGAGGTGCTGACGCCGGACGCCATCCAGGCGGTGCACGACCAGGCGATGAAGATCCTCGAGGAGATCGGCATCGAGGTCGGTTCGGACGCCGGGCTGGAGCTGTTGCGCGGGGCGGACCAGACCATCGACGGCACCCGGGTGCGGCTCGACCGCGGCTTCGTGATGGAGCAGGTCGCGAAGGCGCCCGACGGCTTCACGCTGCGGCCGCGCAACGCGGCCCGCGAGGTGCGGGTGGGCGGCGGCTCGATGGTGCTGACGCCGGTCGGTGGCTCGCCGTTCTGCTCCGACCTCGAGGGCGGAAGGCGCGACGGCACCCTCGACGCCTACGTGCAGCTGACGCAGATGGCGCACGCCGCCGACGTGATCGGCTGCCTGCAGTCCGGCGTCACCGAGGCCGCCGACCTGTCCGAGATCAGCCGCTACCTCGACCTCGACTACGCCTGCCTGCGGTGGTCCGACAAGCCCTACATCTGTTATGGCACGGCCGGCGAGAAGGCCGCCGACGCGGTCACGATGGCAGCCATCGCCTGCGGCGGCCGCGAGGCGATCGCCGAGACGCCCGCGATCATCGGCATCGTCAACCCCAACAGCCCGCTGGTCTGGGACTCGCTGATGGTGGAGTGCATCATCGCGTGGGCCGAGGCGGGCCAGCCGGTTGCGATGACGCCGTTCATGCTGGCGGGCGCGACCGCGCCGGTGTCGCTGGCCGCGGGCCTGTCGCTGCAGATCGCCGAGGCGCTGTCGGGCGTCGCCATCGCGCAGCTGGTGCGGCCCGGCACGCCGTGCCTGTACGGCTCGTTCTTCTCCGGCGTCGACATGCGCTCCGGCGGCCCGGCGCTGGGCATGCCGGAGGGCGTGCTCGCGACGCTCGCCGGCGGCCAGCTCGCGCGGCACTACGGGCTGCCGTACCGCGGCGGCGGCGGGCTCTGCTCGGGCAACGCGGTCGACGCGCAGTCGGCGTACGAGACGTCGATGGCGCTCTGGGCCACGTACCACTCCGGCTCCGACCTGGTGCTCCACGCGGCCGGGTGGCTGGAGGGCGGGCTGACGGCGTCGTTCGAGAAGTTCGTGCTCGACGTCGAGGTGCTGAAGATGTTCGAGCGGCTTCGCGAGGGCGTCGTCGTGGACGCCGAGCACCTGGCGTACGACGCGATCCGCGACGAGGGGCCGGCCGGTATGTTCCTGGCGTCGCCGCACACGCTCGAGCACTACCGCGCGTGGCTCCACATCTCGCCCCTGTTCCGCTCGCAGGCTCACCCGACGTGGGTCAAGCAGGGCGCGCCGACGGCCGACCAGGCTGCCGTCGCGGAGTGGAAGAAGCTGCTCGCGAGCTACGAGGATCCCGGCCTGGACGACGCGATCGACGCCGAGCTGACGGAGTTCATGGCGCGCCGCAAGGCGGTTCTGGACGCGTGAGGGATCCACGGCACGACATCCTGTTCGAGCCCGTCAAGATCGGGCCGGTGACGCTGCCGAACCGCTTCTACCAGGTCCCGCACTGCACCGGGTTCGGCGTCACGAAGCCGTTCACGCAGGCCGCGCACCGCGGTATGAAGGCCGACGGCGGCTGGGGCGCCGTGTGCACGGAGTACTGCTCGATCTCCCCCACGTCCGACGACGAGCCGTACGTCTCCTCGCGCCTGTGGGACGACGAGGACGTCGCGTCGCTGCGGCTGATGACCGAGGCCGTGCACTCCCACGGTGCTCTGGCGGGGGTCGAGCTGTGGCACGGCGGCGCGATGGCGAGCGTGCGCGAGAGCCGGCTGGCGCCGCTCGCGCCGAGCCAGATCGCGAACGAGCACCTGCCGTGGAACGTGCCGCAGGCCATGACTGCGGCCGACATCCGCCGCGAGCAGGACGCCTGGGTGGCGGCGGCCCGGCGGGCCGTCGACGCCGGTTTCGACATCGTCTACGTGTACGGCTCGCACTCCTACCTGCCGACGCAGTTCCTCTCCTCCCGCACGAACCGGCGCAGCGACGCGTACGGGGGCTCCATCGAGAACCGGGCCCGGTTCTGGCTGGAGGCCATCGAGCGGGTCCGCGAGGCGGTCGGCGATCGGTGCGCGATCGCCGTCCGCGTGGCGGCCGACTCGTTCGCAGCCACCGGCATCGAACCGGACGAGGGTGCCGCGTTCGTGCGCGCCGCCGACCCGTTCGTCGACCTCTGGGACGCCGCCATCGGCGCCGACGCCGGCGAGCATCGCACCGATTCCGGCGCGTCGCGCTCGTACGTGCAGGGCTACCAGCTCGAGCTGACGCGGTGGATGCGCGAGGCGACCGCGAAGCCGATGGTGGGGGTCGGCCGCTACACCGATCCGGACATGATGGCGGCGCACGTGTCGAGCGGCGCGATCGACGTGATCGGCGCCGCCCGGCCGTCGATCGCCGACCCGTTCCTGCCCGCCAAGATCCGCGACGGCCGGTACGACGAGATCCGCGAGTGCATCGGCTGCAACCAGTGCTACTCGCGGGCCAACTACGCCCGCCACCTCGGGTGCACGCAGAATGCGACGGCCGGCGAGGAGCACCGGCGCGGCTGGCATCCCGAGCGGTTCGAGCCGGCTTCGAACGCGTCCAAGGACGTGCTCGTGATCGGTGCCGGGCCGGCCGGCCTGGAGTGCGCGATCGTGCTCGCGAAGCGCGGCTTCAAACGCGTTCACCTGGTCGACGCGGCAGCCGACATCGGCGGGCACCTGCGCTGGCTGCCGCAGCTGCCGGGCCTCGGCGACTGGGGGCGGGTGCTCGACTGGCGCCGGATCCAGCTGAAGAAGCTGCGGCGGAGCATCGAGGTGATCACGGGCCAGGAGCTGACCGCCGACGACATCCGCGCCTATGGTGCCGAGCTGGTGGTCGTGGCGACCGGCTCGCAGTGGGCGGCGGACGGCTTCAACGTCTACGCTGGCGGGCCGATCGCGGGCGACGACCCGCGCACGGTCACGCCCGAGCAGGTGCTGGACGGCCTGCCCGACGGTGACGTCGCGGTGATCGACTGCGAGGGCTATCTGGTCGGCGTCGGCTGTGCCGAGCTGGCGTTGCAGCGGGGCCGCAAGGTGACGTATCACTCGCCGTTCACCGTGGTCGCGCCGCTCCTCGACGAGACGCTGGAGGCGCCGGCGCTCCGTCCCCGCCTGGCCGCGGCCGGCCTGCGGACGGCCCCGCTGCCGGAGGTGCTCGCCGACCTCGCTGCGGGTGCGATCGTGCTGGTCACGCAGCGGCGGTCGGATGACGAGCTGTACCACGCCCTGGTCGCCGATCCGGGCGATGTCGAGGGCGTGTTCCGGGTCGGTGACTGCGTCGCGCCGCGGATCCTGGCGGACGCGATCTTCGACGGCCACCGCCTGGGTCGCGAGATCGACGGTGCCAATCCGGCGGTGGCCCTGCCGTGGCGCCGCGAGCGCGTCGATCTGACGCGGTGACGGAGGCGGCTGCTCGTCCGGCCTACCGCAGACAAGCCCGGCCCGGCGCACCGCCCCGGGCTGCGGCGCAGGCCCGACCCATCGCAAGCCGGCGAACGCCTCACCAGCGCTCAACCCAGAACCCAATACCCCACCCAAAATCCG
>JBBQFB010000235.1:0-5936 GCA_038321545.1 Gaiellales bacterium
GAACACCTCGTCTCCCTCCGCGGCCTCAGCCGCAGCTTCGGCGAAGGGAGTGTCCGCGTCGAGGCGGTCCGCGAGGTCGACCTCGAGATCGACGCCGGCGAGATCGTCCTGATCATGGGCCCATCCGGCAGCGGCAAGACCACCCTGCTGTCGATGCTCGGCGGGTTGCTGCGGCCGACCGCCGGCGCGCTACGCGTCGCAGGCGTCGACGTCGCAGCCATGCCGGAGCGTCAGCTGGCGGGCTTCCGCGCCCGCACGCTCGGCTTCATCTTCCAGGACTTCAACCTCGTCGCCGCGCTCTCGGCCCGCGAGAACATCGAGGTCGCGCTCAACATCGCGGGCCACAAGGGACGTGACGCGCACGATCGCGCCGCCACGTTGATCGACCAGCTCGGGCTCGCGTCGCGCGCGGACTTCCCGATCGACAAGCTGTCCGGCGGCGAGAAGCAGCGCGTTGCGATCGCCCGCGCGCTCGCGAACCGCCCGCGGCTGATCCTCGCGGACGAGCCCACTGCGAACCTCGACTCCCACCATGGCGCCGAGACGATGCGGCTGCTCCGGGGACTGGCCGCCGACGAGCACGCAGCCGTCGTGATCGTCAGTCACGACGAGCGCATCCGCGAGGTGGCCGACCGCGTGCTCTGGCTGGAGGACGGTGCCCTGCGTCCGCTCGCGAATCTCGTTCGCGACCCGACCTGCGGGATGCTGCTCGAGCCGGGCCGCGCCGCGGCGACGCTCGTGCGCGACGGCGAGACGATCTCGTTCTGCTCCAAGGGCTGCCGGGACGAGTTCGCGCTGATCGAATCTTGACCGGAGGCACGGTCTGAGCTTGACCCGCGAGGGCTAGCGTTGACATGGAAACCCGAGGAGGCAATCGAAATGATGGATGGCTATGGAATGGGCGGAGGCGGCTGGATTCTGATGATCCTCGCCTGGGCGGCACTGCTCGGCCTCATCGGCTGGGCCGTCGTGCGGATCTTCCCCGGTCGGACGCCGACCACCGGCGCGTCCGGGGAGCAGCCGATGGAAACTCTCGACCGGCGCCTCGCCCACGGCGAGATCGACCCGGACACCTACGACCAGCTTCGCGCCAAGCTCACCGGCGAGCGCGGGAGCCGGTAACGCCATGACAGTGTCGACGAAACGATTTCCGATCGCGGTGGTCGTTGTCGCGATCGTCGCCCTCGTCGGCTCGATCGCCTGGGTGGCGTCGCGGACGGACGGGAACCGGTTGGGCTACGACCGGGCCATGATGGGAATCCAGACCAAGGGCGGCGAAGTGCGCGACATCGCGGATGCTCGGAGCCGGCTGGACGAAGTCGCGCGCGGCGATGGGCTGCGTGTCGGCGAGGTGATGCAGTTCAGCCGCAACTACTACGGTGAGCTGCTCAACAAGCAGGGCGCGAAGGCAACCGAACTGCTGCTCGACCCCGCCACGGGTCGCGTGACGACCGAGTACGGGGCGGCGATGATGTGGAATACCCGCTATGGCATCATCAGCGGTTCCGGGATGATGGGCGGCTCTGGGATGATGGGCAGCTCGGGGAATATGGGCGGCTCGGGGAATATGGGCGGTTCCGGGATGATGGGCAGTGCCTCGCCTGACCCGGGGTCGACGTCGGGCCCGGTCTCGGCCAGCCAGGCGCAGACGGTCGCGCAGCGCTGGCTCGATGCGAATATGGCGGGTACTCGCGTGGCCTCGCCAGACGAATTCCCCGGCTACTACACGCTCCACATCATGCGAGACGGCAAGACGGTCGGAATGTTGTCTGTGAACAGCTCGACCGGCGCCGTGTGGTACCACTGGTGGCACGGCGACTACGTCGGAATGGTCGAGTGACCGACGCGGCGCCCCGCGCTCCCGACCCGCAGCCGGAGCGGCTTCGCGCGCTGGTGGTCGACGACGAGGAGCCGATCGCGTCACTCATCGCCACCTACCTCGAGCAGGAGCGGTTCGCGGTCACCATCGTCGGCGACGGCCTCGAGGCCGTCGCCGCGGCGGAGCGCCACGCGCCCGACGTGATCGTTCTCGATCTGATGCTTCCCGGCCTCGACGGGGTGGAGGCGTGCCGCAGGATCCGACGCTTCTCGGACGCATACATCGTGATGCTGACCGCCAAGACCGAGGAGATCGACACGCTGATCGGCCTTTCCGTCGGCGCCGACGACTACCTCACCAAGCCGTTCAGCCCCCGCGAGCTGGTCGCGCGGATCCAAGCGATGCTCCGCCGCCCGCGCGCGACGTCGCAGGATGTTCCACAGCTGCCGCTTCGTGTCGGCGACCTTGCGATCGATCGTGACGGTCACGAGGTGACGCTCGCCGGCGCGCCGGTCCGGCTCACACCGCTGGAGTACGATCTGCTGCTGACACTCGCGGAGTCGCCTCACGTCGCATTCAGCCGGCGCCAGCTGATGGATCGCATCTGGGGGCCAGCCTGGATCGGCGACGAACATGTCGTCGACGTCCACATCGCCAACCTGCGCCGTAAGCTCGGCGACGACCTTGCAAAGCCGCATTTCGTTCGAACGATCCGCGGCGTCGGCTATCGGATCGGAAGCCGCGGCTAGTGCGTCCCCGGAGCCTCGCCGCGCGGCTCGTCGTCGGACACGCGCTGGTCATCCTCGCGGGCGCCAGCTCGCTCGCGTTGGTCGCGCTCGTCGTCGCGCCGGGCATCTACCAACGCCACGTCCGCGACGCGCTCGGGGTCGTGCCGGCCGACGTAACGCGGCACCTCGACCACGCGTTTCAGGACTCGATCCTGATCTCGCTCGGCGTCGCGATCGTCGCCGCCTCGATCACGGGACTGGCAGTCAGCTGGCTGATCTCGGTCCGCGTCGCACAGCCGATCCTCGACCTCGCCGACGCCGCCCAGGCCGTCACGCGTGGTGACCTCGACCGCCGAGTCGTGATCACCGGTGCCGATGAACTGCGCCGGCTGGGCAGCGCGTTCAACGTCATGGCCGACGCGCTGGCGGAATCCGAAGGTCGCCGCCGAGCGCTGTTCTCCGACGTCTCCCACGAGCTACGCACGCCGCTCGCGACGCTCGAAGGCTACGTGGAAGGGCTCGCCGATGGGGTCGTCGCAGCGGACGAGGCCATCTGGACGCTGCTGCTCGACCAGACGCGACGCCTCCGTCGCCTGGTCGACGACCTCAACACGCTCGCCCGCGCCGACGCACACCAGCTCGACATCCGACGCCAGCCGGTCCGGCTTGGAACGATCGTCGAGGCCGCCACGGCGGCGGCGCAACGAAGGTACGACGAGAAGCGGGTTGCGCTCAGGGCCAGACCGGCTCCAGCGGTCACGCTGGCCGCCGACCCCGATCGCCTTGCCGAGGTGCTCGGCAACGTCCTCGACAATGCCCTTCGTCACACTCCAACCGGCGGTCGGGTCACGCTCGATGCGAGCGCAGATAGCGTCACCGCGACGATCACGGTCACCGACTCGGGGAAGGGCGTTGCGGCGGCGGAACTCGACCGGATCTTCGACCGCTTTCACCGTGTCGATGGATCACGCACGCGTGCCACCGGCGGTAGCGGACTGGGCCTCGCCATCAGCCGCGCGCTGGTGCGCGCCCATGGAGGGACGATCCACGCGGGCAGTGCCGGCGCCGGGAGCGGCCTGGCGATCACCATCCGGCTACCACTTTGACCGATCCCCCAGACGGGATGCTCGCCCTCATTGACTCACGCCGCTCTCCGAAGCGGAGGCGATGACAATCGCGCCGATCGCCAGAGCCGCCACGACGGCGCCTATGGTTTCCGGGCCGCCGCGCGCAAACAGCGCCGTCGCCGCGAACGCGGCACCCGACGACGAAACAGCGACCGCAAGGTCGTTCCGAGCGACGAGAGCCGTTCGCGCTGCGTTGCCGGATGCATCCGCGAGCATTGCGGTGCCGGTCACGAACGCCCCGCTCCACCCCGCGCCCACCAGCGAGAGGACGAGCGCGAACGCGAGATACCCGTGCGGGTCCGCCGCGAGGCCCAACCCGCTGCCCGCCAGGAGGGTGGCGGCAACGAGCAGCGCAAGGCGACGCCCACCTCGGTCAGCGAGCAGGCCGAACGGCACGGCAAACCCGAACATCGATGCGTAGTGGGCGGCGACGATCGTCGCGACGCGGTCGTCGCTCGCGCCGAGGTGATGCAGTTGGAGGGTTGCGGTCGACATGATCGCGACCATCGCGAGGCCGGCGACGATGCAGACGGCCATCGCCGCACGTCGCGAACTGCGGGTCGCGATAGCCACGTTCCGGCGTGACCCGACCGCGGGCTGCTGGTCCGGTCCAGCCGACACCGCGCGCGCAACAAAGGCCGCGATCCCCGCTCCGACCGCGATCACGATCCAGGGGGCTGCCGCCTGGCCGGAGTCGCCGGAGACCAGGCGCGGCGCGAACCGGACGACGAGCGGCGCCACGACGGCCCCGCCGACGCCTCCTGCGGCGACGACCGCCACGGCTCGAGCGCGCAGCGCCGGCGGATACACGCCGGCCGCCGCCGTGCGCAAGAGGAGCGCGACGGCTCCACCAGCGCCGAAGATCGCGCTCCCAAAGAGGAGTCCGAGCAGCGAGTCGCTCGCGACAGCAGACGCACACACCAGCGCTCCGGCAGTCATCCCACCGAATCCCGTCGCGACGAGCTTCGGCACCGCCTCCGGTGCGGATGGCCGCTTTCGTACCAGCAGAAGCGCGCCAACGGCTCCCACGAGCTGCGCGGATATCGCCGATCCGGCAAACGCAACGGAAGCAAGGCGACGCGCTTCAATTGTCCCGAGCGTCTGGGCGACCAGCACGGAGGCGGTGAGCATCGCCTGACAGAGCGAAAGCAAGCCCAACGCTCGCCGCTGCTGCGACCACGCGCGACGACGCGGCGCCCGGCGATCCTCATCGTGTCCTCGCGCCACTCCAACAGCGTCGCAGCTGAGACCGCCGGCAGGCGCACAAGTCCCGAGGGACATTCCGAGCGTTCACGACTTCTACATGAGGTGGAGAGGTATCGACCGGGTTGGGAACAAGCACCTTGCCGACGATCCGCCTGTCGGCCGGTCAGCTCGGGGTCGTGGCGAGAGCGTCGGCGGGCCCCGTGCCCGCTGCCTTAGCCGCCTACAGCAGCCTGTCTGCCTGGCGGAGCGCGGGATCGTTGGACAGCTTGAAGGTATCCGTCCGCCACGGCCGCAGGCCGTGCTCGGCCCACACCCGCCGGACCGTCTCGCGGCTCACCCCGACCCGCTCCGCCAGCGTCCGCGTGCGCGGCGTCCACTGCGTGGAGCCGTCCGGCAGCCGCTCACGCACGGTCACGCGCACGATCTCGGCCGCCGTGCCGGCCGGGCACCGGCTTGCGGCCGTACCCCGGTGCCCCGCGGAACCCAGCACGGCCCAGGGCCCGTTGAAGCTGTTGGGGTGGGGCCAGATAAGGCTGTCGTTCTCGTGCGGCCCTGACGGGTCAAGGAATGTCACGGTGGAGTCCGTCACCACCGCTGCCGCCGGGCGGAGCTTCGCTGGGGGGGCGTTGGCACACGCTGGCGACGCCCGATCGAGTGTCACCCAGCGGCATGGGCGGGCTCGAGCGGCAGGCCCAGGCTCACCCAGTCGTGCAGTCCGCCGCGGGAGTAGATGATGACGCCCGGCGGATGGTTCCCGGCGAGCAGTGAGTTGATCGCGTCCGGTGAGGCGCCGCATTACGGGCCGTTGCAGAAAAGACCGCCGGGCGGTGCCGGCCAACCTCGCCGGCGCGCTCGGCCGCCTCGGTGTGCGGGATGCTAGTGGGCTCCAGGAATCGTCCCGGCGGCGTAGGCTTCGGGGGGCGGCTGTCAATCAGCGGAAGCCCACTGCGGAGATGCTCGATCACCTCCAGTTCGCCGACGGTGCGGACACCGTCTGCGAGCTTGATCGGCGTGATCTCCCCCCAGCTTGCGTCCAGCACCACCAGGCCGCTGTCA
>JBBQFB010000236.1:0-5924 GCA_038321545.1 Gaiellales bacterium
AGCGCGAGGGCGGGCAGCGTGTTGCGCGCGCTGAAGTGGCGGGCGAACGCGAACGGCAGGCCGAGCATGCCGGCCAGCTGCGCGCTGTAGCCGCTCGAGCCGAGCAGCCAGATGTCGGGGCGGTCGCCCTCGCCGGGCGTCGCGGTGATGTGCTCCACGCGGCCGTCGAAGTACGCGACCAGCTCGGTCAGCTGGCCGGGGAAGTCGTCGGCCACGCGCGGATCGACGGTGCGGCGCAACGCGGCGGCGGTGTAGCCGTCGGTGCCGGGCGCGCGTCCCAGGCCGAGGTCGATGCGGCCGGGGTGCAGCGCCTCCAGCGTGCCGAACTGCTCGGCGATCACCAGCGGCGCGTGGTTGGGTAGCATCACGCCGCCCGAGCCGACGCGCAGGGTGCTCGTGCCGGCGGCCAGGTGTGCGAGCAGCACGGCGGGCGCGGAGCTGGCGATGCCGGGCCTGTTGTGGTGCTCGGCGACCCAGAAGCGGAGGTAGCCGAGCTGCTCGACGTGGCGGGCGAGGTCGAGCGAGTTGGCGAGGGCCTGCGACGCGCTGGAGCCCTCGGAGACGGGCGCGAGGTCGAGCACGGAGAACGGAACGGGCGAGGTCAACGACACATCAATTTCAACGGCCGCCGCCTGCGCGCTGTTCCACGGCGGTGGGATGAAGGTGCGCCGGGATGCCGGAGCGGGCCGCCGGGCGCGAGGCGCCGGCCGGGCTCGAGCGCACCGTCAGCGGTCGACGTCGCGCGAGCCGAAGCGCGTCATCTGCAGCCACGCGGGCTTGAACCCACGGCGCTGGTAGAGCCGGATCGCACCGACGTTCGGCTCGATCGCGCCGACCACCTGGTCGTGCACGCCGTCGGCCGCCAGGCGGGCGTCGACGGCGTCCATGACGGCCGAACCGAGGCCCTGGCCGCGCGCGCGGTCGGCGACCACCAGCATGTGGATCTCGGCGACGTCGCGCCCTGTCTGCCACGTGTCGAGCCACAGCGGGTCGTCACGCGTGACGCCGAAGAACGCCAGCGCGGACGGGTCGACCGCCGGTCCGACGCGCACCAGCTGGCCCGCCGACGCTGCGGTCGCGAACAGCCCGCGGACGACCTGCCACGACTCGTCGTCGCCGATGAACGGCGCCAGGTGCGGCGAGGTCGCCTGGTGGTGGTGGTGCAGCTCGAGCCACAGGCCGCGCAGCGCGTCGACCTCGCCGGGCGCGACGGCCTCGACCTCGACGGTTGGCCGCACGGCTGACGGCGGCTGGGCGAACCGCGTCAGCGTCAGCCACGTCGGCGTGTAGCCGCGTCGGCGGTAGAGGTTGATCGCACCGACGTTCGCGGGCAGCACGCCGATCACGCGATCGACCGACCCGGCGGCGTCAAGGCGCTCGTCGACGGCGTCGAGCAGCGCCGATCCGACCCCGCTGCCGCGGAGCTCGGGCCGCACGACGAGCGTCACCAGCTCGTCCAGCTCGGGTCGTGTGACGAACGTCGCCGTCCAGTGCGACGGCGCGCTGCCGACGAGCGCGTAGCCGAGGTCCTTGCCGTCCTCGTGCGCGATCAGCGCGAAGCCGCCGGCGCCCAGCACGGCCTCGTACATGGCCTGCCGCACCGCCCACGACGACGCGTCGCTGACGTAGGGCCCGAGCTCGGGCGCCACCGCCTGGTGGTGGGCGTGCAGCAGCAGCCAGAGCGGTTCCAGCCGCCCGAGCTGCGACGCGTCGAGCTCGTCGATGACCATCGCGGGGCCAATATGACCGGTCGCCGCGACACCGTCAACCGCCGCCCGCAGGCAGGATCCGGCGGCTCCGGCCCGTATGATGCAGGTCTGTCCGAGCATGGAGCCAACGCCTTCGAGGCGTCGGGCTGGGAAGGGTTCGGGCGCGCGGTGCCCGGCCCGGTGGTCGCGGAAGCCGCCCAGCAGACGCCGTTTACGGCGCTCACCCGTCGCGACCTGGCGGTCTCGGCCGGGCGGGCGGCAGCCGCATTCGCGCTCGTGATGGCGCAGCCGTGGCGGCTTTCCGGGTTCCTCGACGAGGCGATCGCGGCCACTCCCACGGCGGGGTTCGCGGATGCCGACTACTGGGCGTTCATCGATCCGATCGTCGAGCACATGAACCGCCTGTGGGACGAGCGCGACAACTGCTACGTGATCTCCGGCGCGGGCGAGACGGTCATCAACGCGGCGCTGTGCACCATCCACGCGGTGGCCGCGATGTCGGATCACGAGGGTCCGTCGCGCAACGACGCCCGCGCCGTGCGGCTCGCCCGCAGGCTGTGCGCTTCTGCGCCGTGGAGCGACCGGCAGACGCCGGTCGAGGCGGACAAGATGTTCCACAAGCGCGGCTGGACCGAGAGCATGCACCACCGCTCGCGTGGCTTCGACAAGTCGATCGACCCGAAGGTGGCCGAGGCGCTGGAGGCCGTCTGGCGGGCGCGCCGGATCCTGCACGTGCCGCAGCCGCTGGTCAACCTGATGGTGGCGCGCGTGAACGCGTGTGCGCACGACGCGTTCTTCCGGTTTCCCGGTATCCGCCTGAACCAGCTGAACTGGAACGCGGAGCTGTACTCCTACGCGGCCCGCATGACCGGCAGCCCGACGCTGCTGAAGTCCGACTACCGGCGCCAGGTGGTCCGCTTCTGCAGCGGCGCGAAGCGGCCGTGGACGGCGAAGGTGATGAAGACCATCGACGGCGGCAGCGGCAACCTCGGGCCGGGTTACCGGTTCCACTACCTGCCGAACCAGCGCGCCGGCCACCCGTTCAACGTCGACTCGGCCGAGTACGCGAACATGACGATCCACTTCCTGCTGTTCCACCGGCAGGCGCGCGTGGCCGGCATGGCGCCGCTGGATCGCAACCACCACGCGCTGCTCGAGGCGTGGGTGGAGCGCGTGCTGATGGGCTACTGGACGCACGCCGGGTTCCTCAACTGGGACTCGGGGCTGGGTCTCACGCGGTGGCAGATCGGCAAGACGTTCGCGTTCGCGCAGCAGGGTCTGATCGCAATCGCGAACTCGCCGCAGTTTCACTCGCGGCCGGAGTTCGCGCCGTGGGCGAAGTACCTGCTCGATCAGGGCTTCGTGCTGTACCAGCGGTGGGCGAGGGAGGACGGCGACGGGCTGTTCGCTCCGCCCTTTCTCAACGACGCGCACGCCGAGCGGGGCGGGGGCCAGGCCGGCAAGTGGCTGTTCGCGGTGCGGATGGCGGTCAACGCGGCGCGCGCGATCGACCTCGGGATGGGCACCGCGAAGGCGGTCGTGCCGAAGCCCATCTACGCGTTCGATCCGGACATCGGCCGGCTGGCGGTCTCGACGCCCACCTACTCGGCCGCGCTGCTGGCCGACAACCGCGGCGCCGTGCCGTACGGCGGCATCGAGGTCGCGCGGCTGTACGACGCCGACGGGCGGCCGGTCGCGACGATCGGCGGCACGCCGCCGGGCGGGTTCGGGATCGTGGTGCGCGCGTCGAACAACCGGCTGCTGCTGACGTCGCAGAAGACGGTCGGCAAGGGCTCGATCACGAAGCCGCCGATCCGGCTCACCGACGCGCCGCGCGGCCGCGGCCGGCTGGCGTCGTATCCGCGGCACGCCTACGCGGCGGCGTTCAACCGGCTGGCGGCGGTCGGCGTGGTGCGCAAGGGCGGCCTGGCGATCAGAACCGAGCACGTGTTCCGCAGCAGCTTCATCGAGACGAAGTGGACGGTCACGTCGGCGACCGTCCGGAGGCTGAAGATCGACGCGCTGCTGCCGTCGCGGTGGCGGGCCGCCAAGATCGAGGCCGTGCTGCACGACGGTCGGCACCTACCGCTGGTGGTCAACTTCCACCCGGCGAAGGGCCGGGTCGCGCTCAAGGACGTGGCCTGGTTCTACGTGCAGAGCCTCAAGAGCGGCTACGTCGTGGTGGTGCGAAAGGCCCCTGCGGGGGCGTACGCGTCGGCGCTGCCGACGCACCCGAGCGGCTTCGAGCCGCACCCGGGCCCGACGCTCGCGCTGCGTCTCTCGAACGCCTCGCGGGTGCGCAGCCGCACGCTGACGATGGCGATCGCCCCGGCCCGCAACGCGGCCGAGGCGGCGGCCGTTGCATCCGCACTCATTGCTAACAAGTAGGCCTGCACTTGCCGGGTACGGTGCCTCGATGCGCCGATTCTTCGCCTTCCTGCTCCTCGCCCTGGTCGTCGCACCCGCTGCCGTCGCGGCGGTGCGGCACGGCACGGCGCATCCCGACCGGCTGCGCGGGACGGCCCGGGCCGACGTGATGGAGGGCCTCGGCGGCAACGACACGCTGATCGGCTACTCGGGTGACGACCACATGAACGGCGGTCGCGGCAACGACCACCTGATCGGCGGGCCTGGCGACGACATCCTCGACGGCGGCGACGGCGACGACACGCTGGAGGGCGGCCCCGGCAACGACACGATCGTCGAGGCGGGGCTTGGCCACGACACCATCTATGGCGGGCCGGGCAATGACATCATCGACGGTAACCGCGCGCCCGATCACATCTTCGGCGGGCCGGGCGACGACATCATCCACGGCGGCCCGGCGCAGGACGTGATCGATTGCGGCTCGGGCAATGACATCGTCTACCTGAACCTGAAGAGCGAGTACAAGCTCGTGAAGAACTGCGAGACGATCCTCGACGAGCCGGATGTGCCGTTCCGCCGGTGCCCGGTGGGCGGCACGGACAACGCGGAGACGATGGTCGGCAGCGAGGGCAACGACATCTGCGACGGCAAGGGCGGCGACGACCTGATCGACGGCGCCGGCGGCAACGACCGGTTGTTCGGCCGCGGTGGCAACGACAAGATGGCCGGCCGCAAGGGCAACGACCTGATCGATGGCGGCCCGGGCGACGACTTCCTGGAGGGTGACCGCGGCAACGACGTCCTCTACGGCCGGTCGGGCGACGACGAGCTGATCGGCGGTTTCGGCACCGACCGTCTCTACGGCGGCACCGGCAACGACATCCTGCGCGGCCTCGGCGCGGCCGACCTGATCGACTGCGGCCCCGGCGACGACACGGCGTACGTGCGGGCCGAGGACCACGTCAAGAACTGCGAGCACGTCCGCAAGCCGTAAATGGGTGCAGGGGCGGCGCCGCTCGCGCGACGCCGCCCGCTGCAGTTCAGTCCGGCTGTCGCCGTTTCCGGAAGCGGCGGAAGAGGAGCCCACCGCCGACGGCGACCAGGGCTGCCTGGCTGCCGACTACCGCGTACAGCCCGGTGTTGCTGGCCTCGCCGGCGTGGCCCGAGACGATCCGGGCGTTGCACATGCAGGCCTGGAACACGGGGTAGAGCATCAGTCCTCCTCGAAGATCTGCCGTCCTGCCGCCTCGAGGGCCTGCGGCCGCGTGCTCGACAGCCACAGCACGACGAGGACGCCGATGCCGAGCCAGCTGAACGCGATGATCGGTGCGAGGCTGAACGGCCAGACCGGGAACGGGTTCAGGTTGTAGTAGAGGACGGGCGCCAGCGCCACGATGCCGAGCACCGGCAGGATGCCGTGGAGGAGCATGTTGAACTCGTCGCGGTGCTCGCGCAGGTAGAACACCGGCACGGCGACGAGGCCGCACGTGTAGACGAAGATCATGCCCATCGTGATCATCGCGCCGAGCACGCCGAACGTGTTCACCGTGCCGAGCGTGATGCCGCAGAAGATGCCGACGACGACGTTGAAGATCGTCTGCAGGCCGATGGCGTAGTGGGGCGAGCGGTGCACCGGGTGCAGGTGACCGAACACCTTCGGGAAGACGCCCAGCTTGGCCATCTTGTAGTAGACGCGGACGACTGCGCCCTGGCCGGCCAGCGAGCAGCCCCAGCCGCTGTTGATGAGGGCGACCAGGACGATGATCGTGCCGGCGCTGCCCCAGACGTCTTCGGCGATGCCGAAGTAGGGGTTGGCGGTGCCGGGGAAGTCGGCGGCGACGTTGTCGA
>JBBQFB010000237.1:0-5917 GCA_038321545.1 Gaiellales bacterium
CCGAACTCCGCCTGGAAGCCCTGCGTGACCTTGAAGGCGCCGCCGTAGACGCCGACGTCCTCGCCGATCACGAACACGCGCTCGTCGCGGCGCATCTCCTCGCGGAGGCCGTCCGAGATCGCTTGCAGATAGGTCTTGATCGCCATCCGTTACCTGTGATGCGGGGTGTCGAGTTCTTCCGGCTCGGCCCACACGCCGTCGGCGATGGTGGCCGGGTCGGGGAGCGGGCTGGACTCCGCGCGGCGGAGGGACTCGACCAGGAGCGCCTTCACATCCTCGCGGAGGCGTGCATCCTCGTCATCGCCGAAACCGTCGAGGTTCGCCTTCAGCCATGCACGGTAGCGCTCGAGGGGGTCGGAGGGCGCCCATGCGTCGTGCAGACCCTTCGGGACGTAGAACGCGTCGTCGTGGACGGCGTGGCCCTCGCCGCGCAGCGTCACGAGCTCGAGCAACGTCGGCCCGTCGCCGCCGCGCGCCTTCTCGATCGCCGCCTTCGCCTCCCGATGCACCGCGAGCACGTCGGTGCCGTCGACGACAACGCCCTCGAAGCCGTAGCCGGCGGCGCGGTCGGCGATGTGGCGGGTGTTGAACTCGAGGTGGTTCGGCGTCGAATACGCGAACTGGTTGTTGTCGACGATGAACACCACCGGCAGCCGCCGGACGCCGGCGAAGTTGAGCGCCTCGTGCCAGTCGGAGCGGCTCGTCGAGCCGTCGCCGGACCAGCCGAGCGCGACGCGCGGCTCGCCCTTGATGCGGAAGGCGAGCGCGCAGCCGCACGCGACGGGCACCATCGCCGGCAGGTGCGAGACCATCGCGATCAGCCCCAGCCGCAGCTCGGCCATGTGGACGTTGCCGTCGCGACCGGCCGTGGGGCCGTCGACGCGGCCCATGTACTGGGCGAAGATCCGCCACGGCTCGGTGCCGCGGGCCACGTGCACGCCCATGTCGCGCTGGGTGGGCGCGCCGATGTCGTCGACGCCCATCGCGAAGCCCACGCCGACCGCAGCGGCCTCGTTGCCGCGGCCCGTGTAGAAGGAGCCGGGGATCTTCCCCTGGCGGTACAGCATGTGCCCGCGCTCCTCGATGCCGCGGGTCACGAGCAGCAGGCGATACAGCTCGACGAGGTCGATGCGGTCGAGGCCGCCCCCGCGGGCCTCAGCGAGCGAGCCGACGGGTGCGGCTTCCCGGGCAATCGCCATTCCGGACGGAGCGTAGCGCGCTACGTTTGGGGAACGTGCCCCCGGCCATCGAGATCGAGGCGCTCGCGAAGCGCTACAGCGGCCACGTGGCACTCGCCGGGGTGGCGCTGAGCGTTCCCGCGGGCAGCATCTACGGCTTCCTGGGCCCGAACGGGGCGGGCAAGACGACGACCATGCGGATCCTGCTCGGACTGCTCCGAGCCGACGCCGGCACCGTCCGCGTGCTCGGTCACGACCCGTGGAGCGATGGCCTCGTCGTGCGCGGTCGGGTCGGCTACCTGCCATCCGGCGCGGGGATGTACCTGCGCATGCGCGGCCGCCAGGCGCTCGACTACTTCAGCGGCCTGGACGGGTCGCCGCCCACTCGGCGCACCGATCTGTGCGACGCCCTGCGCCTGGGCGATCAGGACCTCGACCGGCAGGTGCGCGGCTACTCGAAGGGCATGCGGCAGAAGCTCGCGATCGTGCAGGCGCTGCAGCACGACCCCGACCTGGCCGTGCTCGACGAGCCGACCGAGGGGCTCGACCCGCTCGTCCAGGATGGGTTCGTCGAGATCCTCACCGCCCGCCGCGCTGCCGGGCGGACGACCTTCCTCTCGTCCCACGTGCTGTCGGAGATCGAGGCGCTGTGCGATCGCGCGGCGATCATCCGCGACGGCCGGATCGTCGCGGAGGGGTCGATCGACGACCTGCGTGGGGGACGGCCGCGGCGGGTGACCGTGGTCGTCGACGGGCCTGCACCCGAGCTGCCGGGTTGCGTGCTCGTGTCTCAAGGGGCTGAGGGTGCGGTGTACGCGCACCACGGAGACCTGGCGGAGGTGCTGCTGGCGCTGGCCGGGCTCGCGCCGCGCGACGTCCGCATCGAGGAGCCCGGGCTGGACGAGGTCTTCCGCGGCCTGTACGACGCCGGGCCGGCCTCGTGATCGCGCGCCGGCTGGCCGCCGAGCACCGCCTGCGGCTGCCACTGATCCTGCTCGCGGTGATGGCGTTCGGGTTCGCGCTGGTGGGGGTGTTCGCCGCCGCCGACGACGCGACCAGGGCCTCGAGCGTCTCGGGCAACGCCGCCATCGCCTTCCGGTTGCTCGGGCTCGACCCGCTCGCGGCATGGGTGTCGCTCGGCCAGATCCACCCGATCTTCCTGGTGCTGTCGGCGCTCTACGCCGTCTCGCTCGGCGTGCGCTCCGTGGCCGGCGAGCTAGAGGCCGGCACGCTCGAGCTGACGCTGGCCCGTCCCCTCTCGCGGACGCGCTACCTGGCGACGCACCTCGCGCTGCTGGTGCCCGGCTGCCTGCTGATCGCGCTCGCCTACGCCGTCGGCACGCTGCTCGGCGATCGCGTGTTCGACGCACCCGGCGACCCGCTGGTGGCCGGGCGCCTGCTGCTCGCGGCCCTGCAGTCGGGCCTGCTCCTGCTCGCCGTCGGCGTCCTGGCGGTGCTGGTCTCGACGCTGACGTCGGAGCGTGGCCGGGCGCTCTCGTGGGTGCTCGGCATCACGATCGGCATGTACGCGGCGAACTTCCTGCTCGTGCTGTGGGAGCCCACGCGCAACCTCGCGCGGCTCACGTTCTTCTGGTACTTCTCGCCCGGCGACACGATCCAGAGCGGCGCGGTCCCGTGGGGGAACGTCGCCGTCCTGGCAGGGTGGAGCATCGCCGCCTCGGGGGCGGCCATCGCGCACTTTCGTCGTAGAGATCTCGTCTAGCGGACGCGAGCGCGACTTCGCATCGGTGCCGGGGTCAGCTCGGGACGCCGCGGTGGTCCGCTGCGCTGCCGTTGCGCCGGTCTCGGCGTCCACGGACGCGGTGCACCCTCACCACGTCCGATTCCGCCGTCGTCCTCGCCGCCCTCCGTCCCACCGTAGAGCAGCCACGCAACGAGCCCGAACAGCCCAGCTCCGAGCGCAAGGTGCGTTGCGCCGAAGACGATCAGGACCCATCCATCCACAGGCCCAGTGTGCCCCGGCTGACGGCGATGTCAAGGCACGGAATCGTTACGGTTCGGGCAGATGCCGCGCGACCCCCGCAAGAACCGGATCCTCGGCGATCGCTGTGCGATCTGCCCGCGCTGCGGCTACGGGCGCCGGTACCTGGTGGGTGTCACGATGCCGGACGCCGCGGCCTGTCCCGACTGCGGGACGACACTGGTCGTGGAGTGCTCGGCGTGCGGCGAGACGATCGAGTCGGTGATGCAGGTCGACTGCCGCGCCTGCGGCGAGCCGCTGCGGCCGGGCGAGCTGTTCGGGATCACGATCCGGCGCAAGGCCGAGCCGCCGGCCACGCCGGTCGTCGACAACAACCAGGCCTAGCCCACCGGGGTCAGGAAAGCTTGAGGACGCCGGAGCGCTTGACGCGGTCGGCGGCGCGCTTGAAGGCGTTCGGGATCTCGGCCTCGTAGCGCTTGCGGTCGGTGCCGGAGACGGTCTTGTTGCGCCACGAGCTGGCCACCAGCGCCATGTACTGCGCCTCGAGGCGGGCCAGGTCGCGCAGCGCCGTCGCGGCGCTCGTGACGGCCGCCGGGTTCGACTTGGCGAGTCCGGGGCCCATGCCGGCCTGTACCTGCAGCATCGCGGCGCGGATCGCGTCCGCCGCGCCGGCCGCCTTCCGGGCGTCCTTCTTCTTGGCGGCCGCCGACAGCGCCGTGAACTGGTCGCGCAGCGCGCCGACGCAGCCCGAGGCGACGACCACGTTCCAGGCGCCGCGGCTGGGCTTGTCGACTGCGAACGGCGGGGTCGCGATGCCGAGCTGCGACGCCTCGGCATTGACCCGTGCCGCCGCCGCCGCGACCGTGCGGTGAAGCCGGTCGAGCGCCCGCACGTCGCAGAACACCCGGGCCACCCTGGTGGCGGAGTTCGCAGACCTGGCGCTCGCGAGGTAGGCCGCCATCGGCGCCGTCACGGCCTGCAGCGCCGAGAGCCCCGACGCCGTCCCGCCCGCCGGGGCCTGCGCGGCAGCGGCGGCGACGGCCTTGTCGGCGCTCGCGAAGCCGGCGGCGAGCTTTGCGAGCAGGGCCTTGCGCTGCGCCAGCGTGCCCTGCCGTCCGCCGGCCGCGAACCTGGTGCGGAACGTCGTGAGGCCCTTGGCGACGACCGGCCCGAGCTCGGCGAGGTCGGGCACGGCGACCGGCCCGGCCGGCGCCGTCTGCACGACCGAGGCGACCGTGACGGTCTTCGTGCCACCGGAGTTGCCGCACGCGGCCAGCAACCCGGCCAGCACCACCGCCAGGCTAGACCTCGCCGCGCGGAACCCTGGCGTATGCAGAGACATCGTCATTACCATAGCCCGCCTCGACGCATTTCTGTTCGAGCTCGGCGAACAGCTCCGTGACGGGCAGGCCGACGCCGAGCGACTCCGCCTCGGCGAGCGCGATCCGGATGTCCTTCAGGTGCATCCAGAGACGGAACCCCGGCGGGTAGGCGCCGTCGATGACGTTCTGTGAGCGGTTGCGGATCACCCACGAGTCGGCCGCGCCCCCCTGGAGGGCCTCGACCAGCCGGTCCATCGGCAACCCGGCCTTCTCGGCGAACACGAGCGCCTCGCCGAGCCCGGCGTACGCACCTGCCAGGAAGATCTGGTTGACGGCCTTGGCGGCCTGGCCGGAGCCGACCGGGCCCATGTAGGCGATCGTCTTGCCGAAGCTCTCCAGCAGCGGCCGGGCCTTCTCGAGGTCGGGCTCGGCGCCGCCGACGAACACCGTCAGCTGCCCGCGCTGGGCGCCCTCGGGGCCGCCGGAGACCGGGCAGTCGAGCAGCGAAGCGCCGCGTGCGTGCAGCGCGCGGTCGATGGTCTTCGAGATGGTCGGCGACACGGTCGAGCAGTCGACGACGACGGCGCCCGACTGGATCGTCTCGATGATGCCGCCCTCGCCCAGGACGACCTGCTCGAGGTCGGGCACGTCGGAGACGCAGGTGAGGATCAGGTCGGCACCGATCGCGACCTCGGCCGGCGAGTCGGCCCGGGTGGCGCCGCGCGCCGCAAACGGCTCCTCGCGATCGCGCGTGCGGTTGTGCACGCAGACGCTGAGGCCGGCGCTGAGGGCGTGACCGGCCATCGGGCCGCCCATCGCGCCCAGCCCGACGACGCCGACTCGCGTCACGAGCGGGCCTCGCGGATCTCGGAGAAGTGGATCACGGTCACGAGGTCGTCCTCCGACACGTCGCGGTTGTACAGACGGCGCATGAAATCGATGAACTCGTCGATGTGACGGATCTCCGGGTTGTCGTGCTGGATCTCCCGCGGCGACAGGTCGGCGAGCGCCTTCACGTCGACCTTGTCGATGACGGCGTCGAAGACGCGCTCGCGCGGTCCGAAGCGCTGCCCGACGAGGACCGGGACGATCATTCCCTTGCGGTACTTCGAGGTCTTGTCGCCGAGGCGGATCGTGACCGTCTTGCGGCGGTTGCGCACCTGGTCGGCGACGAGCGGGGAGTAGAACATCAAGGCGAACACGGCCCCCTGATGCTACCGCCCCTCGGGCAGACCGCGCGCACCGTGTCGCCTTAGACTCCCGTGATGCGCCGGATCCGGGCAGCCGTCGGGATCACCCTGTTCATGGACTCGGTGCTGTACCTGGCCCTGGTGCCCTTCCTGCCGTACTACGCCGACCGCTTCGACCTGTCGAAGGCGGAGGCCGGACTGGTGCTCGGCGCGCTGCCCGTCGCGATCCTGATCGGCGCCATCCCGACCGGCTGGCTGGCCGGCCGGGTGGGCGCGCGGCGCGTG
>JBBQFB010000238.1:0-5914 GCA_038321545.1 Gaiellales bacterium
CGCGTCGACGTCGAACGCCACGAACACGTCGGAGCCCTCCGGGATCAGCTCCAGCACCGGTGCGACGCCGTGCGCGTGCAGATCGCGGGCCGACACGAACCGCACGCCGGCCTCCAGCGCGTCCTGGTAGTCCCCGACGCGGGCCGAGCCGATCGCCCGCTGGCCAACCTGGATGATGCGCTCGACGTGCGGCATCTCCGACGCGCGGCGCATGGTCGACGAGAGCCCGAGGTGCTCGCCCTGCACCTCGTCGCGCCAGTCGATGTGCGCGTCGATCTGGAGGATCGTCAGCGGCGCCCGGCCGGCGTACGCCTCGAGCATCGGGATCGGCGTCGAGTCGTCGCCGCCGAGCAGCAGCGGCACGACGCCGCGATCGAGCAGCGTGCCGACCGCAGCGCGGATCGCATCGCGGCTGGCGGCGTGGTCGGACTCGTCGGTGACGACGTCGCCGCAATCGACCGCCGTCACGGTGCCGTCCGGGAAGATCGATCCGCCGAGGTCGAAGTCCATGTGCGCCAGGTTGGCCGCGTAGGGCGCGGCGCCCGCCCGGATGGCGGCCGGGCCGTTGCGGCAGTAGGCGCCGACCGATGCGTACGGGGTCGCCGATGCGGCGCCGAAGATCGCGGCCGATCCGGTCGCCGTGGCGAACGTCGCGGCCGGCAGGCCCATGAACGTCGAGGTATCCACGGCACCGAACATCGCGCTGATGGCAGGAGGCTGGCTCATGGCGGCATCATCGGGGATGATGCGCGCCATGGCGCGCCTCATCGATCCTGCCGACTCGGTGCTGATCGTGATCGACGTGCAGCACTCCTTCCTGGCGCGCGTGCAGCCCGAGCTGAGCGACGGCCTGATCGACCGGATCGCATTCCTCGCCGGCACCGCTCGCCACGTCGGCATCCCCGTGATCGCCACGGTCGAGTCGCCCGAGCAGTGGGGCGAGCTGCACCCCGACCTCGCACCGCACCTCGCCGGAGCGCCGGTGCTCCGCAAGGACGTGTTCGGGCTCGGTGACGATCCGTCGGTGCTGCCGATCGTCGAGGCCACGACTCGTCGGACCGCAGTACTGACGGGCCTCGAGACCGACGTCTGCGTCGCCCACTCGGCGCTGACGCTGCTCGACCGAGGCTGGCGCGTGGTGTGCGTCGGCGACGCCGTGGCGTCGCCCGGTACCGCCCACGAGGCCGGCCTCGAGCGCATGCGCACGGCCGGCATCAACATCCTGTGCGCGAAGCAGGTGCACTACGAGTGGCTCCGCACGGTGGCCGCGGCACGAGCGTTCCGCGCGGCGCATCCCGATCTCAGCGAACCGCCCGGCGTCCTGCTGTAGAAAGCCCCCCCCGGGACTGGCGGCGACGGCATGGCGCGACCGGTCACGGCGCGCCGTACTGTTCGCCATGCGCGATGACGACGACTGACGACCGAACGAGTGACGGCCCGGCCACGGATCCTGCCGTGACGACACAGGCTCACGGCGGCTACGCGCGCAGCGGCCGGGTGGCGCTCACCTTCGGGGCGCTCGGCGTCGTGTTCGGAGACATCGGCACGAGCCCGCTGTACGCGATGCACGAGGTGTTCGCCGGGCCGCACCCGATGACGCCCGATCCGGGACGCGTGTACGGCGTCCTGTCCCTCGTGTTCTGGTCGCTGATGATCATCGTCTCGCTCAAGTACATCACGCTCGTGATGCGCGCCTCGAACGACGGTGAGGGCGGCATCATGGCGCTGATCTCGCTCGTGATGCGCGCGGCGATGCGCTCGCCCGGCGGCAAGCTCGGGCTCGTCGCGCTCGGAATCTTCGGAGCCTCGCTGTTCTACGGGGACGGCATGATCACGCCGGCCATCTCGGTGCTGTCGGCCGTCGAGGGCCTCCAGATCGCCACGCCCAGCGCGGCTGACTACGTGGTGCCGATCGCCCTCGTGATCCTGACGGGCCTGTTCGCGATCCAGCGCCTCGGCACCGGCGCCGTCGGTGCGCTGTTCGGCCCGGTGATGGTGGTGTGGTTCTCGGTGCTGGCGGTGCTCGGTCTGGTCGAGATCGTCGAGCACCCGGGGATCCTGCGCTCGCTATCGCCCACCTACGCGGTCGAGTTTCTCGTGAACGAGCCGGGCGTCGCGTTCCTGGCGCTGGGCTCGGTCGTGCTGGCGGTGACCGGCGCGGAGGCGCTGTATGCCGACATGGGCCACTTCGGTCGTCCGGCCATCAGCCGGGCCTGGTTCATGCTCGTGCTCCCGGCGCTGATGCTCCAGTACATGGGCCAGGGGGCGCTCGTGCTGCGGGACCCGTCGGCCGTCGACAGCCCCTTCTACCGGCTGGTTCCCGACGCGCTGCAGCTGCCGATGGTGGTGCTCGCCACGCTTGCCACCGTGATCGCGTCGCAGGCCGTCATCTCCGGTGCGTTCTCCGTCACCCGGCAGGCCGTTGCGCTCGGCTTCCTGCCACGCCTGCGCATCCTGCATACGTCCTCGAAGGAGATCGGGCAGGTCTACGTGCCCGTCGTGAACTGGGGCATCTACCTGGCGGTGTTCGCGCTCGTGATCGGGTTCCGGTCGTCGACCAATCTCGCCGCCGCGTACGGCATCGCCGTCACCGGCACGCTTGCCATCGACACCATCCTCTTCTTCGTCGTCGTCCGCCTGCTGTGGAAGAAGGCGCTGTGGGTCGCCGTGGGAGGCGCCATCGCGTTCCTGATCGTCGACCTCGGGTTCTTCGCCGCCAACGTTCCGAAGATCCAGCACGGCGGCTGGTTCCCGCTGGTCATCGCGTCGTTCGCGTTCACGACGCTGATGACGTGGCGCGCCGGCCGGGTGCTGCTGCGGGAGCGGATGCTGGCCGGAGAGCAGCCGATCGACCTGTTCCTCGCGAAGCTCGCCACCGACCCGCCGGCGCGCGTCCCCGGCACCGCGGTGTTTCTGACGTCGACCGGTCCGGACGCCCCGCGAGCGCTGCTCCACAACGTGCAGCACAACCACGTGCTGCACGAACACGTCGTGCTGTTCACGGCCGTCACCGAGGGCCGGCCGACCGTGCCGCCCGACGAGCAGCTGAAGATCACGGATCTCGGGCACGGCATCACCCGGATCGTCGCCCACCGTGGCTTTCAGGAGGCCGCGGACATCCCGGCCACGCTGCAGGTTGCGCGCGAGCGGGGTGTGGACATCGACCCGGCCCAGGCGTCGTACTTCCTGAACCACGTCACGATCTCGGCCGGCTCGAAGCCCGGCCTCGCGCGCTGGCGGAAGATCCTGTTCGCGACGCTCAACCGCAACGCCAGCGGGGCGGCGGAGTTCTTCGCGCTGCCCGCCGACCGCGTCGTCGAGCTCGGCACCCGCATCGAGCTGTGAGCTCGGTGAGCAGCGGCTGACGAGGCGGATCGCCGCCGCCGAAGCGGCTCCGGGCCACCGCGCCCACGGCAATGCACAGCTCACCCCGCCAGTCCACCACGTGCAGTTCGCACCGATGCGTCACGCTCCGCGCCGTATCCGAACGCCGCGTGCCGGAACGGTCAAGATGCGCGCCTTCCGGCACATTGCGTTCTGGGGTCTGACCCCCGTGGCCGGGCGTTTCGGGGTCAGACCCCAGAAATTTCACGCGCCCGCAACGCGCCCCGTTCGACCGATCTCCGCCGGTTACAGCAGCGGGCGGACGTCGGCCGCAAAACGCTCCACCGACGCGTCGTCGGCGAGCAGCGAGATCATCGTCACGCCGGCATCACGCAGCAGCCGCAGCGTCTCGGCGATCGCCGCCGGCGGGCCGGAGAGCGGCTGGCCGGGGTCGGCCCGGTCGGCGAACACCAGCGGCTGCTCGCAAACCAGCAGCTCGTAGCTGCCAGGGTCGCGTCCGGCCGCCTCGAGCTCCTCGCGGAAGCCCTGCAGCCATGTCATCGATCCGGCCAGCGAAGGGTCGTCGAGCGCCGTCAAGATGGTCGCCCAGCCGTCGCCGAGCCGCAGCGCCCGGGCGCGCGCCGGGGCGACGTGGCCACCCAGGATGATCGGGATCGGCCGCGTCGGCGCGGGGTTGAAACCCGCAGCGTCCCACGCGTACACGGTGCCCGCGAACGGCGCCGGCGTGCCGGACCAGACGGTGCGGAGCGCGGCCACGTACTCGTCCATCCGCACGCCGCGGCCGGCGAAGGGCACGTCGAGCGCGTCGAACTCCTCACGCATCCAGCCGCTGCCGAGACCGCACAGCAGCCGTCCGGGCGCGAACTGCTCGATGGTCGCGAGCACCTTGCCGAGCACGATCGGGTGCCGGTACGGCGCGACCAGCACCTGTGTCCCGATCTGGATCCGCGAGGTGGCGCCGGCGATGACGCCGATCACACCCAACGGGTCGAGGAACGGATCGTCGGCGACCAGCGGATACGCCGCGTCGTACGGGTAGTGCGACGCGAGCGTGACGGGCGTCAGCACGTGGTCGAACAACCAGACGCTGTCGAGGCCGTTCGCCTCGGCGTGCCGCGCCTGCGCGAGGACGCGGGCGGCGGTGACGCCGGGACCGGCGTGGTCGAGCTGCAGGCCGACGTGCACCCGCGGAGCCTACTCCAGCGCGCCCGCCGCCGCTTCGGTGGCGGCCAGCAGCGCGCCGGAGCGCACCAGCGCCTCCGCGGCGGCCAGCTCCGGCGCCAGGAACCGGTCGGGTCCCGGCCCCGCCACCTCGGCGCGCAGGGCGGCCAGCGCAGCGCCGGTCGCGACGCCCGGCTCCAGCGGCGCGCGCAGGTCGAGGCCGCGGGCCGCGCACGACAGCTCGACGGCCAGGATGCGGCTCAGGTTCGCGACCGACTGGCGCAGCTTGCGCGCCGCGCCCCAGCCCATCGAGACGTGGTCCTCCTGCATCGCGCTGGTCGGCAGCGAGTCGACGCTGGCGGGCGCCGCCAGCCGCCGGTTCTCGGCCACCATGCCGGCCTGGGTGTAGTGCGCGATCATCATCCCGCTGTTGACGCCCGCGTCGCTCGTCAGGAACGGGGGCAGGCCGTGCGAGCGGGTGACATCGAGCAGACGGTCGGTTCGGCGCTCGGCGATCGCGCCGATCTCGGCTGCGGCGATCGCGAGGAAGTCGCAGACCAGACCGAGCGGCGCGCCGTGGAAGTTGCCGCACGACTCGACGCGGCCGTCGGGCAGGATCATCGGGTTGTCGATCGCCGATCGCAGCTCGATCGCCGCCACGCCGGCCGCGTGCGCGATCGTGTCGCGCGCGGCGCCGTGCACCGAGGGCGTGCAGCGCAGCGAGTAGGCGTCCTGCACCCGCGTGTCGCCGACCCGGTGGCTGGCCACGATCGGCGACCCGTCCAGCAGGCGCCGCAGGTTCGCCGCCGACGCGGCCTGGCCGGGGTGCGGCCGCAGCGCCTGCAGGTCGGCCGCGAAGGGCCGGTCGGTGCCGAGCAGCGCCTCGACCGTCATCGCGGCCGTGATGTCGGCGGTCTTCGCGAGCACGTCGAGGTCGGCCAGCGCGAGCACCAGCATGCCGAGGATGCCGTCGGTGCCGTTGATCAGCGCGAGGCCCTCCTTCGCTGTCAGCACGGGCGGCTCGATGCCTGCCTCGGCCAGCACATCGGCCGCCGGTCGTCGCCGGCCGGCCGCGTCCCATACCTCGCCCTCGCCGATCAGCGCCAGCGCCGCGTGCGCGAGCGGTGCGAGATCGCCGGACGCGCCCAGCGAGCCGTGCTCGTGCACGACCGGCGTGATGCCGGCGTTCAGCAGCGCCAGCATCGTCTCGGCGACGACGGGGCGGGCACCCGAGAACCCGAGCGCCAGCGAGCGGGCGCGGAGGAAGACCATGGCCCGCACGACCTCGCGCTCCACGGGCTCGCCCATGCCCGCCGCGTGTGAGCGTACGAGGGCGCGCTGGAGTTCCTCGCGGCGGTCGGCGGGGATCGGCGTGTTGGCCAGCGAGCCGAACCCGGTCGAGACGCCG
>JBBQFB010000239.1:0-5861 GCA_038321545.1 Gaiellales bacterium
GCCGACCTCGAGCAGGTAGCGGACGAAGTCCTCGTACTCCGTCCAGCTGGCGAAGGAGTCGGGAAGCCCGCAGCGCGGGAACATGCGCGTGAAGATCTGCGACCGCGTCGAGCGCAGGTGCGTGACCCGGTCCTCGAGCCATGGCGAGCTGGCCGAGGCGGCCGTCAGCTCGGGCACGACCGATCGCAGCGCGTTACAGACCGCGATCGCGCGGTCGGCGTCGCGGATGCCGACGTGGACGTGGATCCCGAAGGTGTTGTTGCGCCACTCGACGTACTGCTGCTGGCCCTCGACGATGCGGTAGTGCGGCGTGTCGATGATCTCCTGGTCCTGCCAGCGCGAGAACGGGTGCGTCCCGTTCGCGCCCAGGCCGACGCCGAGCTCGTCGGCCAGGCCGAACATCAGCCGGCGGCGCTCGCGGATCTGGGCCGCGGCTTCGGCGAACGTCTCGCAGCGCCCGGTCTTGATCTCGATCTCCGATTTGATCAGCTCGCCCGCCACGCCGCCGGCGAGCGGCGACGCGTCGGCCATCGCCCGCAGCTCGGGGTACTGCTGCGTCAGCTCGAGGGTGTTCGGATCAAGGATCTGGAACTCCTCCTCGATGCCGATCGTGAAGTCGGTCGCCGAGGCGAAGTGTGCGCGCGCTTGCTCGAGCGCGCCGAGCGGATCACTGATGGACTCACCCATGCGAGGGCCGGAAGATAGCAGCGGCGGTGACCGTCCTAATCCATCGGCCGTGCGCCGCCGATGAGGACTGCGGAATCCGAGCTGGAGTCAGCCAAATGCGCACTGCCGACCGTCGCTACTTCTTCGCCATCGGCCTCGCGTGCGCGATCGGCTACAGCTACCGCCTGTGGCTGTTGCCACCGGTCGTCCTGGCGGCCCTGGAGGGCGCGGCGACCGTCTCCGAGCGTCTCCGCGCCACCGTCCCGCGGCCGGTCCGGCTGCCCGTTCGGCGGCCCGGCCGGGCGGCTGTCACACACTCCGCCGACCGCGCGGCCTGATCGCGTGCGACGTCGGGCTCCGTGAGGCCCGCCCGGCGGTATGCTGCACACGGCTGCCCAATGAGTTCGCGCGAACCCGTCCATCCTGAGGAGCTACTCCTCCTCGACTACGTGATCGGCCAGCTCCCCGATGAGACGCGCGATCAGATCAAGCGCCACGTCGCGGGGTGCCGAGCATGCCGTCGGACGATCGACGACCTGATCCTGACGGTCGACGAGCTCGACCGGCTGCCGACGATGGCGATCCCGCACGACTCGCCGGCAGAGCTGGCCGCGGCGCGAGTCCGGCCGCGATCGCGGATCCGGTACTTCGTGCCGGTGCTGGCGCTCGTGCTGTTCGCGCTGCTGGCGCTCGTCACGCTGGGCGGGAGCCGCGGCGGCGCCAAGCCGACCGCAATGCAGACCTTCGCGGTCGACGTCGGCGGCGGCGGCATCGCGCAGGTCGAGGACCTGCTGTCGCCCGAGTACGCGTCGCTCGTGTTCCAGCGGCCGTCCGGCGGCTTCGTCGTGAACGCGCCGCAGCGCCTTGTCGCGTCCATCGCCCAGGAGCTCCGCGCGTACGCCGCGACTCACCCGGGCACCACGACGATCTACGTGATCTCCACCGGGGACGCCGACATCCGCGCCCCCGCCTCCGGCTGATCAGGCCAGGTAGAAGTAGAGCGCGTAGAGCAGCTCGACGATCGGGCTCGACGTGTGCACCGTGACGTCGGTCGGCACGGTCAGCAGCGCGCCGGTGTAGTTGAAGATGATGCGCACGCCGTTGTCGACCAGGCGGTCGGCGATACCCTGCGCGGCCGCATCGGGCACCGCGAGCACGCCGACGATGATGTTGCGCTCGCGGATCGCGTCGGCCACGTCGTCGTACGCCAGCACCTCGACGTCGCCGTGCCGCCGGCCGACCTTCTCGGGGTCGATGTCGAACAGGGCGACGATGTTGAAGCCGTGGTCGACGAAGAGGTCGGATCGCGCGATCGCCTCGCCCAGCGGGCCGGCGCCGAACACGGCGATGTTGTGCTGGCCGGCGGCACGGAGGATCTTGCGGATCTCACCGATCAGCGCGTCGACGTTGTACCCCACGCCGCGCTTGCCGAACTTGCCGAAGCCGCTCAGATCGCGCCGGATCTGGGTCGCGTTGATGTGCGTGTACTCCGCGATCACCTGGGAGGAGATCGCGTCGCGACCCATCTTCTTCGTCTGGGTCAGGACCTGCAGATAGCGGGACAGCCGGGCAGCGACGCCGACTGTCAGTCGCTCGGATGCCACGTGGTTTCGCTCCCGTGATGCCGACGATCTCGTAACAGCACAAGGCAGGGTACACCCGTCGTAACCGTAAGGCGTCAGCGGCGCACAAGACGCCGAGATTGTGCACTCCCGGGCGGTCAGCGAGCGAGGGTGCGGGCGAGCCGGTCGCGGAGGTCGTGCTCGTCCACGTGGAACTTGAACGCGCGGCGCCCGTCGATCTCGACCACGGGCAGCAATGCGCGGTAGGCGGCCTCGAGCGCGTCGTCGCCGGTGATGTCGATCTCGCGGAGCTCCACGCCCAGCCCGGCGCACACGGCGCGCGCCGTCGCCTTGGCCGGCTCGCACAGGTGGCAGCCCTGCGCCCAGTAGACCGCGACGACGGTCATCGCACGCGCAGGGACAGCGACGTACGGGCCTCGCCGCCGTCGGTGCCGGTGGCCCGCACGACGACGCGGTAGCGTCCCGCGGCGAGCGGCGTGCCGCCCGCGCCGACCGGGCGGATGGCGAACGTGTAGCGGCCCGGCAGCAGGTCGCCGGCGCTGTAGAGCACCGCGAGGCGCTTGTCGCCGCGGTACAGCTCGAGCGTGAGCTTTCGGACGGCCGCGAGCTGGATGCTGCCGTCGGCCGGCGCGGCCGCCGAGCCGAGCGCCAGCGTGAGGCTCACCTTGCCGTCGGCCGCCAGTACGGCGGGTGCGAGCGTGGCGGTCCGGATCGGTACGACGGCGGGGCCTGGGACGGCGACCGCCAGCGGCACATGCTGGGCGGGGCCGGCGTCGGGCGTGACCACGATCCAGCCACCGGCCACGCCCACCGCGGCCGCGGGCGTCGCCAGCCGGACCGCGACCGGCAGGGTCGCGACGGCGTGCGGCGCGAGCACGAACCGCGCGGGGTCGATCGCCGCCGTCAGCCCGGCCGCGTCGCCGGCCGCGTCGCGCTGCAGGCCGAGCGTGAGCGTGCGGGCGGCGTCGGTGAGGTTCTCGATGGTCAGCGTGCCGTGCGCGACGCCGTCGGCGCCGGGATGCCCCAGCGAGAGCGATCCCGGGCTGGCGACGACCGTGACGGTGGAGGCCACGGCGGCGTTGGGACGGCCGCCGCCCTGGGCCTGCACGGGCGCGAGCGGCGCGTCCAGGCCGCGCACCAGCGTGCCGGTCGAGATCAGGGCCGAGCGCAGGCGCGCTGCGCTCCAGTCGGGGTGCTGCGCTGCCAGCACGGCCACGAGACCGGCGGCCTGCGCGGCGGCGACGCTGGTGCCGGAGACGGCCGCGTAGCCGCCACCGGCCTCGGCGCCGATGATCGCGACACCCGGCAGCACGACGTCGGGCTTCAGCCGGTCGTCCCAGCCGAGGCCCTCGGACGAGAACGGAGCGACGGCGTCGCGGAGCGCGTTCGGGGCGTACGCGGCGGTACCGGCCGTGACGGTCACCTGCTGCCCGGCCGCGACCGCCTGGGCGATGCGGAGGCCGAGCGCGCCGTCGATGGCCAGCACCGGGATGCCGACGCGGTCGTCGCCGCCGAGGGCACCGGCGGGCAGCTCGGACGTGCCGTAGAGCAGCACGGCGGCTGCGCCCTGGGCGGCGGCCTGACGGGCCTTGGCGCGCAGGTCGCCGCCGTCGCGCGGCACCAGCACGGCCGCACCGGCGACGAGGGTGGCGCCGTCGAGACCCTGGTAGTCGGATGCCTGAGCGCCCGCGGTGCGCGTCGTGCGTGCGGCGCCGTTGATGGCCTTCACGGGCAGCGTCTGGCCGGCCGGTGGGGCGAGCGCGCCCGCCAGCGGCGCGGCGGCGACGTGCTCGGCGACCACGCCGCCGAACTCGACCGAGATCTGGGGCAGCGCCGGGCGCCCGTCGCTGGCGCCGACGGTGAGCGCATCGGCCGCGCCACCGGGGCTCGAGAGGCTGCCGTAGCGGCCGCCGGTCGGCCCGTCGTTGCCGGCCGGCGCGACGACGACCGTGCCGAGCGTGCCGAGCGCGGCGATCGAGCGGGCCTCGGGCGCATCGTCGAAGCCGGCGAACGGCGCCGCGACGGCGGCGACGGCCACGCGGGCGTGATCGGCGAGGTCGCCGTTGCCATCGGGGTCGGCGACCTGCTCGAAGCCGGCCAGCAGATCGGCCGTCGTGCCTGCGAGGGCGCCGTCGGTGGCGGGCGTGAGGACACGGATGGCGAGGATGCGGGAGGCGGCGGCAACGCCGCGCAGCCCGGCCGGGCCGGCACCGCCGGCGGCCAGCGAGGCGATCGACGTGCCATGCTCGGCGGTGGCGTCGCTCGATCCGGGAGCGGCACCGGCGGGATGGTCGACGCGGCCGACCAGCGAGGCGTGCGTCTCGTCGATCGGCCCGTCGAGGACCGCGATCGTGATGCCGCTGCCGTCGCCCGGCAGGCCGGAGGCGACCGGGCGGACGGCGTCGCCGAGCGCGGTCGCGACGGACTCCGCCACCGTGGCCGGCACGAGCTGCCGCACCGGGTAGACGCCGAGGACGGTGTGCTCCTTCGCGAGGCGGGCCCGCTGGTCGCCGCGTACGGTCGCGACGACGGCGTTGATCGTCCGCGTGAACCGCTGCTCGACGGTCAGCGTGACGCCGCTGTGTGCGATCTGCGCGAGCGCGCGGTCCTGCGCGGCCTGGGCGGCGGCGACGGCGGCGTTGGAGCCGATCGCGCCCGGGCGCGCGGCCGCGGGCTGCGCCCGCAGCACGATGATCACGCGTGCGTCAGGGTGCGCGGCGCGGGTCGAGGACGTGATGTCCGACCACGCGCGCACGGCCTCCCGGCGGATCCCGCCGGCCGCGTCCGCGACCGCGGCCGTCAGCAGCAGGACCGCAATCACGAGCACGGCCTGACGTGTGCGGGCGCGCCGCCTGGTGGGAGTCCGCGTCTGCACTTACACCGATTGTGCCACGAGGTTGGCTCTCGCATACGCGTCGATTGCGAGGTAGCCCGGAAACGCGATCGGCTCGAGGTGCTCGGCCGCCGCCCCGATCATGGCCGCGTTGTCCCCGCAGTAGACCAGCGGCGCGCACCGCAGCTCGACGTCGCGCCCTGCGCACTCCTCCTCCAGCGTCGACCGCAGCAACGCGTTCGCAGCCACCCCGCCGACGACGCCGAGGCGGCGGGCGCCGGTCTGGTCGAGCGCCCGGACGGTGCGTGAGACCAGGCTCGCGACGATCGCGTGCTGGTAGGAGGCCGCCAGGTCGGCAACCGGGTGCTGCTCGTCGCGCAGGCGCGTGCGGAGGGCCGTCTTCAGGCCCGAGAAGGAGAGATCGAGGCCCTCCCGCCCGGCCATCGCCACCGGCAGCGCAACGGCGGACGGATCGCCGCCCGCGGCGGCCGCCTGGATCGCCGGTCCGCCCGGATACCCGAGCCCGAGCAGGCGGGCGCCCTTGTCGAACGCCTCGCCCGCGGCGTCGTCCAGGCTCCGGCCGAGCAGGGTCGCGTGCACGTGGTCGTGCACGTCGAGCAGCAGCGTGTGGCCGCCGGACGCCAGCAGGCAGAGGAACGGCGGCTCCAGCCGGCCCGGCGCGATGAACAGCGACGCGATGTGGCCGTGCAGGTGGTCGACCGGAATCAGCGGCTTCACGGCGGCGTAGGCGTACGCCTTGGCGGCCGAGACGCCGACCA
>JBBQFB010000240.1:0-5818 GCA_038321545.1 Gaiellales bacterium
ACCCGCCCGCCGACCCGGTCGCGGGCCTCCAGCACGGTCACCTCGGCGCCGGCCGTCAGCAGCGCGTCAGCCGCCGCGAGACCGGCCAGGCCGGCGCCGATCACGATCACCTTCACGGCGGGAATCTACGCGACCACGAGCGGCGCGTGCGGCGTGCTGGTGACCGGTTCCACACCCTCGGTGCCGAGGATCACCGTGTCCTCGATGCGGATCCCGAACCGGCCGGCCAGGTAGGCGCCCGGCTCGATGGTGAACGTCATGCCCGGCTCGAGCACCGTCGTGCCGCCCGGCAGCAGGTACGGCGCCTCATGCGTGTCGAGGCCGATGCCGTGGCCGAGCCGGTGCGTGAACAGCTCGCCGTAGCCCGCGGCCTGCAGCACGGCGCGCGCCGCCGCGTCGACGGAGCCCGTGGTCGCGCCCGGCACGGCCGCGGCACGGCCGGCGTGGTGCGCGGCATCGACCGCGGCGTGCACGTCGCCGTAGCCGGCCGGAGGCTCGCCGACGACCAGCATGCGCGTGACGTCGGAGGTGTAGCCGTCGACGTCGCCCCCGATGTCGATCACGATCGCGTCCCCCACCTCGATCACGCGGTCGCCGACGGCGTGGTGGGGGATCGCACCGTTGCCGGCCGAGCCCACGATCACGTCGTGGATGGCGTCGTGGCCGCACGAGATCAGCAGCCGTTCCAGCTGGTGGCCGATGTCGCGCTCGGTAGAGCCGGCGAAGCGCACACCGGGCAGCGCGGCGAGCACGCGGTCGACGGCCGCGCCGGCGCGGCGCAGCGCGTCCTGCTCGGACGGGTCCTTGACCGATCGCAGCGGCTCGATCAGCGACGCGGCGCCGGTGAAGCGGGCGCTCGAGGCGGCCTGCAGCGGCAGCACGTAGCGTGCCCAGGTGCGATCCGAGACGGCCACGGAGGCCGGCGACGTCCGCGCCAGCAGCGCCGTCGCCAGCACGTCGGCGTCGGTGCCGTCGGCCCAGCCCACCACCTCGCAGGCGGCGTCCGCCGGCACCTCGAAGCCGGGCGTCACGATCACCGGGTCGCCCGCCAGCGGCACGATCGCGAGCGTGAGCCGCGTCGGGATCGGCGGGTGCAGGCCGGTCAGCCAGCGGTAGTCGGCCGACGGGCCGACGATCACGGCGTCGACGCCGGCCGCCGCCATGCGCTCGCGCAGCCGGAGGACCCGGGCTGCGATCAAAGGCCGAGCGCCGCGGTCACGATGCGATCCTGCTCGCGCTCGTGGGCGATCGGGTAGCCCTCCGACGGGCTCGCCCGCCACGGGCGGCCCTCGTAGCGCAGCGGCACGCCGGCCGGGATGGCCTGCTCGAGTCGGTGCCTGATGTGCCGCCAGGCGCCCATGTTCTGCGGCTCCTCCTGCACCCACACGACCGACTCCAGGTACGGGAACGAGTCGACCAGGCGACCGAACTCCTCGGTCGGGAACGGGTACAGCCGCTCGATGCGGGCGATCGCGACGTCGGGCCGCTCGGCCCGCCGTGCGTGACGCTGCAGGTCGTAGTACATCTTCCCGGAGCACAGCACGAGCCGGGAGATGTCCTCCTTGTACTCCAGCGATGCGACGTCATCGAGCACGGCCTCGAACGTGCCGCCGGTCAGCTCGGGCAGGCTCGACTGCGCATCCTTCGCCCGCAGCAGGCCCTTCGGCGTCATCACCACGAGCGGGCGGCGCAGCTTCGCGAGCGCCTGCAGCCGCAGCAGGTGGAAGAACTGGGCGGGCGTGGTCGGGTTCACGACCGTCATGTTGTCCTCGGCGCCCATCTTCAGGAACCGCTCGAGGCGGGCCGAGGAGTGCTCGGGGCCGTTGCCCTCGAAGCCATGCGGCAGCAGCAGCGTGAGCCGCGACTTCTCGCCCCACTTCGACTCGGACGAGACGATGAACTGGTCGATGATCACCTGCGCGCCGTTGGCGAAGTCGCCGTACTGCGCCTCCCAGATCACGAGGGCGGCGGGGCGGGTGACCGAGTAGCCGTGCTCGAACCCGAGGCACGCGTTCTCGGTCAGCGGCGAGTTGTGGATCTCGAAGCCGGCGCGGGCGCTGGCGAGGTGCTCGAGCGGCGTGAACAGCTCGCCCGTCTCGACGTCGTGCAGCACGGCGTGGCGGTTGGAGAACGTGCCGCGCTCCGTGTCCTGGCCCGTCATGCGCACGTGGACGCCGTCGCACAGCAGCGACGCGAGGGCGAGTGACTCGGCGGTCGCCCAGTCGATCGTGCCGTCGTCGAGCGCCTTGCCGCGCCGGGCCAGCTGGGTCGCGAGCTTGGGATGTACCGTGAAGCCCTCGGGCGTCTCGAGCAGCTCGGCGTTGAGCTTGCGCAGGCGCTCCTCCGTGACCGCCGTGGGCGTCTCCCAGCGGGCCGGTTCGCCCAGCGGCTCGTGCCACTTCGGTTCGCGGACGCGACCGTGCTCCTCTTTCAGCCGCCGGGCCACGTGGACGCGCATCTGGGCGACCTCGTCCTCCGTTGCGACCGCGTCGGCGACGATCTCCTCGGTGTACTGCTCGGCGATCGGCTTGTGCGTCCGCACGAGCTCGTACATCTTGGGATGCGTGTAGGCGGGCTCGTCGCCCTCGTTGTGGCCCCAGCGGCGGTAGCCGACGAGGTCGATCAGCACGTCGCGCCCGAACCGGGCCCGGAACGCCATCGCCAGCCGGACGGCGGCGCGGCAGCCGGCCAGGTGGTCGGCGTTGACGTGGATGATCGGGACGTTGAAGCCCTTGGCGAGATCGGACGAGTGACGCGTGGAACGGAAGTCGCGCGGATCGGTCGTGAAGCCGATCTGGTTGTTGCCGATCAGGTGCAGCGCGCCGCCGACGGTGTAGCCGGGCAGCGTGCCGAGGTTGAGCGACTCCGCGACGATCCCCTGACCGGAGAAGGCCGAGTCGCCGTGGATCAGCACGCTCAGCGCACGGCGACGGTCGTGCGTGACCGAGGCGGGAGCGGCGTAGACCGTCTCCAGCGCACGCGTGCGGCCCATCACGACCGGGTTCACGAACTCCAGGTGCGACGGGTTCGGCACCAGCGACAGCCGGATCGAGCGCGTCTCGCCGCCGACCTCGAACGTGCGCGTGGTGTTGGCGGCGTGGTGGTACTTGACGTCACCGGAGCCATGGTCGGGGCGGAGCGTCTCGACGTCGAGCGCGTGCTCGCCCTCGAACTCCGCGAAGATGTCGCGGTAGGGCCGTCGCAGCACGTGCGCCAGCACGTTCAGGCGCCCGCGGTGCGCCATGCCGAAGACGGCCTCCTCGATGCCCTCCTCGGCGGCCAGCAGCACGGCCTCGTCGAGCATCAGGATCATCATGTCGAGACCCTCGATCGAGAAGGTCTTCGCGCCCAGGAACGAGCGGCGCAGGTACATCTCGAGGCCCTCGACGCGCAGCAGCCGGATCAGCAGTCGCCGCTTCTCCTCGACCTGCGTCGGCACCCAGAAGCGGCGCGACTCGATCGCCTCGCGCAGCCAGCGGCGCTGCTCGTGCGACGAGAGGTGCTCGATCTCGTACGCGACGGTGCCGCAGTAGATCTCGCGGAGGTGCGGCAGCACATCCCACAGCGTCTCGCCGTCAACGTACACGCGCAGCGCGCGGGCCGGAATGGCCCGCATCGCCTCCTCGGTGAGGCCGTGATACTCGGGGTGCAGCGCCGGGTCGTCGGGCGCCATCGTGCCGAGTGGATCGAGCCGGGCAGCCAGATGACCGTGCGTTCGGTACGCCGCTACAAGCGACGTGCCAGCGCTGGTGTAGTCGAGGAGCGCGCTGGCACTTACGGGTTCACCAGCTCCCGCCACCGTTTCGAGGTGGGGACGCTGGTCGGGCTCCTTGTCAGGTGCTGCGGACAACTTGGATCCGAACGGAGAGGGTAGCGCGGTTATCGGCAGGAGGGCGAGGACAGTTGACAACGGCGCCGCTTGGCTTACGTGCTAGCGTCAAAAGGCAGTGGCAAAGACCCTCATCATCACGGAGAAGCCCAGCGTCGCAGCCGACGTTGCCAAGGCCCTGGGCGCGAAGAAGGTGTCCGACGGTTTCTACGAGTCGGATTCCGATGTCGTCGGCTTCGCCGTGGGCCACCTCGTCGAGCAGGTCGACCCCGAGGCCTACGACGTCAAGTACAAGACGTGGCGCTACGAGGATCTGCCGATCCTCCCGGACGAGTTCCGGTACGAGGCTCGCGACGCCCGCTCGAAGAAGCAGCTGAGCCTGCTGCACAAGGCGATCCGCCGCAAGGACGTCGATCTGATCATCAACGCCTGCGACGCCGGACGCGAGGGCGAGCTGATCTTCAAGCTCATCTACGAGACCTCCGGATCCGACAAGCCGGTGCGCCGCGCGTGGTTCTCGTCGATGACGCAGAAGTCGATCAAGGACGCGTTCTCCCACCTCCGCGACGACGCCGAGATGCGACCGCTCGAGGACGCCGCCCGGGCCCGCTCCGAGGCCGACTGGCTGGTCGGGATGAACGCCAGCCGCGCCGCGACCACCAAGATCGGCTCGCGCAAGCTGCCGCTGTCGCTCGGTCGCGTGCAGACGCCGACCCTGGCGATCGTCGTGCGCCGCGACCTCGAGATCGCCGCCTTCGTCCCGGAGGACTACTGGCAGATCCGGGCCCGGTTCGAGACCGGACAGGGCGCCGGCTACCTCGGCCTCTGGCACCGCGCGTCCAAGGACCGCCTGCCGACCGCTGCCGAGGCCGAGGCGATCTCCGCCGCGGCCGGCGGCGCCGATGCCCGCGTCGTGCTCGCCGAGCGCAAGCCGGTATCCGAGTCCGCGCCGATGCTCTATGACCTGACGGCGCTGCAGCGCGACGCCAACTCCCGCTTCGGCATGACGGCCACCCGCACGCTGGCCGCGGCCCAGGCCTGTTACGAGCAGCACAAGGTCCTCACGTACCCCCGCACCAGCTCGCGGTACCTGTCCACCGACCTGGTGTCGTCGCTGCGGTCGATTGCCCGCCACGTCGGCGCGGCCGACTCCGGCTACAAGGGGCCGGCGGAGTACGTGTCCGGGCTCGACGTGCTGCCGCTGGGCCGCATCGTCAACGACGCGAAGGTCACCGACCACCACGCGATCATCCCGACCGACGACCGCCACACCCTGTCCGCCCTGTCGTCCGACCAGCACCGCATCTACGACCTCGTCGCCCGCCGGTTCCTGGCCGCGTTCCATCCCGACGCGAAGTACGAGCAGACCACGATCGAGACGGAGGCCGCCAAGGAGCGGTTCCGCTCGCGCGGCAAGGTGCTGATCGACGCCGGCTGGCGCGCGGCGTACGGTGCCGTCGCCGAGGCCGACCGCGACAAGACGGACGACGACCCCGACCGGGAGCAGGACCTGCCGATGCTCCAGGAGGGCGAGGCGGTCAAGTGCACCGAGGCCGAGGTGCTCGCGAAGCAGACCAAGCCGCCGGCGCACTACAGCGACGCGACGCTGCTGCGCGCCATGGAGACGGCCGGCCGGCTGGTCGAGGACGACGAGGCCGCCGAGGCCATGAAGGACTCCGGACTCGGCACGCCCGCCACCCGGGCCGCAACCATCGAGCGCCTGATCGACAAGGAGTATCTCGAGCGCCAGGGCCGCACGCTGCGCGCCACCGACCGCTCGATCGGGCTCATCTCCGCGCTCGGCGACCACGCACTGGCCTCGCCCGCGCTGACGGGCGCCTGGGAGAAGCGGCTCGGCGACATCGAGAACGGCCGCGAGAACCGCGTCGCCTTCATGCACGACATCACGTCCTTCACGGCCGAGACCGTCGCCTGGTTCGCCGACAAGGACCGTTCGGTCATGCGTGCCCACCGGCGCGTGATCGGCCC
>JBBQFB010000241.1:0-5770 GCA_038321545.1 Gaiellales bacterium
GAGGCGTCGTTTCCCGACAGCTCTCGATCGAATCGAATCCCAGTAACCATGCCGTTTCGAGCATTGTCCGACACGTCACGCGATTCGGCGTCAACGTGATCCCGCGGCGGTGCCGCACGACGCAATCCCGCATGGCGCCTAGGCTGACCGCGTCGTTCGGTGGCCTGCACCGGCTGGCGGTCGCCGGCGCTCGCAGGGCGGTCGGCCCTGCGCCCGGACCCGTCCCGGCGAAGGCGCCGAAGAGCGTTCCGCGCAAACGTTTCTCGACCTATCGTCCGCGACCGGCTCCAGGACTCGCCGCCGACCGAGCCAGCGGCGGCCGACGAACACAGCCGCCGGATCGGAGCGGTCTCGGCGGAGGGTAGCCCGGAGCCGTCGCCCGACCCCGGGACCGGGCCGGCGTGCAGCACGAGAAACCGTTCGACGAGGGTTCGGGATATCGGGCCCCATTCGTTTATCGAGATAGCTCGGTAATCATTTCGCCGACACGGTCACGGACGATCGACGAACTCCGTCGGATCACCCGAAGCGGTTCACGAGCCGAATGAGGAGCACCACGAAAACGGCCGTGCGACGGTTTGGCAGCCGTCGCGTCTCCCGCGAGCAGCGAGTTACGGATCGTCCAGACACGACGATTGACCAGCAATACGTCCAACATGCTCTGCCCGCGGCGAACCGTGCTCGCCGTGCGCCGACGTCACGTGAGCTCGAGGTACCGCTGTCGCTCCCACTCGGTGACGGCGAGGTTGTGATGCGCCAGCTCGGCGCGGCCGGCGATCGCGAAGTGCCGGACGAGCTCGTCACCCATCCGCTCGTGCAGAACGGTGTCGCGCTCGAGCTGCTCGATCGACCGGTCGAGGGTGAGCGGCAGCTGTTCGAGCGACGGATCGTCATACGCGTCACCGTCGTACCGCGCCGGCACCTCGAGCTTCCCGTCGATGCCGTGGAGCATTCCGGCCACCGCCGCGGCGATGACGAGATAGGGGTTGCAGTCACCGCCGGGCATGCGGTGCTCGATGCGGGAGATACCGGCCGACGACTCGATCACGCGCAGGCCGACCGTCCGGTTCTCGAGGCCCCAGGTCTTGGTCGTCGAGCCCCACATGTACGGCACGAGGCGCTTGTAGCTGTTCGGGTTCGGGCAGAAGAACGGCGTCGCGGCGGGCATCGTCTCGAGCATGCCCGCGATGGCCTGGGACGCGAGCGTGTTGGGAGTGTTCGCCGGCCCGTCGGCGAACAGGCTGGCGCTGCCGTCCTCGTTCCAGAGCGACAGGTGGAGGTGGCCCGAGTTGCCCGACCAGGTCGCGTCCGGCTTCGCCATGAAGGTCGCGGTCCGCCCCTGGCTGGAGGCGATGGTCTTGACCGCCTGCTTCATCAGGAATGCCTTGTCGGCCGTGCGCAGCGCCTCGTCGTAGCGGAGGTTGAGCTCGTACTGGCCAGCGCCCGTCTCGCAGGTGATCGACTCGAGCTCGAGGCCTGATCCCTCGATCGGCTCAACGTAGCTCTGGAGGAACTCGCGGTCCTGGGCGATCCGCAGCCCGCTGTAGGTGTACGGCCGGGTGCTGTTCACCTTCACGGACGCGGGGAAGCCCGCCCGCGCGATATCCGCCAGCGGCTCGTCGATGATGTAGAACTCCCACTCGAAGCCGACCTTGACCGTCAGCCCGAGCTCTCGGGCCTGGGCCAGCACGCGCTTCAGGCACGCGCGCGGACAGAGGGGATAGATGGATCCGTCGGGCTTGTACCAGTCACCGATGACGACGCCCTCGCCGCCCATCCACGGCACCGACCGGTAGGTGTCGGCGTCCGGGCGGAGGTGGTGATCCGGGAAGCCGGACGGCTTGATCGGGAACGTGCCCACGTAGCCGGCCGGCGGCTCGATCAGGTCTTCGGCGAGCGTGTTCGACCAGAACACGTCGGAGAACGGGACGCCGTGGCCGCGCTCGGCTCGCGCCATGTCCGCCACCGGCAGCCGCTTTCCGCGCCAGGTACCCATGAAATCGATGCCGGCACTGGTCACGTAGGCGGCGCCCGACTCGCGGATCGTGCTCTCGAAGTCCGGCATCAATTCAGCTCCAGGTCAAATGGGAACGCGCATGGATCCAGGATCCATGCAGGAGTCTTTCGCAGGTGCCGCAGGGCGTCAAGCCGCCTGCCGCGCGGCCGCGACGATCCACCGGAAGAGGGGCTGACCGGCCGGGTCGGACAGCTGGAATTCGGGGTGCCATGCGACACCGAGCACGTTGCAGGCGCGGTCCTCGACCGCCTCCGGGAGGCCGTCGGGGGCGCGCGCACTCACGGCGAGCCCGGCGCCCAGCTCGGCGACGCCCTGGTGGTGCAGCGTCGTGACGGCGATCGTGCGCACGCCGAGCACCTCGTCCAGCAGCGTCCCGCCGCCCACCTCGACCGGATGCCGGTGGTCGATGCCGCCCTCGTGGTGCACGTCGGTCTCCAGGTGGGTCACGAGCTTGCCACCGCGCCAGACGTTCAGCAGCTGCGAGCCGCGGCAGATACCGAGGATCGGTAGCCCGCGAGCGCCCGCAGCATCGAGGACGGCGAGCTCCCAGGCGTCGCGATGTTCGTCGAGCCAGCCCATCTCGGGCCGCACCTCGGCGCCGTATCGCGACGGGTGCACGTCGGCGCCGCCGGAGAGGACCAGGGCGTCCAGACCCTCGACCTGCCGGGCGGCGTTCTCCGGCTGCGTCGACGGGAGGATCAGCGGCACGCCACCCTCCTGCTCGATCGCCTTGATGAACGCATCGGCCAGCGTCTGGCCCCAGTAGGGGCCGAACCCGGCCTGGACGTTGCGCGGAATCGCGGTGAATCCGATGATCGGTGGCGGTGCTGGCATCCGCACTAGGATAGGCGCCATGCCCGATCTCGATCTCTGCTTCACCCCGGCGACCGAGGTCGCCGAACGGATCCGTGTGCGCGAGCTTTCCTCGGAGGCTGTCGTCCGTAACGCGCTCGCGCGGATCGACGAGGTGAACGGTGCGCTGAACTGCTTCGTCTTCACGTACCCGGAGGAGGCGATCGCCCTCGGACGGGCCGCGGACGAGGCCGTTGCGCGCGGCGACGAGCTGGGTCCGCTGCACGGCGTGCCGATCGCGATCAAGGATCTGACGCCGACGGCGGGCAAGCGGACGACCCTCGGCTCCTACGCGTTCGAGCACAACGTGCCAGATCACTCCGCCCTGCTGGTCGAACGGCTGCTGGGCGCCGGCGGGATCATGGTCGGCAAGACCGCGACGCCCGAGTTCGCGTACTCGAGCTTCACCGAGTCGCGCCTCTGGGGTGTGACGCGCAACCCGTGGAACACCGGCCGGTCTCCGGGCGGTTCGTCCGGCGGCTCCGGCGCGGCGGTGGCGTCGGGATGCGTGCCGCTGGCGGAGGGCACCGACATGGGCGGTTCCGTGCGCATCCCCGCCTCGTGGTCGGGCGTGGTCGGACTGAAGCCGAGCTTCGGCCGCATCCCGCTCGACTTCCTGCCGACGCAGTTCGACACGATCCACCACTTCGGCCCGCTGGCGCGGACGGTTGACGACGCGCGACTGTTCCTGCACGCCGGTGCCGGCCCCAGCGAGCGCGACGCGATGAGCCTGCCGCTGCTCGACCTGTCGGGGCGCACGCCGACGAGCGTCGAGGGCATGCGGATCGCGCTCGACGTCGATCTCGGCTGCTGGGCGATCGACCCGGAAGTCGAGCGCGAGGTGCGTGCCGCCGCAGCCGCCCTGGCCGACGCCGGGGCGATCGTGGAGGAGGTCGACATCGGCTGGACCCGCGAGCTGCCCGACGCGTGGTCGGAGCACTGGGGCGTCTACCTGGAGGCGATCTTCGGACACGTGGTGGACGAGTACCGAGACCGCATGGATCCTCGACTTCTGGCGATGATGGACGCCGGCCGCGCGATGGACGCCGTGGCGTTCAAGCGGCTCGAGTTCGTCCGCACCGACGCCTGGAAGCGGCTCGGGGCGATCCTCGAGCGCTACGACGCGCTGCTGTGTCCGACGATGAGCCAGGCCGCGCGTCCCGTCGACGAGGACGATGCACAGTGGTACGGCGAGCATCCTGACGGGCGGTATCGCGGCCTCGATCTGACGTCGGTGTTCAACTACACGAGCCAGTGCCCGGTGCTGTCGGTGCCGGTCGGTTTCACCGCCGATCGCCTACCGGTGGGCATGCAGATCGTGGCGCGCCGGTATCGCGACGACGAGGCCCTGCGGATCGGCGCCGCCCTGGAGCGAGTGCGCCCCTGGGCGCAGCATCGCCCGCCCGAACCGACCGCCCCGTAGTCGCGATCCCGTGTCCGTTCGGTGCCAGGCACCAAACGGACACGGACGTCACACTTCCGTGCGTTGTCAGCATACTTCTGTGACACCGTCTTGCGCGGATGGTGCACGTTAGTGTGACGAACAACCACACACCACTCGCGATACGCACGCTTCGTGCAAAACCCCACGCGAGAGCGATAACGGATGTCCGATCGGTGCCTGGCACCAAAACGGACACGATGTGACGGTTTCGCGCGTGGATCGGCGCGAAACGTTACACGGCGTGATCGTCAGGCGCGCTTGAAGACGAGGGCGGCGTTGTGGCCGCCGAAGCCGAAGCTATTCGAGAGCAGCGCATCGATGCGGGCCTTGCGGGGCGTCAGGATGAAGTCGGCCGGCGGGTCCGGCTCCGGGTCTTCGAGGTTCGCACCGGCGGGCAGCACATCACGCGCAAACGCCATCAGTGCCGCCACCGCCTCGATGCCACCGGCCGCGCCCAGAGCGTGACCGTGCAGGGACTTCGTGGACGACAGAGGGACGTGCGACAGACCCGCACCCGCGAGCGCCCGCAGCTCGGCGATGTCGCCCAGCGGCGTCGACGTGGCGTGGGCGTTGACGTACCCGATGTCCGCCGCGTCGACACCCGCATCGGCCAGTGCCAGCCGCACCGCCCGCGCCGGGCCCGCGCCGGTCTCGTCCGGATCGGTCAGATGCCCGGCGTCACACGACTGCCCGTAGCCCGCGACCTCCGCCAGGATCCGCGCACCCCGGGCCAGCGCCCGCTCGCGCTCCTCGAGCACGAGCATGCCGGATCCCTCGCCCATCACGAAGCCGTCGCGTCCGCGATCGAACGGCCGCGAGACCAGCCCCGGATCACCGTGCGCCGCCGACAGCGCGCCGAGCTTGCGGTAGCCCGCGATCACGAACGCCGTCACGGCCGCCTCGGCGCCACCGGCCACCATCGCCTCGGCCGAGCCGTCGCGGATCAGCCGGAGCGCAGCGCCGATCGCGTCGGAGCCGGCCGCACAGGCTGTGCCGATCGACGTCGACGGGCCGTGCAGGTTGTTCTCGCGCGCGACCGCGCTGGCGGCGGTGTTCGGCAGCCCGAGCGGGATCGCGAACGGCGACAGGCGGTCGGAGCCCCGCGTGAAGAACGTCTCGTAGGCCTCGTGGAGCGTCTCGGCACCGCCGTGGGCCGACCCGATCGCCGTGCCGATCTGGCGCGGCTCGAGGCCGAGGTCGCCGGCGTCCTCGAGCGCCATCGCCGCCGTCACCGCCGCGAGCCGTCCCGAGCGGTCCATGCGGCGGGCGGACTTGCGGCCGAACCGCTCCTCGGCGCCGTCGTCGGGCGCCATGAAGGCGACGATCGATCCGAAGCCGTCCAGCTCGATCCGGGACGCGCCGCTTCGCATCGCCTCGAGTGAGTCCCAGAGGGCTTCCCGGCCCGTCCCGACGGGAGAGATCACGCTCGCACCCGTCACCACTACGCGCCTACGCAT
>JBBQFB010000242.1:0-5727 GCA_038321545.1 Gaiellales bacterium
TCGGCGCGCGCCCCGTCGGCCAGGCGCTGCGGCTCGGTGTCGCCGTCGTAGACCATCGCGCCCGCGAACGCGTGGTAGAAGCCCATGATCTTGCCGACGTCGGCGAGGCCGAGCCCGAGCACGTCGGCAGCGACACCGACCGCGAACGGTCCGGCGAACGCCTCCGCCAGCTCGCACGAGCCGGCCGGTACGATGGCGGCGAGGAGCGAGTCGATGCGTCCCTCGATCGGCTGCTGGTAGCGCTCGCGCACCTCGCGCATGCGAAACGGCGCGTCGAACGGCGCCCGCTGGCGGGCGTGGTCGTCGCCGTCGGACGTCAGCATCATCACGCCCAGCGAGGCGCGGACGAGGTTCGGCTCGGCCCAGACGGCGAACAGGTCCCGCCGTCCCAGCACGGATCGCGCGAGCTCCCACGACGTCACCAGCCAGCCGCCGAGCGCCGGCACCCACGACACCGGCTCGGCCTCGCGGAGCCGGTCGAGCGCTTCGATCCGGCCGTGCTCGACGAGGTCGTCGAACGTGATCGACGCGCCGACCGGGAACCGGGCCGCGCGCGCGGCCTCCTCGTCCGCCGACAGCACGACCTGCGGGACGAGGTCGCCGGCCATCGCTCAGACGCCCTGCATGGGGCGCCGCTCGGGCGCGTCGAGCCACGGCCGCACCTGCTCGAGCGCCGCGCCGACGCGGAACGGGGTCACGTCGTCGTACCGGCGCCCGATGATCTGCATCCCGACCGGCACACCGTTCGATGCGAATCCGGCGGGAACGACCAGCACCGGATTGCGGCTGCAGATGTTGAACGGGATCGTCATGCACGACCAGTAGTAGTGGGGCACCGTGACGCCGCCGATGTCGAGCGTGTGGTCGACGTAATCGTCGCCCGCGATCAGACCGCGCGACGAGCAGGTCGGCCACAGCAGGGCGTCGTACGTGGCGTGGATGCGCTCCAGGTCGCCGTGCAGCGTCGTCTCGCCGACCAGTCCCTCCAGCACCTGCGCCCTCGTCACGTTCGCGCTCTCGTCGTACACCGCGATCGTGTACGCGCAGAGCTGGTCGCGGTGCTCCATCGCCGGCGCCATCGCCGCGCCCATGATCTGGCCGTAGTGCGCGTTCGCGAGGTCCATCGTGTGTGCCGGACCGAAGCCCGGCATGGCGACCTCCTCGACGATCGCGCCGCACGACTCCAGCGTCGCCGCCGCCTCGCGGATGGCGGCCGCGACGTCGTCGTCGACCGGCCAGTCGTCGGGACGCACGCAGAGCGCGAGCCGCATCCCGGCGATGCCCTCGAACGTCGTCGGCAGCTCGTACCGCGGGGCGATCGCGGCCGCGTCGACCGGGTGCGGACCGGCGATCAGGTTCTCGAACAGGGCGCAGTCGGCGACGGTTCGCGCGAGCGCGCCGTTGTGGCAGTAGTGGTCCATGTTGAACGGCGGCAGCTGCGGCACGCGGCCGTAGGGCGCCTTGAACCCGACGACGCCGTTCCAGGCCGCCGGCGTGCGGATCGAGCCGCCGATGTCGGACCCGGTCGCAAGCGTGGAGGTGCCCGACGCGAGCGACGCGCCGGTGCCGCCGGACGACCCGCCGACGCCGAACTCGGGGTTCCACGGGTTGCGCGTCACGCCCCACAGCCGGCTGTGCGTGAAGCCCGCGCACGAGAACTCGGGGGTCGTCGTGCGGGCGTGCGCGATGCCGCCGGCCGCGAGGATGCGCTCGGCCATCGGATCGGTCACGTCGGCGATCTCGTCCTTCGCGAGCAGCGATCCCATGCTGCACGGCTGGCCCGCGATCGGCACCTCGTCCTTGATGCCGACGCAGATGCCCTCCAGCGCGCGCGGCGCCTCGCCGCGGCCCATGTAGCGGTCCTCGGCGGCCCGCGCCTGCTCGAGCGCCGACTCGTAGAACGTGACGCAGAGCGCGTTCACCGTCGGCTCGACCGTGGCCGCGCGGTCGATCAGGGCCTGCGTCAGCTCGACGGGCGACAGCGAGCGGTCGCGAAACCGCGCCAGCGCCTCGGTGGCGGAGAGGTACGCGAGGTCGCTCACGCGGTCGCCTCGACCATCGGCCGGCGCGTCGCCCACGGCTTCATGCGTTCCAGCGCGGCGCCGGCGCGAAACGCCGTCAGGTCGTCGTACGGCCGCGCGACCAGCTGGACGCCGGTCGGCACGTCGTTGTCGGCGAACCCGCTGGGAGCCGCCAGCACCGGGCTGCGGCTGCAGATGTTGAACGGCGGCGTCATGCAGGCCGCCATGTACCACGGCTGCATCGCGCCACCGATCTCGAGCCCGTGGGCGACGTAGTCGTCGCCGGCGATCAGGCCACGCGATGCGCAGGTGGGGAAGATCAGCAGCTCGTACCGTTCGTGGATGTCGCCGAGCTCGAAGTGCAGCTGGCCCTCGCCGACGAGGCCCTCGTAGAACGACGTCTCGGCGATCGCGGCCAGCGACCGTTCGGCCATGTCGATGGCGTACGGCGTCATCAGCTCGCGATGCTCGAGCTCGGTCGCGATCCAGGCGCCGAAGATCGCGCCGAAGTGGATCAGCGTCAGGCGGGAGATGTTGGCGAGGCCCCAGTTCGACCCCATCTCGATCTCCTCGACGATCGCGCCGGCATCGACCAGCGCGGCGGCGGCCGCGCGCGTGTTGGCGGCGACGTCGTCGTCGACCGGCCAGCCGCCGGGCGTCACGCAGAGCGCGATCTTCATGCCCTCGATGCCGTCGTCGAACGTCAGCGGCAGCTCGAGCTTCGGAGCCAGCGCGACCGGGTCGTGCTTGTACGGGCCGGCGATGGTGTTCTCAAACAACGCGCAGTCGGGCACGGTCCGCGCCAGCGGTCCGGTGTGGCAGTAGTGATCGAGGTTGAACGGCGGGGTCTGCGGCACGCGACCGTAGGGCGGCTTGAAGCCGACCACGCCGTTCCAGGCCGCCGGGATGCGGATCGAGCCGCCGATGTCGGAGCCCGTCGCGAGCGTGGAGGTACCCGACGCGAGCGACGCGCCGGCGCCACCGGACGAGCCGCCGACGCCGAACTCCGGGTTCCAGGCGTTGCGCGTGACGCCCCAGATGCGGGAGTGGGTGAACCCCGCGCACGAGAATTCCGGCGCCGTCGTGCGGGCATGGAGGATCGCGCCGGCGTCGATCAGCCGTTGGCCGACCGGGTCGGTGTAGTCGGCGATCGCATCCTTGTAGCGCAGCGATCCCATGCTGCACGGCTGCCCCGCGATCGGCATCTCGTCCTTGATACCGACGCAGATGCCCTCCAGCGGACGGGGCGCGTCGCCCTGCCCGAGATAGCGCTTCTCGGCCTCGCGGGCCTGGGCCAGCGCCTGGTCGTAGTACGTGATGCAGAGCGCGTTCACGGTCGGCTCGACCTCGGCCGCGCGGGCGATCAGCGCCTCGGTCAGCTCGACGGGAGACAGCGAGCGATCGCGGAACCGGGCGAGCGCCTCGGTGGCGGAGAGGTAGGCCAGATCGTGACTCATGGCCGGAGATCCTACGCAACCACACGCATCTTGTAAACGCTGTTGACGCGCGCCGGTCAGATCCCCATAATCCCGCGGCACGGGATGGGAATGGTGAAGGAGCAACCGGGGCGGCTCGATCCGGCGCGGATCGTCGATGCCGCGCTCACGATCGCGCTGCGCGACGGCGCGCCCGCGATCACGATGCGGCGGCTGGGGGCCGAGCTCGGGGTCGACGCGTCCGCCTTCTACCGCCACTTCAAGACGAAGGACGACCTCGTCGCCGCGATGGCCGAGCGCCTGTTGGAGCGCGAGCTGGACGGATTCGAGCCGACCGGGGACTGGCGGGAGAACCTCCGGCACCTGTTCTGGGGCGGCTGGCGGGTGTATCGCGGCCATCCGGGATTCGCGGAGTCGATCGCGCGTCTGCCCGACGACGCGCCGACCCTCTCGCGGATCGCCGAGCAGATGCTCGTGGAGCTGCGACGGGCCGGTCTCGGCAGGGCCGACGCGGCGCTGTTCTACCACTCGTCCGTCGACCTGATCGCGGGCACCGGCCTGTTCCTCGCGATCGCGCCGCGGCTGGCCTCGCCCGAGGGCCGCGAGCAGCTGCGCCACGAGCTCGCGACGCTGCCGGCCGCGACGTACCCGACGGTGCACGACGTCGCCGAGCACCTGTACCCCGCGGTCGAGGTCGTGTTCGCCAACTCCGTCGAGTTGCTGCTCGACGCCATCCAGTTTCGAAGTGACCGTGCAAATCAGCGCCACGAGGAGGAGCGATGACGCGAACCTATGGGAAGGCCGTGATGGTTGCGGCAGTGGCGGCGGTGCTCGCCGTCGCTGCCGGGTGCGGCAAGTCGGCGGACGAGGTGAACGCACCCGCCACGACCGGTGCGTCGACCGCGCCCGGAGCCACGACCGGCGGGACGGGGGCCACCGACCAGAAATCGATCACCAGCCCGGCGCCGACCGGCGACGTCACCGATCCGCTCGTCTGGGGCGTCTATCGCGAGACCAACTCCCTCGACCCGATCTTCGCGTTCGACTACCCGGAGAACACGGTCCTGTTCAACATGTGCGAGGCGGTGCTCGAGCAGCAGCCCGACGGCTCGATCGCCGACGGGGTGGGGTCGATCGCGAATCCGGACCCGACCACGTTCGTGATCACGCTCAAGGAAGGCATCACGTTCTGGGACGGCAAGCCGCTGACGGCGGATGACGTCGTGTTCAGCCTCGGCCGCGCCCGCGACCCGAAGCTGGGCGGCTTCTACCCGCAGGTGTTCGCGCGGGTGAAGGACATCAAGGCGACCGGTCCGCTCGAGGTCACGATCACCATGACGGAGCCCGACTACTGGTTCCGCAGCGAGATGTCCGGCCCCGCCGGCGTCGTGCTCGAGAAGGCGTTCGTCGACAGCGCCGGCGACAAGTTCGGCACCGTCGACGGCGGCACGATGTGCACCGGTCCGTACAAGCTCGACTCGTGGAAGACCGGCGAGGGCGTGGCGGTCGTCAAGAACGACACGTACTGGAACACAGCGAAGGCCGGGCACGTCGCGAAGGTGACCTTCAAGGGCTACTCGGACGACGCTGCGCTCACCTCGGCGTTCCTGACCGGGGAGCTCGACGGCTACTACCCGCTGCAGCTGACGACGCTCGGCCAGCTGAAGAAGGCGCCCGAGGTGAAGGTCTACCAGGGCCCGTCGGCCGCGTCCGACGCGATGATCATCTCGAGCTACAAGGGCGTCCTCGGCGACGTGCGCGTCCGCAAGGCGCTCTCGATGGCGATCGATCGCCTGCCGCTCATCGACGCGCTCTACAAGGGCGCCGCCACGCTGCCCCGGGCCCTGTCGGGTGCGGGCACGTGGGGCTACGCGACCGAGACGTTCCAGGCCGCGTGGGACGACCTGGCCGACCCGGTCGTCGACATCGAAGGCGCCAAGGCGCTGATCAAGGAGGCCGGCGCGGAGGGCAAGACGCTCACGCTCGGCACGTCGGCAGAGCTCGTGCCGACCAACACCGAGGCGCAGGCCGTGCAGTCCGCGGCGCAGGCGATCGGTCTGAAGGCCAGCCTCGAGTCGACGTCGGCGGCGAACTACATCAACTTCTTCATCGATCCGGCGGCCCGCGCCAAGGTGGACGGGTTCTTCACGATCAACTACGGCGACTACGCCGATCCGGCGGCCCTGCTGTCGACCCTCGTGCTGAAGGACGGCTCGCAGAACTACGGCGGCTATGAGAACGCCGAGGTGACGAAGGAGATGACGGCGGCG
>JBBQFB010000243.1:0-5718 GCA_038321545.1 Gaiellales bacterium
TCGTCGACGCTGTTGTCGAGCACCTCCCAGACGAGGTGATGCAGGCCCCGCATGCCGGTCGAGCCGATGTACATGCCGGGACGGCGCCGGACCGCCTCGAGACCTTCGAGGACCGTGATGTCCTGTGCGCCGTACTCGGTATCAGCCAATCGCCGCCCTTACCTCGGGTTCGCGCGTCGCGTGCCATCTCAGGGGTTGAGTTGGCCCGCCGGACGCCTGCCCTGGCATGGTAGCAAAGTACGCGGCGTCAGACGGCCGGAACCCGCATCGTTACGCGGAATCCGGCAGATCGCCGGACCGCACGAGCGCACGTTCCAGCGCCGCTTTCACCGCATCGCGCAACGGACCGTCCGCAACCTGCGCCGAAAGGCGCTCGGCAGCCTCCACAGCAGCCTGCGGCGGAGGTGCCGCGACGGGCTGCGCCGCCGGGTGCGGGACGGGCCCGACGCGGAACCGCAGCTGCGGCGCGGGGCCTGCCAGCGCCATCGACAGCTTCTCCCGCAGCAGCTCCGACAGCATCGCGAGCTCGCTCGCCCACAGCGACGACGTGACGTGCACGACCAGCGTCCCGTCCTGCGCCATCCGCGACGGCCAGGCCTCGCGTGCCACCGGCGCACCGACGGCATCGGGCCACGCGCGGAGGATCGGCAGCAGCAGCTCCGCTCCGGACGACGGCGGCAGCATCGCTCCCAAGAGGTCGCCGACGCGCTTCACTCCTGCAGGGTAATCCCTCCTCCGCCGACGGCGAGGATGCGATCGGCCGGTTCGGGCAGGTGCGCCGCCTCGGTGGTGGTCACGATCGCCTGCCCGACGGCCCGCACGGCTCGGATCAGCCGAGCCCGCCGGTCGGCGTCGAGCTCCGACAGCACGTCGTCGAGCAGCAGCACCGGCGGCGCGCCGCGCAGCTCCGTGATCAGCGTCGCCTCCGCCAGCAGCAGCGCCAGCACGGCCGTCCGCTGCTCGCCCTGCGAACCGAACGCCCGCAGCTCGCGGGAGTGCTCGTGCAGGACGATGTCGTCGAGATGCGGACCGGTGCTGGTAGCGGCGCGGGCGATGTCCCGCGCACGGCGCTCGGCGATGGCCGCCTTGAGGTCGTCCGCCGGAACCCGCGGCCGGTACACCAGCGCGGCGCCCCCACGGCCGCCGAGCACCTCGAGGTGCTCCGCGAACGGTTCGGCCAGCCGATCGCAGAGCCGGGCGCGGGCGGCGATCAGCGCTGCCCCGTGCAGCGCCAGCTGCTCGTCCCAGGGAGCGAGGGCGTCAGGCGACGCGATTCCGGCCCGGATCCGCCGCAGCAGGGCATTGCGCTGCGCGAGAGCGTGGCCGTACGCGAGTACCGTCGCAGCATGGGCGGGTTCGGCGCGCACGACGGCCCGGTCGAGGTACGCGCGGCGGACGGCCGGCGCCCGCTGCACGACGGCGAGACGCTCGGGCAGGAACACGAGGCACTCGAAGCGGCCTGCCAGCTCGTCTCGCGAGCGCAGGTTCCGGCCGTCGAGCCGGATCCGGCGCGGCTCGCCGCGCGCCAGCGCCAGCGAGACGTCATGCCGCCGGTCGTCCCCGGCGACGACGGCTTCGAGGCGCAGGAACGGCGATCCCTCGCGGACGCAGCGCGCCTCGACGGTGGTGCGCGGCGAGTAGCCGCAGAGCACCAGGTGCACCGCCTCCAGCAGGCTCGTCTTGCCAGCGCCGTTCGGCCCGACGACGGCGGTCACTCCCGTTGCGAACGAGGCCTGGGCTGCCTCGTAGCAGCGAAACCCGGCGAGATCGATGCGCTCGACGCGCACCGGGCTAGTGCCCCGAGCCCGGATCTCGTTGGCAGGGCGGCGTGGCGGAGCGGCGCCTGGTTCCCCGGAGGGCTGCGAACGAACGCCGGCGCCGCGACACAGACTACGACAGCCGGATCGGCATGATCAGGTACCAGAAGTCGTCGTCGGTGCCCGTCACGAGCGCCGGCCGCAGCGGGCTGATGAGGTGCAGCACCGCCTCGTCGCCGACCACGGCGTCGATACCGTCGCGCAGGAAATCGGCGTTGAAGCCGATCTCGAACGAGTCTCCGCCGAAGGGCGCCGGGATCGTCTCGCGCGCCTCGCCGACGTCGGGCGTCTGAGCCGAGATCGACAGCTGGCCGTTCGAGAAGGCGACCCGCAGCGGCGTGTTGTGCCGCGCGAACACCCCGACCCGCTTGACGACCTCTGCCAGCTCGTCCTTCGGCAGCCGCACATCGTGCTCGAAGCCTTCCGGCCGGAGCGAGCGGAAGTTCGGGAACTGGCCCTCGATGCGGCGCGCCGTCATCCAGATGCCGTCGACGCCGAAGGCGATCTGGTTGCGATCGACCGACACGGAGATGGGGCCCGAACCACCCGTCGCGAGCCGCGACACCTCGGCCAGCGCACGCGCCGGGATGATCGCCTCGAGCGGCTCGGGGATCGGGTCCTCGATGACGGTCTCCTTGACCGCCAGCCGGTAGGAGTCGGTGGCGGCCATGGTCAGCCGGCCGGTCTCGAAGTGCACGAGGACGCCGGTCAGCACCGGCCGGGACTCATCGCGCGACGCGGCCTTGACGACCCGCTCGACCGTGGCCAGGAAGGCGTCCCGGTCGAGATCGAAGACTCGCTCCGGGTCGACCTCGGGAAGCCGCGGGAAGTCGTCGACCGGGTGCGTGTGCAGCTGGTACTCGCCGGCGCCGGCCGTGATCCGCACGCGCCCGTCGGGACCGTCGGCGGCGATAGTGACGCGATCGGCCTTGAGCGCGCGGACGACTTCCTGGGCGAGCCGCGCCGGGATCACGACCGCGCCCGGCTCCTCGACCTCGGCGTCGAGCGGAACGCGCAGGGACAGCTCGAGATCGGTGGCCGCCAGCTCCACGGGCTCCTCGGGGTTGCCCGCAGTGATGCGGATGCCCGCCGCGACCTGAATCGAGGCGCGCGTCGATGTCGCGCGCGCAGCCGTCGAAAGACGGTCGGCGAGGAGGTCGGTGGAGCAGTGGATCTTCACTTCTTGGGATTCCTCCGATGTACTTGAAAGAACAGTGTACGTACCCTTGTCCTCGTAATAGGGGGTGTGGGTCCGTGGGATGACTCGTGGATTCGGGCGCCCACCCCGCGTTGCGGCCCGTCGCGCCGTGGGAGCATTGTGGGACGGCGCCGGGACGCCGTGGGAGCGATCGTGGGAACCGCGCGCATTTCGTGACGGTCCGTGGGAGAACCGGCAGTGATCCCCAGGCGTTCCACAGGCGGTGTGGGAGGAATCAGACGCGCCGAATGCGCGCGGTGAGGTCCTGCACGAGGTTGTATGCGCGGCGATCCTCGCGGATCAGCCGGGCGATCTTGCCCTCGGCGTAGTGGACCGTGGTGTGATCGCGTCCCCCGAAGCGCTGTCCGATCTTCGGAAGCGATAGATCGGTCAGCTCGCGGCACAGGTACATGGCGAGCTGACGGGGGTAGACCACCTGCTGCGTCCGCCGGTCGCCGCGCAGGTCCGCGACCGAGACGTTGAAGGCGTCGGCGACGACCTTCGTGATCTCCTCGGCCGTGACCGGGCGGGCGCCCTCCGGAAACTGGTCGTGCAGGACGTCGCGCACCAGGTCGACGGTGACCGGCACGCCGTTCAGTGACGCGAACGCGACGACACGGGTGAAGGCGCCCTCGAGCTCGCGGATGTTGGTCTGGATGCGCTCGGCGATCGCGGCCAGGACGTTGATGTCCGGCGGGCGGGTGCCGTCGCGTTCCGCCTTCTTGCGGAGGATCGCGATCCGGGTCTCCAGATCAGGCGGCTGGACGTCCGTGATCAGTCCCCACTCGAAGCGCGAACGGAGGCGTTCCTCGAGGGCGTTGATCTCCTTCGGCGGCCGGTCGGACGACAGGACAATTTGTCCGCCGGCCTCGTACACGCTGTTGAAGGTGTGGAAAAACTCTTCCTGGATGCGCTCTTTTCCGGCGAAGAATTGGATGTCGTCGATCAGCAGAACGTCGTAGGTCCGGTAGCGGGTCTTGAACTCGTCGAGACGTTTGTCCTGCAAATGGGCGATGAAATCGTTCATGAAGGCCTCGCCCGTGAGGTACCGCGCGCGCAGCGATGAGGTCTCGGTCGCCAGGTAGTGCGAGATGGCCTGCAGGAGGTGAGTTTTCCCCAGGCCCGTCGCGCCGTAGATGAACAGCGGGTTGTAGGCCTGGGCCGGCGCCTCGGCCACGGCGAGCGCCGCGGCGTGCGCGAAGCGGTTCGACGAGCCGATCACGAAGTGGTCGAAGGTGTACTTGCCGGTGAGCGGGTGCGCAGCGTCGGGGACGCGCTCGCCATGCGCTGCGGCGGGTGCCGGCGCGGGCTGGGCCGGCCCCTGCCCGGCGTCCGTCCGGTCGAGCGCCGCGGCCGGCGCATCGACACGGAAACGGACGCCGAGCGGTGCACCGGTGGCGTCACGTACCGCCGCCGACACGAGCGCGGCGAAGTGGCCCTCGATCCACTGCCGCGCGAACTCGTTCGGGACCGAGACCTCGATCGCGTCCGCGTCCATGCCGAGCGGAGACACGCCCGCGAACCACGTCGACCAGGTCGACTCGCTCAGGGTGTCCTTGAGTCGCGCGGAGACATCGCTCCACACGCCCGCCGCATCGTTATCCGGACGCGTGTCCACGCGTGCAGAGACCTCCACAGTCGCTCGCCACCGACCCCGCCGGAGCCACACCCCGACAGGGCGAGACAGTAGCAGCGGGCGTTAGGTCGCCGGAAGGGTGCCGAAAACTCCAAAGCGTGCATTTTGCAGGAAAAAGACGTTATCCCACGAGTTGTCCCAAGCTGGGGATAAGGTGCAGGAGGGCCACAGTTCTGGCTGTCTGCAGGCATTTCACATCGTCGCGGGGGGAGGGTTTTCCCAGGGCGCGCGACGGGGTGTTCCTCGCTCGACGGCGGTGCCGCGTATACTGGGCGTCCGGTCGTTTGATGCGGCCGTTCTGACCTGCAGACGGACCATGAAGCGCACCTTCCAGCCGAACACCCGCAAGCGCGCGAAGACCCACGGTTTTCGCAAGCGCATGTCGACGCGCGCCGGACGCGCCGTCGTCAAGCGCCGCCGCCTCCGGGGTCGCAAGAACCTCTCCGCCTAACCAGCCCTTGAACGCGCCGATCGCGCAGCGCCGGCGGCTCACCCGCTCGGCTGACTTCGACGTCGTCTACCGACGCGGACGGTCGCGGTCCAGCCGGCACCTGGTGGTGTACGTGTTCGCCGGCGCAGGTGCCTCGCCCGACCAGGCGCGGCTCGGCATCACCGTGCCCCGCAAGGTCGGTGGCGCCGTCGTGCGCAACCGGCTGAAGCGTCAGCTGCGCGAGGCGATGGCGGTGCTGGGACCTGACGCGGCCCGCGGCAGCGACGTGGTCGTGGTCGCGCGCGCCGGCCTCGACGAGGCCGTTGCGACGCAAGGGTTCGCCTGGCTGGTCTCCGAGCTGCGGGCGCTCGTGCTCGCGCGGGGCGACGAGGCGTGATGCGGATCGTTCTCGGAGCGTACCGGTACGTGCTGCGGCCGCTCTGGCCGGGCGGCGCGCCGGCCGGTGTACGCCATTGTCGCTTCCATCCGACGTGTTCCGCGTACGCTGCAGAGGCGTTGCGCACGCACGGGCCCCTCCGGGGCGCCGGTCTCGCGGTGTGGCGCGTGCTGCGCTGCAACCCCTGGAACCCTGGAGGGCATGACCCTGTGAGGCCACGATGATGCCGCTCCTCTCGAT
>JBBQFB010000244.1:0-5709 GCA_038321545.1 Gaiellales bacterium
GGCGACGCAAACACCGCGCACGACGCGGTCTCGAGCAGCCCCGCCGCCGCTGAGATCGACACGGACGATGATCCGACTCCGACGGCGTCCGCACCGCCACCGCGGCGCCGGTGGGTTCGCCCCATTGCCGGTGTGGCAGCCATAGCGATGCTGCTGGCAGGCGCGGTGATCATCGCAGGTACACGAAAGGGCGCCACGCGAACTCCGACAGCTGTGAACCCGGGCGCAGACGTGCGAATCACCGCGCTCGCCGACCCGGACAGAATCGGCGGCGGCGCGCCTCCCCGAGTCCAGACCGCCAGCATCGACGGGCGCGACGTCCGCACCCTGCCGCCGCCAGCAGAAGGCGGCAGCCTTGACGATGCTGTGGCGTTCAACCCGAACGGGTTGACGGCAGCGATCATCGAGAACCGCCAGAAGGGCGACACCAGCACCTTCCGACTGGTGCTCGCAGATATGGCGACCGGAGCCCGCCGAACCGTCTACACGGCACCGCCCAACCACGCCCTCGACCATCCCGCGTTCTCGTTTGATGGAGGGTTCGTCGCCGTCGCCGAGCACGGACCGTCCGGCCCCACCGAGGTGCTGGTGCTCGGCTCCGTCATCGACGCCGTGCCGACGACCGTCGCACAGATGGCGAGTGTTGAGGAGGTCGTCTGGAGCCCGACCGACTTCGTCCTCGCCGTCCGCGGAGAGGACGGGAAGAACTGTCTTTTGACCATCGTCTCAGCCGACGCCACCAGCAAGCACCCCATCCCGCCTGCCGGCCGTTGCGTCTCAAGCCCAGCCTGGTCGCCGGACGGCAAGGCCATCATCACCGCCGGCTTCACCCGCAACGACGACCGCAACGGGGGACTGGTCGAGATCGACCCCGTTACCGGCTCCACTCGATGGCTGGTACAGCGGAACGGACCATCCTATTCGACGCCGGCGTTCTCACCGGACGGGAGGAACATCGCCTACGCGCGCGACATCGGCGAGCACGGCCCGCGGACGCCGGGGGCGCTGTTCGTCGCGCGAGCGGACGGCACCCATGAGCGTCAGATCACGGACCCCGCGACCAGCTGGAGCGACGTCGCCCCTCACTATTCGCCGGACGGCCTCTGGATCCAGTTCCAGAGATACAACGCGATCGAAGACCTCGACGGCCCCGACACCGCCGTCGTCCCCGCCGCAGGCGGCCCGGTGACGACCGTCCTGAAACGGACGATGGGCGCCAGCTGGATCGCCGCTACTGATCCGCTGCCGGCCACACCGGCAAGCGGGCTGCGGATCACGGTCACCAACGTCGCGTGGACGAAGACCTCAGAACGCAACGACTCGACCAGCCGACAAATCTTCTTCAAGAGGACGGGCGCCGTGATCGACCTCACCTGTGACCCGCCCGCCGCGAAGCTGACGGCCGACGGCGCGAGTCCCGTCGACCATCCACTCGACGCAGCCGCGATCTGCCAAACAATCCGCGACAACCCGAGCCTGCTCACCAACACAGATCGAGCCGACTGCTCAGACCTCCGCTACTGGGAAGCGAACGTCACGATCCGCGGCCAGCTCGGCGGCAAGAAAACCAGCCTCGACCTCGCGAACTGCGCCTTCTACCCCGACGCCGCAACCACCGATGCCGCGCAGCGATGGATCAAGCTGCTCGGTATGAACATCCCCGGGCCCGACCCACCATTCTAGGCGCGCTACCCAACCCGTCTCGTCACCCGCCGGCCGCCCATGGCAGAGCCCACGCGCGGTGCCGTCGGCGCCTACCGAAGATGTCCCAGCTCGATCAAACGCGCCCGGATTGGACGTCGACTCAGACATCTTGATCGCGGGACCCGGAAGAAACGCCTCCCGCCCACAAAGCGCCGCAAACCCGCATCAGCACGGGGTTTCGGCCAAACCGCTCGAGCGAGTGTCCGCGGGACCTTTTCGCGCTTCTGACCGCCAGCGCCGCAAACCCGCATGGATCCTCAGAACCAAATGCGCCCAAATTGAGTCCACGGGCACCCTGTCGCCCGAAATCAACCGACGCCGACACCCCGCAAACCCGCATGAATGCTGGAACTGGGGCGGAAGGATTCGAACCCTCGATCGCGGGACCAAAACCCGCTGCCTTACCACTTGGCCACGCCCCAATGCGTCTTCAAGTCTACGGGCCGCCTCGCGGCGTCAGCGCGCGTCGTCGACGGCGAGCCAGCGGAACAGCTCCTCCATCCGCTCGGCCCGCAGCGCGCCGGCGTCGCGCGCGGTCCAGTCGTAGAGCCCGCCCCGCTCCACCGCGTCCGCAACCGTCGCCGGCGGTCGCGGCTCGACGTCGAGGTGCGGCTGCAGGCCCGACGCGAACGACACCATCGTGCCGATGCCGCCGATGTCCGCCGACTCGATTGGCCCGGTCACGCCAAGTCGCCGTCCGATCGAGTTGCGGACCACCGCGTCGATCGCCTCGGCCGACGCCGCACCCGAGGCCCACAGGCTCCACGCCTCGCGCAGCAGCGCGAACTGCAGCCGGTTGCCGATGAAACCCGGGATCTCGCGGTCGATCACCGCCGGCTCCTTACCGCACGCGCGCACCGCGTCGCACGTCCACTCCACCACGTCGGGCGCCGTCTGCGGGCTGCCGCAGACCTCGACCAGCGGAATCAGCTGCGGCGGGTACCAGAAGTGCGTCGCGATCACGCGCTCGCGGTTCGCGACCTTGCCGTGCACCTCGCTGGCCGGCGAACCGCTCGACGTCGCCAGCACCGTGGGCGGCGGGCAGATGCGGTCGAGCTCGGCGAACAGCTCCACCTTCAGCGGCATGTCGTGCGTGACGGCCTCGATCACCAGCTGCGCGCTCGCCGCGTCCTCCAGGCTGGTCGACGTCCGGATCCGCGCGACCGCGGCGTCTGCCTCGTCCGCCGTGACCAGCCCGTGCCGCGTGAAGTCGGCCAGGCTCGCGCGGATGATCTCGACCGCGCGCGCGAGGCTCTCGTCGCTGCGGCCGATCAGCACGACGTCCTTGCCGGCCACCGCGTACACCTGCGCGACACCGTGCCCGATGATGCCGTTGCCGATCACGGCGAGCGTTTCGAGCTGGTTCGGAACGGGCATGGACGCTCCCCTGACTGCGGTTGACGGCGGGCTCGGTGACCGTGGAGTCTAAGATCCTCGAGGGTGCTGCGGTGACCATGGACAGCGGGGCGCGGGCGCTGGCCTGCATCGTGATGGCCGGCGGGAAGGGAACCCGCATGCGGTCGGCGCTGCCGAAGGTCCTGCACGACACGTGCGGCCGCCCGATTCTCGGCTGGGTGCTCGAGGCGGCTCGCGAGGCCGGCGCGTCACGCCTGGTGGTCGTCACGCCGCCCGACGCCGACGAGGTGCGCGCATTGCTGCCGGCCGACGCGATCGCCGCGATCCAGGCCGAGTCGCGCGGCACCGGCGACGCCGTCCGCTGCGGCATGGAGGCGCTCGGCGACTTCGACGGCGACGTGCTCGTCGTCTCCGGCGACACGCCGCTGATCCGGGGCAGCCTGCTGCGCGACGTCGTCTCGTCCCACCGCGACGGCCGCGCCGTCGCCACGCTGCTGACGGTCCACGTGCCGCCGCCGAACGCCTACGGTCGCGTCGTGCGCGACCCGAACGGCAGCGTCGACCACGTCGTCGAGGCGGGCGACGCGTCGCCCGCCCTGCTCGAGATCACCGAGACCAACGCCGGCTTCTACGCGTTCGACGCCGAGTCCCTGCGCGGCGCGCTCGCCCGGCTGAAGCCCGACAACGCCCAGGGCGAGCTGTACCTGCCCGACGTGCTGCCCCTCCTCCGCGAGGATCGCGGTCACATCGTCGGGCACGTCACCGACGACGTCGTCTCGACGATGGGCGTCAACACGCGCGTCGACCTGGCCGACGCCGAGCGCTTCATGCGCCTCCGCCTGCTCAAGGTGCACATGCTGGCCGGTGCCGGCATCGTCGACCCCGAGTCGACGTTCGTCGAGTACGGCGTCGTGCTCGAACCCGACTGCCTGATCCACCCGTTCACGGTGCTGCGCGGAACCTCCCGCGTCTGCAGCGGCGCACAGGTGGGGCCGCACGCCGTGCTGATCGACGCCGAGGTCGGCGAGAACGCGACCGTCGGGCCCTTCTGCTACCTGCGGCCCGGCGCCAAGCTGGCGACGCGCTCCAAGGCCGGCACGTTCGTGGAGATCAAGAACTCCAACATCGGCGAGGGCACCAAGGTGCCCCATCTCTCCTACATCGGCGACACCGACATCGGTGCCGGCACGAATATCGGAGCAGGCAACATCACCGCCAACTACCACGCCGGCAAGAAGCACCGGACGACCATCGGCGCGCACGTGCACACGGGCAGCGACAATGTCTTCGTGGCACCCGTGACCATCGGTGACGACGCGCTCACCGGAGCCGGATCGATCATCACCGACGACGTTCCCGAAGGGGCGCTCGGCATGGCCCGCGCGCGCCAGGTGAACATCGACGGGTATGCTCGCAGGAACGATGATGGCTGAGCACCAGCTGTTCGAAGCCGCGACCTTCGTCGCGCCGCCGCCCGCACCCGACCTTGCGGAGGACGTCCTCGTGGAGAACACCCAGGGCTATTTCGCGCCCAAGCGACTGATGCTCGTCTCGGGCCGCTCCAACGCGCACCTCGCGGAGCGCATCGCACGACGGCTCCAGGTCACCTGCTCCAGCGTCACGCTGAAGACATTCCCGAGTGGCGAGCTGTATGCCCGCTACGACGAGTCCATCCGCGGCGCCGACGTGTTCATCGTGCAGTCGTTCGCTCCGGCCGACGGGATGTCGGTGAACGACTTCCTGATGGAGCTGCTGATCATGGTCGACGCCGCGCACCTCGGCTCGGCCAAGCGCGTGACCGCCGTCGTGCCGCTGTTCCCGTACGCGCGACAGGACAAGAAGTCGAAGCCGCGCGAGCCGATCACGGCCCGGCTCGTGTCGACGCTGCTGAACGCCGCCGGCGTCGACCGCGTGCTCACGATGGACCTCCACGCCGGCCAGGTGCAGGGCTTCTTCGACGGCCCCGTCGACCACATGACGGCACTGCCCATGTTCGCGCAGTACTTCCGCGACCAGGGCATCTCCGGCGACGAGGTGTGCGTCGTCTCGGCCGATGCCGGGCGCACCAAGCTGGCCAAGAAGTTCGCCGAGATGCTCGGCGCGTCGCTCGCGATCATCTCGAAGGACCGACCCACGCACAGCGTCGCCGAGGTGATCGACCTGATCGGCGCCGAGAAGGTGCGCGGCCGGGTCGCGATCATCTCGGACGACATGATCGACACCGCCGGCACCCTCTGCGCGGGCGCCGAAGCCGTCAAGGCCGCCGGCGCCAAGCGCGTCATCGCATGTGCGACGCACCCGATCTTCTCGCCGCCCGCCCTCGAGCGCATCACCAACAGCGCGCTCGACCAGGTGGTCGTCTCCGACACCGTGCCGGTCGATCCGGTCACGAAGCCGCAGAAGGTGACCGTGCTGCCGGCCGACGGCATCCTCGCCCAGACGATCGACAACATCTTCCGCGAGGGCTCCGTGTCGGAGATCTTCGGCGGCGAGAACCAGCTCTTCTAGCCCAACCGCGCCTGTCTCTCCCACGGGCGTGGGTACGTTGCTGGATCGCAGACGCAAGGCCGTCAATCGCGGACAATAATCACCGTAGATTGCGGAACTAGATGGCCGTCGATTGCGGAAGTATACTCAGTGACGTGGAGA
>JBBQFB010000245.1:0-5701 GCA_038321545.1 Gaiellales bacterium
CCAGCGCTACTCCCAGTACCGAATACCCCACCCGAAATCCGCGGCACCAAGCGCAGACCTGCCCAGCGCGGCCCGAAGCTGCTGGGCCTCGAAGGCTGCAATCCGCCCGCCGCAGACTCGCCCGGCGCAGCCCGAAGCAGCATTGCAAAGGCTGCGATCCGCCACGTCCCGGATCCGGATCAGGTCATCACCTGGCATTTGAGGCGTCCCCCTGTCGCCTCCGCGCTTGCGGCTCTTGACGGCCTCCGACGAAAGCTGCACGCCACCGCCGCTGCGCCCGCGCACGCCTTGCGTCTGCAATCCGACACGGCCGCTCGCCCGACCTACGACAGACACAGCCGGCCCGGCGCAAGCTCCGGGCTGCGGCGCGGACCCCACTCATCGCAAGCCGGCGAACGCCTCACCAGCGCTCCACCCAGTACGGAATACCCCACCCGAAATCCGCGGCACCAAGCGCAGACCTGCCGAGCGCGGCCCGAAGCTGCTGGGCCTCAAAGGCTGCAATCCGCCCGCCGCAGACTCGCCCGGCGCAGCCCGAAGCACGCTGCCTCGAAGGCTGCGATGGGCCTCGTCCCGGATCCGGATGAGGTCATCACCTGGCACTTGAGACGTCCCCCTGTCGCCTCCGCGCTTGCGGCTCTTCACGGCCTCCGACGAAAGCTGCACGCCACCACGGCCACACCCGCGCACGCCTTGCGTCTGCAATCCGACACGGCCGCTCGCCCGACCTACGACAGACAACCCCGGCCCGGCGCAAGCTCCGGGCTGCGGCGCGGACCCCACTCATCGCAAGCCGTCGAACGCCTCACCAGCGCTACTCCCAGTACCGAATACCCCACCCAAAATCCGCGGCACCCAACGCAGACCCGCCCAGCGCGGCCCGAAGCTGCTGGGCCTCGAAGGCTGCAATCCGCCCGCCGCAGCCTCGCCCGGCGCCGCTCGAACCGGCTCAGCCCGAAGGCTGCGATCCGCCACGTCCCGGATCCGGATCGGGTCATCACCTGGCATTTGAGACGTCTCCCTGTCGCCTCCGCGCTTGCGGCTCTTGACGGCCTCCGACGAAAGCTGCACGCCACCACGGCGACACCCGCGCACGCCTTGCGTCTGCGATCCGAGACGGCCGCTCGTCCGACCTACGGCAGACAAGCCCGGCCTGGCGCAACGCTCCGGGCTGCGGCGCAGACCCGAATCATCGCAAGCCGTCGGACGCCTCACCAGCGCTCCTCCCAGAGCCGAATACCTCATCCAAAATCCGCGGCACCCTGATCTGCGCCTGCGTCGATGCCGCCGTTGCGCGCTGCAGCGGCGGCCGGCCGGAGATGGCCGCGATTCTTCCGGACATCGACGACCTCACGGAGGAACACCTCCGCCCTCTCGAGCGGCGTCGCACACCGAGAGCGGTCGGTTCGACGACGCGAAGCTCGCGCCCTACGCCGGCTGGTAGGCCTCAGGCGGCCGACTGGGAGAGGCGCTCGCGCGCCTCTCCCAGGATCAGTTCGATCTCCTCCTCGTACCAGTTGGGGGCCTGGCGCGGGAAGGACAGCTCGAGCTCGGGCCGGATCCGCTCGGCGGCGTCGCACAGTGACCGAGCGGCCTCGGCCACCAGCTGCGGCCGGCCCATGATCTTCGCCCTCATACGCCGAGGCCGGGGCCGAAGGCGGGGATTCCGATGGCGAGCAGCGACACGGCGATCGTCGCGATGCGGCGGACGGTAGTGCGGGTCATGGCGGGTCCTGGGGGAGGGGAGCGCGGGGCGTGCGCTGACGTGAAGTATCCACAGATTTATGTGGATTCGCAAGACTCGTTCGAAGGAAGTTCGCTCCGAGCGGGGTTTTTCGCCCCTCCGCGTGGGAGATCGGCGCCTCGTCCGTTCCCGTTTGCCGCGACGTCCGCCGCTGCACGGTTGCCGGGGCGGGCGACGATCCGAGCGAAGCGGGTGGAGAGAATCGAACTCTCGTCTGAGGCTTGGAAGGCCGCCGCTCTACCATTGAGCTACACCCGCGGATCGCTTCCAGTCTACTCAAGGACCGGGCCGCCTTAGCCGATGCCAACGCTGTGACCGAGGCCGCAACCGAGGGGCGGGAGGAGTTCGCCGCCGCGCTCGATGCAGGCGACGAGCTGCTCCTGGCTCGCGCCGACGGGCCGCTGGTGGACGCCACCGTGCTGCGGATCGACGGCGTCGACCTCGACCTGCGGGCCGAGGCGGGCGACCTCGCTCCGGGCGCGCTCGCGACGATCCGGCTGCACGACGGCGCCGCTGCGTGGTTCGCCACCCTGATCGTGCTCGGCGCCGAGCCGGCCGACGGCGGCGCGGAGACCGTGTCGACCCGCATCGGCGACGCTCTGCGCGTCACGTCGGAGCGCTGGACGGAACGCGTCGAGCTCGTCGCGCCCGCAGTGTTGCGACCCGAGGTCGGGCCCGACCCGATGTTGCGCGCCGAGTCGCTGAACCTCTCGCTGACCGGCGTCGCCCTGCGTGTCCGCGAGCGGGCTCCCGAGCTCGGCACGCGGATCGGAGTCGTCCTGGCCGGCGACGGTGACGGATCGATCGCGTTCCGGGGCCGCGTCACGCGCAGTTCGCGGACGTCGCACGGTGCCGTGCTCGGCATCGAGATCGTCGGCATCTCGCGCGACGATCACCGCCGCCTGCAGCGCGCGATCGGCCGCCGGTACGAGCCGTGATGTTTCACCGCAGGAATCGGCGGGCACATCGCCAATCAGGTGGCGATGGCGATTTCCCGTTCGAGCGTGAGCGACCCGGCGCGCGACCAGCGTGCGCTCGTGCGTCGCATCCTGCGGATCCGGCCTGACGTGAGCCCGGCCCAGCTGGTCGGCATCCTCGGCGGGCGCGCGCTGGCTGCCACCCGAGAGCGCCCCGCCGACCGCAGCTCGTAACCGGCACCGAGGCCTCGTTCGGATGGCGCGCGGACATGCGCGCACAAAACGAGGCACCGAGCCGGTGGCCGCCTTTTCGTCGGCGCCTCGCGTACCGCTCCCGACCCCCGAGAGGGCCGCTCGCTGTACCCGGGGCGGCGGCTCAAAGCTGCTCCGCGCTCGGTGCAAGAAGAACGTACGGGACATGCCCCCACCGGCGCAAGACGCTCCTCGCGGGAAAGCTTGCAAACTGCGGCGTTTCACCACCTGTGACGCGCATGTGCCGCCGAGGAACACGTCGTACCGGAGGTGACGCGGAAAGGACTCGTGGCGCGAGCCGACGTCGTCTCCCCCGGAAAGCGAGGCACCGAGCCGGTGGCCGCCTCCTACTGGCGCCCCGCGTACCTCGCAGACCCCGGAGGGCCGGTCGCTGTACCCGGGGCGGCGGCGAGAGACTGCTCCGCGCTCGGTGCATGGAGAACGTACGACATCGATCGGTCGCCGCGCAAGGCGGCCGATGGCCCGAAGATCGCAAACTGCGCCGATTCTCGGCCGCACCCCACGCCGGAGGGTGCCGGGGGTAGGATGGAACCGTGAGCCTTTGAGCGCCGACGGAGACGGCCGTCTCTCGTACCTGACGATCCGGATCGCGCTGGCGATCGTCGTCGGCGCGGGCGTCCCCGCCTCCGCGCTCGCCGGGTCGCTGCCGGCGGGGCTGCACGACTCGCTGCCGTCGCCCGTCTCCCACGACGATCCGGCCGATGTGCCGTCGCCGCTCGACCTGGCAGCGGCCGCCTTCGGCCAGACCGGCCCCCGGTTCGCGCTCCGGATCCGCACCAGGGGGCCGTTTCCGCTGAAGCAGATCGGGCTCGCCGACGGCCGTTCGCTCTGCCTGACCGTCGATCAGCGCCGGCCGGTGCGCAACCAGCGCATCTGCCTGGCCGTCTCGAAGGGCCTCAAGCTGTCGCTCGTCGAGTCCCGCCGACGCGCTGACGGTGTCTACGTCGCAGCGCACCGCATCTCGGCGCACGTCCGCCTGACCGGGCCGGATTCGTTGCTGGCGACCTTCACGCCGGCAGCCGCCCGCCTCACCCACGGCCGCGTGGTGTGGCACGCCACCGCGGAGTGGGCCGACGATTCGACGTGTCCGGCGCCGGCCATCGGCGCGGAGCCGGTCTGCCGCGACGTCGTGCCGGACCGGGGCGGGGTAGCGGCGCGGGTGCACCTCGGCTACGTCGTCGGGTGCCTGCCGAAAGGGACGTCGGTGCGCGCCGGCGGTCCGCGCACACCGCGACGCGTCGCGCTCACCTTCGACGATGGCCCCGGGCCGCAGACGCCCGCGGTCCTGCGCCTGCTTGCGGATGCGCACATCCACGCGACGTTCTTCGAGCTCGGCGTACAGGCCCGGCTGTACCCGGCGCTCGTCCGGCGCACGCTTGCCGCCGGCCACGTGATCGGCAACCACACGTGGGATCACAAGACGATGACGAGCCTCTCGAGCGCCGACGTCGACGCCGAGCTGGCCCGCACGTCCGCAGAGATCCGGGCGACCTCGCGCTACCAGCCGTGCCTGTTCCGGCCGCCGGGCGGTGCCCTCGATGCGGCCGTCGCGAGGCGCGCGCGCGAGCGCGAGATGCTGAGCATCGTGTGGGACGTCGATCCGAGGGACTGGTCGCTCCCCGGTACCGCCGCGATCGTCCGGAACGTGCTGGCGCACGCCCACGCCGGCTCGATCGTGCTGCTGCACGACGCCGGCGGCCCGCGCGGCGAGACGCTTGCCGCGCTGCCGCAGATCATCGCCGGACTGCGGGCCCGGCACCTGGCCTTCGTGACCGTGCCGGAGCTGCTCGGCCTCGCGCCGCGAATCGCCTGGGACTAGTGTCCCGCGTCAGAAGTTCGCGGACATCTCAGTGCCGCTGATCTGTCAACGAACTTCCGACTCGGGACACGAGACCTCGACCCGAACGAGGTCGGCGATGCCCGGACAGGCACCCGCCGGCAGCGGCAGCTCGGGAGGCAGCAGTCCGGCGTCAACGCCGGCACCCAGCATCGCCGTGCGCAGCACGGCGTCGAGCGAGACGGCCAGCACCATACCGTCGGCGATCGGCACCTGCCCGTTGACCGCGAGCGAGGAGAGGCCGTGCACCGACGTCCAGCACGCGAGCAGCGCGCGACCGGCCACCTCCGGGGCGATCACGCCGGTTTCCACGAGCGCCTCCATGCCGGCCTGGGCCAGCACGGCGGGCGTGCGCGGCAACATCAGGCTGCGGCTCTGCTCCGACTTCGGCAGCGCGTGCATGACCCGGAAGTGGGCCGGGTGCTCGAGCGCGAAGTGCAGGTACGCGCTGCTGTAGGCCCAGAATCGGCGCACCGCGTGTGCGGCGGTCGGCTCGGAGTAGGGGGCGGCCGCGACGCGCATGGCGGCGGCGAGGGTGTCGAGACCCTCGTGAGCCACCGCGGCGAGCAGCGCGTCGCGGTCGGTGAAGTGCCGGTAGCAGGCGCTCGGCGACACGCCCACGGTGCGGGCCGCGCCGCGCAGCGAGAAGCCGTCGACGCCGCGCTCGGCGACCAGCGTCAGCGCCGCCTGGATGAGCGAGTTCCGCAGGTCGCCGTGGTGATAGGTGGGACGGGTGGGAAGCAATGCACCCGTATGTTGACACCGTTCACTCCAAGTTGCTAGGGTTGGCCGTCCGCAGGTTCCGGCACGTGTCACGCCGCCCTGGGGCAGGTACCGATTCTTGAACGGGGCGCCCCCGTGCCCCGGTCGTCAGTGCAGGAGGAACGACATGTCCGAACCCATCAGCGGCGGCCCGCAACGCCAGCACAC
>JBBQFB010000246.1:0-5682 GCA_038321545.1 Gaiellales bacterium
CGACGAGATGGACTGCGTCGTGATCTTCGACGACGTCGAGGTGCCGAAGGAGCGCGTGTTCCTGGACGGCGACACGGTCGGCTACTCGGAGGTCATCTCCGACACCGGCTGGCGCGGCCACATCATGCACCAGGCCTTCACCCGCGCGTACGTGAAGCTGTCGTTCGCGCTCGGCCTCGGGCACCTGATCGCGACCATGACCGGCGTCGTACGGTTCGATCACGTCCAGGAGAAGCTCGGCCAGATGTGGAACATGGCCGAGCTGACCCGCTCGGCGATCGTCTCGGCCGAGGCGGGCGCGAAGATGGACGAGCACGGCGTCTTCTACCCCGACGACCGGCCGTTCCTGGCGCTGCGCGGCGAGATGCCGAAGTGGCTGCCGCGCTGCCACGAGCTGCTGCAGCTGATCGGCGGCGGCGGGTTCATGTGCACCCCGTCCGAGGCCGACATGAACGGGCCGCTCCGCGGCCTGATCGATACGTACTACCAGGCCGCCGGGGGCGATGCCGAGCGGCGCATCCGCCTGTTCCGGCTGGCGTGGGACTACATCGGATCGGAGCTCGGCTCGCGGTCGGAGCTGTACGAGCGATTCTACCTGTCGGACTCCTACCGGATGACCGGCCTCGCGTACAAGATCGCCGACAAGTCCTTCTCCGAGTCACTCGTGGAACAGTTCCTGCATGACTGACCTGGCCGGACGCGGGGTGCGGTACGTGCGCGTGCTGCACTCCGACGTCCACGGCAACGCGCGCTCCAAGGAGGTGCCGGTCGCCCGGCTGCCCTCCTCGATCGGCTACTGCGCGGCCAGCCTCGCAGAGGGCCTGGACGGCATCCCGTTCATCGAGGGCCCGTCGTTCATGGGCGGCCCGAGCTTTCCCGACGCCTTCGCGGTGCCCGACCTGAGCACCGCGCGCATTCCGCCGTGGGAGCCGGACCGGGCCTGGGTGCTTGCCGACCTGATCGAGACCGGGCTCTGCTGCCGGACCGCGTTGCGGCGGGTGATCGACCGGCTGGCGACGGCCGGGTTCGAGGCTGTCTGCGCCTCGGAGATCGAGTTCTACGTGCTGCGCGACGGCGAGCCGTACTCCAGCCGGCACGGCATGGCGTACACCACGGGCCGTCGCTCCGATCCCGAGGGTGTCGTCCGTCGCATGCTGGAGGGCCTCGACGGTCTCGGCCTCCCCGTCACGACCGTCCTGCGCGAGTTCTCGCCGGGCCAGTTCGAGGTGAACGTCCAGCACGGGCCGGCGCTCGCCGCGGCCGACGCGGGGTTCCTGCTCAAGGAGGGCCTGCGCGAGATCGCCGCCCACGAGGGGCTCGACGTGGTGTTCATGGCGAAGCCGTTCGAGGCCGAGGAGGGCTCGAGTCACCATGTACACCTGTCGCTGTGGCGTGACGGCGCGAACACCTTCGCGGCCGGGCCGGCGCTGCTCCGGCAGTTCGCGGCCGGCATCATCGCCCACGCCGGCGCGCTGACGGCGGTGTGCAACCCGACCGTCAACTCGTTCAAGCGACTGGGTGCCGAGGGCATGGCACCGAAGACCGCGAACCTGGGTGGCGACGACCGCTGGTCGACGTTGCGCGTGCCCGGCGAGGGTGGCGCTGCGGCGCGCCTCGAGGTGCGGCTGCCCGACGCCTCGTCGAACCCGTACCTGGTCTACGCCGCCGTGCTGGGCGCGGGCCTGGACGGCATCGAGCGCGAGCTCGAGGTGCCAGAGGAGTTTCCGGCGCTGCCCCCGTCGCTGGGCGCGGCGCTGGACGCGCTGGCGGGCGACGCGGTTGTCCGCGGCGCGCTCGGCGACGACATGGCCGACGCGCTGACGGCGTTGAAGCGGCGCGAGATCGAGCGGTTCAGCCGCGCCGTCACCGACTGGGAATGGAAGGAGTACGGCATCAGTGTCTGACCTCAAGGGCTTCTCGCTGCCCCGCACCGCGGGCGGCCGCAGCTCGCTGGTACCCACGCCGCCGTGGCACTACGTCGGCGATTTCCTGGTGATCGAGTTCTGGTGCGACCCCGCCGCGGTGGCCGCGTCGCTGCCGCCCGGGCTGGAGCCGTTCGCCGAGGATCCGGGCCGTGCCGCCGCGCTGTTCGTGGACTGGCAGAGCTGCGTGACCGACCGCAACGAGCTGGTCGATCCGGCCCGCAGCCAGTACAAGGAGTTCTTCCTGATCCTGAACGCCACCCTGGACGGCCAGCACGTCACGACCTGCCCGGCGATCTGGGTCGACCGCGACTTCGCGCTCGTGCGCGGGTGGATCCAGGGCTTCCCCAAGAAGCTGGGCTCGGTGTGGATCACGCGCACCTTCGGGCTCGACTGCCTGGCCGACCCGGGCATCAAGCCGGGCGCGACGTTCGGCGGCACCCTGGCCGCGAACGACCGCCGCCTCGCCGAGGGTACGGTCACGCTGGAGCGTGTCTCGGAGTCGGGCCCGACGCACAACGACCCGCGGCTGGTCAACGTGCGGCACTTCCCGCAGCTCGCCGAGGGCCGGCACGAGACGCCCGCCGTGCACGAGCTGGTCGGCGCGCGCTCGAACACGCGCTCGATCTCGACGATCTGGGAGGGCTCGTCCACGCTCGAGCTGATGGGCGCGCCGAACGAGGACCACCTCGCGTTCCAGCCGGTGCGGATGGGCAAGGGCTTCCGGTTCACGTTCGCCTACACGGTCGACGACCTCGAGACGATCCGGGACTTGCGATGACGGAGCGGGCGGCGCTCGTCACCGGCGGCGGCAGCGGCATCGGCGAGGCGATCGCCCGCCGGTTCGCCGCCGCCGGCTGGCGGGTGGCGGTGAACGGTCGCCGGCCCGGGCCGATCGCGGCCGTCGCGGGCGACATCGGCGGCGTCGCGATCGCGGGCGACATCAGCGACCCAGCGACGGCCGAGCGCGGCGTGGCCGAGGCCGTCGCGGCGCTCGGGGGGCTCGACTGCGTGGTGCTGAACGCCGGCATCGCCCACTCCGGCTCGGTGGTGGAGCAGACGCCCGAGAGCTTCGAGCGCGTGCTGCGCACCAACACGATCGCGCCGTTCCTGGTCGCCCGCGCCGCGGTGCCGCACGTGATCGAACGCAAGGGCTCGCTGATCGCCATCTCGTCGGCGGCGGCGCTGACGGCCGGCCCGCACTCGGCCGCGTACTCCACGTCGAAGGCGGCCGTCTCGATGCTGATGAAGACGATCGCGGTCGACTTCGCGCACACCGGCATCCGTTCGAACAGCGTCTGCCCGGGATGGGTTCGCACCGATATGGGCGACGAGATGATGGACGAGCTGGGCGAGCAGCAGGGCATCGACCGCGAGGCCGCCTACGGGTGGGCGAACCGGTTCATCCCGGCCAAGCGGCCGGCGACCCTGGACGAGGTGGCCGGCACGGTGCTGTTTCTGGCCGGCCCCGACGGCGCCTACATCAACGGCGCGGCGATCCCGCTCGACGGCGGTGGTACCTCCGTCAACACCGGCCTGCTGTGGGACGCGTCGTGACGTCCATCGAGCACTTCATCGACGGCAGGCGGGTCGGTAGCCCGACCACGTTCGAGGACCGGTCGCCGATCGACTGGTCGCTGATCGCCGACGTCGCGCGTGGCGACGCCGAGACGGCCGACCTCGCGGTGTCGGCGGCGGTGCGGGCGGGACCGGAGTGGGCGGGGCTCGGCCCGGGCGGGCGCGCCGTCTACCTGCGGCGGCTGGCCGACCTGGTCGACGCGAACGTCGAGCCGCTGGCCGAGGCCGAGTGCCTTGACATGGCGATGTTGCTGCGCTCGCTGAAGGCGCGCGTGATCGGGCGCGGCGCGCGCAACTTCCGCGCGTACGCCGACCTCGCGGAGGCCTACTCCGAGCGCGTCTGGGACTCGAACGGCACGCACAACCGCGTGCTCCGGATGCCGTCCGGACCGGCGGTCGTGATTACGCCCTGGAACGCGCCGTTCATGCTCTCCACCTGGAAGACGGCGCCCGCGCTGGCGGCCGGCTCGACCGTGGTGCTGAAGCCGGCCGAGTGGTCGCCGCACGCCTGCTCGATGCTGGCCGACCTGGTCGCCGAGGCGGGCTTCCCGCCGGGCGTGTTCAACATCGTCCAGGGCATCGGCGAGGAGATCGGCGCGGCGCTGACGGCCGACCGTCGCGTGCGCCGCATCAGCTTCACCGGTTCGCCCGAGGCGGCCCGCCACATCGGCGTCGCGGCAGCGCGGAACATCGTCCCGTTCACGGCCGAGCTGGGCGGGAAGAACCCGTTGATCGTGTTCGCCGACGCCGATCTCGACGCGGCCGCGCGCAAGGCCGCCGGCCAGTACGACGACGCCGGCCAGGTGTGCCTCGCCGGTACGCGGCTGCTGGTCGAGGAATCGGTGCGCGACGCGTTTCTGGAGCGCTTCCACCGCTTCACCGACGAGCACGTGCTGGGCGATCCGCGGGAGGCCGCGACCACGGTGTCGCCGCTGATCCACCCCGAGCATCTGGCCCGAGTGTCGGGCTTCGTCGAGCGCGCGCGGGCGAACGGCGATCGCATCGTGCGCGGCGGCAAGGTCTGGCGCGAGGGCGGGCTGTGGTACGAGCCGACGCTGATCGAGCCGCGCTCGAACGACTCCGAGATCGTGCAGCAGGAGGTGTTCGGCCCGGTGCTGACGTTCCAGACGTTCCGCGACGAGGCTGACGCGGTTGCCCTCTCGAACTCCACCGCCTACGGCCTGTCGGGGATCATCTACACGTCCAGCGAGGAGCGCGCGAACCGCGTCGGACGCCTCGTCCGGGCCGGCACGGTGTGGGCGAACACGTTCCTGATCCGCGATCTGACGGCGCCGTTCGGCGGCGTCGGCATCTCCGGCATCGGCCGGGAGGGCGGCGACTACGCGCTCGACTTCTACAGCGACCTGAAGACGCTGCAGATTCTCGAAGGTACGACGCAGTAGCATCGCGTTAGGCTCCCCGGATGACCAACGGCCAGTGCCAGTGCGGTGCCGTGCGTTTCCGCGTCGAGGGCGAGCTGCGGGACATCGCCGTCTGCCATTGCTCGGTGTGCCGGCGGACGCACGGCGGAGCCGCCACCTACACGGCGTGTCCCATCGACGCGTTCCACCTGGACGCCGCTGAGACGCTCCGCCACTACGAGGTGGCCGAGGCGACGTACTCGTTCTGCGGCGAGTGCGGCTCGCAGCTGTTCTGGCGGCGACCGTCGTTCGCGCACGTCTCGATCAGCGCCGCCGCGATCGACCCGCCGACCGGGCTGAGGACCACGCGCCACATCTTCGTCGGCCATGCGGGCGACTACGAGGACCTCTCGACCGAGCTGCCGAAGTTCGCCGACTACTCGGGGTCGGAAGCCGTCAGCTGAGCTTGTGTAACACGCTGACCTATCTCTCGGCGGTCGCGGCGGCGGAAGCTCGAGCTGTTCATCCGCGAGGTCGCGCCGTCCGATGCATTGCGGGCCCTCGACGTCGGGGTCGAGGACGGCGGTGCGTCGACCTGTTCCCGCCCGAGCGGCGCGTCCGCGTGTTCTCGACGGGAATCAGCATCGTCGTGATTGCGGATCCACCCGTCCTCTGCCGCTAGGAGAGCAGGTCTCGGATCCGGTCCTTCGGACGGCCTACGATCGCCTTGTCGCCGCGCATCACGATCGGGCGCTGCAGCAGGCGCGGCTTGGCGACGAGCAGGTCGATCACCGGGCCGGCCGCGACGTAGTCGGCCTCGT
>JBBQFB010000247.1:0-5642 GCA_038321545.1 Gaiellales bacterium
AATTGCGGCGGTGCCGATGATGGCCGCTCGCGCGACGTTGCGCTTCGGGTCGCGGGTCTCCTCGGCCAGGGGAGCCGTCGACTCGAAGCCGGTGTACGAGAGCACGGAGAACACGAGCCCGAGGAACAACCCGTGGGCCGCAGAGTCGCCGGGTATGCCTTTCAGCGTGAAGCCGAGGCTGACGTCGTGGCTGGAGATGCCGTTCTTGCCGAAGATGAAGAACGAGAGCAGCAGCGTGATGCCGACCTCGATCACGGACAGGCCGATGGAGAGGGCGATCGACGGCTTGACGCCGAGGTAGGTGATCACGCCGAGGCCGAGCCAGACGATGATCGAGAACAGCCACCACGGGAAGGTGAACCCGTACAGCTGGTCGAGCGTGTCCTGCGTGTAGCCGCCGATGATGACGGTGCAGAGGATCGGGACGATCGGGTCGTACAGGAAGTACATCCAGCCGGCCAGGAAGCCGAGCTTGGGGTTGAGCGCGCGGCTGACGTACGAGAAGTACCCGCCGGCGGAGGGCAGGTGCTTCGCGAGCTGCGCGACCGAGTTGGCGAGCAGCAGCGCAGCCACGCCGGCGAGCCCGAACGCGAGGCCCATCGCGGGGCCTGCGAAGCTGGCGATGAACGGCGCCGAGAGCATCACGCCGGCCGCGGGGGCCATGTGCGTGATGCCTTGGAACGTGATCGCTGTCAGTCCCAGCGCACCGCGAAGCAGCTGGGGCTCCTCCTCACCGACAGGGCCGGGCGAGACGTCGTTGTCCGACATCCGGGTCCTCCTCCTCCGTCGCGTCCGCCACCGAACGCGTCGGGGCGGCAATCTACTCCCAGTTGTCTGACATGTCTACGTGACGCAGGCCACGACGCGTCAGGCGATGACGAGATGGCCGCGGCGCGCACGTTCGGCGCTGGCCAGATCGCGGTAGTGCACGTCACGCAGGGCCATCAGCTCGGGGTCACGACCAAGCCCGTAGCCGGCAAACAGGCAGTCGGGGACCGTAAAGCCGACGTGTTCGAGCGGGATCTCCGCGATCCGGCGATCGGGCCGGTCGAGCAGCGTGAACACGGTCAGCGAGGCGGGCGAGCAGGTCTGCAGCGACTGGACGCAGAAGCGCAGTCGCAGGCCGGTGTCGACGATCGCGGTCAGGACGATCACGTGACGGTCGGCGAGCGGCGTGTTGCCGGTGCGGATCAGCTTGGCGCGCGACCCGCCGGCGCCGAACGGCGTCACGTGCATGCCCTCGCGCTCGACCGGCACGGTCAGCCGGTCGGCGAGGTCGGCGGCCAGCAGGGATGCCTCGGGCAGCACCGGCAGCAGCAGCACGCCGTCGGGGTGCCGTGACGAGACGACTGCTGCGAGCTCGTCGAGGCGTCGCGCCACGTCGCACGCGGCGATGGCGATCGGACCGGGCGACGTCATGCGGCGCCGGCCTGCAGGCCGTGGTTCTCGGCCAGCCGCTCGATGTCGCGGCGCGTGAACAGCTTCACCCGTACGTCGGGGTAGCGCTGCTCGAGCAGGCGCACCTTGCGGTTCTTGCGCGTCGCGAGGGCCTGGCGCATGGTGGTCACCTCGACGTAGAGGTCCATCTCCGGCAGGTAGAAGTCGGGTGTGAACGCGTCGCGCACGCGGCCCTCCTCGTCGATCTCGAGGTCGAAGGTGCGTGGCTCGTACTCCCACCGGATGCCGTGGAAGTCGAGCAGCGCCGCACACTGCTCCTCGACGGCATTCACGAAGCGCGTCACGCCAGGGCACTCTAGGCCTCGGCTCGGACGACACGGCGCCGAAAAACGAGTGGGCCGGACCAAAACGAGGCACCGAGCCGGTTGCTCAAGTCGCCTGAGACCCGCGTACCTTCAGCCGAAGCTTCCAGCACCCGTGTCGGAGTCGTCCTGCGCCCCGTACTCGGTGCACGAGGAAACGTACGGGACCCCCTCGTTCACCGCAAGGAAGCAATCGGCGAAATGTTCGCTATTTGCGCCGGTTCACGTGCCGAAGCGGCCGCGCACGACGATACCGACCCGGTCGGTCGCATCGACGTCGGGCAGGCTGCGGACACCGTTCGCGTCGATCTCGACGGGCACCATCCAGCAGCCGGCGGTGCCGATGTCGGGGTGGCGGCTAGCGGCGATCGAGGCGAGCAGCTGGCGCTCGGTCAGCACGCCGACCGGCAGGTCGCGATCGTCGACGACGAGGGCCACGCTGGAATGCTCGTCCTGCATCAGGCGAGCGGCCATGCCGAGCGTTGTTCCCTGCGGGATCCGGATCATGCGAGTCGCGCCTCCATCCGTCCGCGTACGCGAGGGGACGCGTACTCGCATCTCACGATAGGCTTCTTTCTACTATTTGCAAGTGGTAAAGAAGCAAAAGCAGCGCTTCTGCTGGCGGGAAGTCGCTACTCCATCGGTGTCGGCACGAACGCCTGGCCCGCGACCCCGCCGACGACGAGCAACCGACAGCCCTCGGACCCCGACAGGAACCGCCGCCGCGTCTCGGGAGCGACCCGCGTGACCGTCTCGCTGGTCACCTCGACGCGCTCGGCGTCGGCGTCGTCGCCCTCGCCGATCAGCAGCGTCCCGGAGCCACGCAGCGCGGTATAGAGCTCCTCCTGCATGCTCGAGGACTCGGTGTGGTCGAGGCAGCGCGTGTCGGGCGGCACATCGATGGCGTTGACGCCGAACGAGGACAGGCCAAGGCCTTCGCGGATCAGCTTGCCCCAGCCGTCCCAGATCTGAGGCAGATCGTCGATCCGGCTGGTGCTGTAGCCCGTCATGGTTGCTCCTCTTGGTTGCACGCGAAGCCTACGCCCGTGGCGTCGTGCCGTCACGCGGCCACGACGCCCAGGTCAGGTAGACCATGCACGCCAGCAGCGCCGGCGCCAGGATGAGGTGGACGGGGCCGCCCTCGATGCGGCCGGCGGTGGCGATGGCGACGACGAAGTTGCCAGCCAGGGCGAGTGCGACGAGGCGCGTGAACACGCCGAGCACGAGCAGGATTCCGCCGCCGATCTCGAGCGCGCCGACGAGGTAGGTCATGGTGTCGGCGAAGGGGATGCCGTACCGGTCGAAGGCCGCCGCCTCGGCTGCGTGGCGGGTGAACTTCCCGATTCCGAAGGCGGCGATGGTGCCGCCCGCGGCGATCCGCAGCCGGCTACTCGTGCAATAGTCTGCGCCGATCGCGCGCTAGGCGACAGGCTTGCCGACCATGCCGAATGGCGGACAGAGCGTGTTCGTCATGTCATGCCGCACCTGAGGGCAGGGGTTGGATCGCGGCCCCGACTGCCTTCGCTGTACGAGCTCTCTCGCGTCCGCTATACGCCGATTACGCTTCCGTTTCGGCGCGCGGCGTTGCTATCTCACAGGATTGCCTCGCGTCTCGGATATGACGCGACCGACGACGCGGCCGAGGCCGAAGGACCGCTGATCGACGTCGCCGAGCTATGGGAGCTCTTCGTGCTGAACTGCGCGCGGCTGGCGATGCCGCCTGGCATGACCGTTGAGCACAGGACTACGGCTGGTGACGGGGCCTTCCTTCTTATGAGCGCGAACACGGATCGGACTATGGGGCGCTTGAAGCCCGACATCGTCGTTCGGTCGAACGGCGCCGTACACGCAAGTCTCGACGCGAAGTACAAGCGGCTCGTCGACTCGCGAAGGCGCCCTACCGGGGTCGATCCAGCCGACCTGTACCAGCTCGCCGCGTACACGGCCCGATTCAAACCGCAAGTCGTCGGCGCGCTTGTTTACCCGCACGATGGACATCATGCGGCGAGCATCGCCGAGACCTTTGGCCCGTGGTTCGCTGACGGTCAAACGGTGGCCTTCACTCGCGTGCCGACGGCCGTGCATTCTTGTCGACGCGCGCTAGCGGCTCTCCTCGGCCTAGATCCGTAGCCGAGCCTGCGACGATAGTGATCGAGTTCAAAACAGCGGACATCAGGGCTGCACGGACCGATAGCAGGTTCAGAACGTCTCTCTGCAGGAGAGCTTGGTCCTCAGACCCCCGCGAGCGGATGCGTGAGCCCGAAGCGCTCGCACAGGCCCGGCACCGAGCCCGGATCCATCTCGATGGCGTAGCGCCCGCACAGCTCGCCCATCGCCGCCGGATCAGGAAGGCCGCCGGCGTAGAGGGCCGCGAGCTCGCGGAAGAACTGCTCGAAGCCGGCTGGCGAGATGATCTCGATGATCTCGCACGGGGTGTCGCCGGCATTCCAGAACGTGTGCCACTGGTCGCAGGGCTTAAAGACCCAGGTACCCGGCCCTGCGGTCAGCACCTCGTCGCCCAGCAGCGCGCCGAGCGTGCCCTCGATGACGTACGAGTACTCGTCCTCGCGCGCGTGCCGGTGGAGCGGTGCAGCCAGCGCTCGCGGGGCGAGCGGATGATGGACGACCGAGAAGCGCTCGCCGGTCGCAGCGCCCGGGATCTTCCAGGCCACGCCAAAGCCGCCGAGGTCGACCCGGTCGTCGCTGTCGGGTTCGATTGCCGTGCTCGTAGCGGACATGGTGAAGCTCCTCAGTTCGATGAACACCTGTGTACGATGTAATCGAATCTGACGCTAGCATCCTCCGCTGGCGCTGTCAATTCCGTCGAACAGAATCGTTCACCGAAATCGTGCCGAGGAAATACGAGCTCAAGCAGCGGGCCCTGAGCCAGTCCGAGACGCGGCGCCGGATCATCGACGCCACGGTCGAGCTGCACACGTCGCTCGGCCCCGCCCAAACGACCGTCAGCGCGATCGCCGAGCGAGCCGGCGTGCAGCGCCTCACCGTCTATCGCCACTTCGCTGACACTCGCACGTTGTTCGAGGCCTGCAGGGACCGGTGGATGGCCGATAACCCGCTCCCCGACCCGGCACCTTGGGCAGACATCGACGATCCCGCGGATCGCCTCCGAGTCGCCCTCACCGCGATCTACGCGTACTTCGACGCGACCGAGGCGATGACAGGGCACGTGCTGCGCGACCTTCCGCAGCTGCCGGTGATGCAGGAGATCGCGGCGCCGCTGGTCCACTACTGGGAGTCGGTGCGCGGCATCCTCCCGGTCGGCTGGGCGGCGGCAGACGGGTCGGGCGAGCAACTGCGCGCCGTGATCGGCCACGCGATCGCGTTCGGCTCGTTGCGCTCGCTCGTGCGCGCCGAGGGCCTGGCCGATAGCGACGCCGTGGAGCTGATGGTCCGGCTCGCGCTCCTCGCGTAGCGGCGGAACTGCGGGTCAGGCAGCGCCCGACGTCTTCTCGATCTCAACCCACAACGGCCAATCCGCCCTGCGCTTCGACCGATGTCGATCCACGTCCGCCCGCTCCGGATACCGCGCATACAGCCACGCGATGATCTCGTCCGCCCCTGACACCGCGCCCTCCGGCGTCAGCAACGTCGGGATCCCGATCTCGCCGCCCGTCGCTGCTCCCATCGCCGTCCGCTCCGAACGATCCGCGGCGACCTGGCGCAACACGGCGTCCACGCCCAGTTCCGTCAGGCGCATCCGGACGCGGTGGGAATGCGGGCACCACTCGGCCTGGTAGAGCTGGAGGTCTGGCATGTCGGCTGGCGTCATGGCGTCTATCGTAGACTTCGCCGCGATCGTCACCGTGATCGCGCGCGGCTACTCGTTCCAGAAGGCGCAGATCGGCAACGCCGACACCCGAT
>JBBQFB010000248.1:0-5623 GCA_038321545.1 Gaiellales bacterium
CTCGCGCTGCAGCACGTCGCTGAAGTACGCGTACGTGTGCAGCCCGGTGAGCCGGTCGGTGAGCGACTGCGCCGTGAGGCGCTCCGCCTCGTCGTCGCGCCGCGAGGCGCGGTCGAACACCGCCAGCGCGCCGACGCCGAAGGCGATCCGCAGCGGCGTGTCGAGCGGTGCGAGGCCCGCCCCGAACACGGCGAGGACGAGTCCGGGGAGGCCGCCACCGGCCGCCGCGAACCCGACACCCGCTGCAACGAGGGCCGGAACGGCCCGTGGCTCGACGGCGGAGACGAACTGCGCTGCCACCAGGCACACGAGCGCAAGCGCCAGCGTGCCGAAGCGGAAACGTCGCCGTCGCACCGCCAGGTTCGCCACGCCGACGTTGTACCAACCGGGTCGGACGGCGCCTTGTCTGCCGATACCTCAGAAGGGGCCGTTTGCGGGCGATTCCTCAACCTTCCGAAAGTCGTGCCGATATGACTTGCAAAAGGTATAACGACGTGGCCCCGGAATCAGGGCCCGGATCAGGAGGCACCTCGTGGAACGAGGGCTCTTCATCGCCGCATCAGGGATGCTCGCGGCGCAGATCCGACAGGATGTCATTGCGAACAATCTGGCCAACGCGACCAACCCCGGTTTCAAGGGGGAGGTGCTCTCGCAGGTCGCCTTCGGCGACATGCTGCTCTCGAACACCCAGACGGGTGCGCCGATCGGGCCGCTCAACACCGGCACGCTGATCACGTCGATCAAGCCGAACCTGACCAACAACGGGTTCCGCTGGACGCAGAACACGCTCGACATGGCAATCGGCGGCAACGGCTTCTTCGCCGTCCAGACCGGCCAGGGCGTGCAGTACACCCGCAACGGCGCCTTCACCAGTGACGCCCAGGGTTTCCTGATCACCGCGCAGGGCGACCGCGTGCTCGGCAAGGACGGCCGGCCGCTCGACCTGTCCGGCGGCGGCCGCATCTCGATCGCGCGCACCGGCGAGATCCACGTCGGCGACCGGCTGGCGGGCACCGTCGGCGTCGTGGCGCTTGACCCGGACTCGTTGCGCAAGGCCGGCAACAACTACCTCACGGGCACCGTGCAGGCCAACGTCAAGGTCGGCTCCATCGCACAGGGCGCCCTCGAGTCGTCCAATGTCAACACGGTCTCGGAGATGGTCTCGCTGATCGAGAACATGCGCGAGTTCGAGGCCGACCAGAAGGTGATCCGGGCGCTCGACGACACGCTCGGCGGCGCCGTGAACCAGGTGGGGAGGGTCTAGATGCTCGACGCGCTCTACACGGCCGCGAGCGGGATGCTCGCCCAGCAGATCGGCCTCGATGTGATCGCGAACAACCTCGCGAACGTCAACACCGTCGGCTACAAGGGACAGCGGGCCGCCTTCGAGGACCTGCTCTACAACAACATCGGGTCGAACCAGGGCGCCACGCAGGGCCAGCAGATGGGCCTCGGCGTGGCGATCTCCGGCATCCAGGCGCAGTTCGACGAGGGCTCGGCGCAGGTCACCGGCGTCGCGACGGACTTCATGATCACCCAGGGCACCGGCTTCTTCGCGGTGCGGAAGCCGGACGGCACCACGGCCTACACCCGGGCCGGCAACTTCGGCTACGACGGGGCCGGCCAGCTCGTCACGCAGCAGGGCGACCTGGTGCTCGACCAGCAGGGCCGCCCGATCAAGTTCCCGAAGACCATGAAGGACCTCGACGTCGACAAGCTGGGCAACCTGTTCGCGATCACGCCGACGGGCCGCACGAAGATCGCCCAGCTCGGGATGGTGCAGTTCGCCAACCCGGCCGGCCTGACGCTGAACGGCCAGAACCAGTACCTCGAGTCGGCCGACTCGGGCGCTCCGGGCAAGGTCGTGTCCGGTGGCAGCGGCGGCACGATCGTCCAGCGCACGCTCGAGATGGCGAACGTCAAGGCCGTCGACGAGATGGTCAACATGATCACCACGCAGCGGGCCTACGAGTCGGTCTCGAAGGTCGTGCAGGCATCGGACGAGATGCTCAGCACCGCGAACGGGCTGCGCCGCTGATGGCCGCGATCGGCGCCATCACCGGTACGACGTCGTCCGCGCCGATCGGGCCGCTGCCCGCGGGCGTCAAGGCGCCCACGACCGAGCAGCAGAAGGCCCTGTACGAGAGCTGCAAGCAGTTCGAGGCCGTCTTCGTCCGCCAGATCGTGTCCGGCTGGATGAAGAGCGCCCGCGGCGACGACGCCCCCGAGGGTGCCCAGGGCATCTACCAGGACATGGCCGACGAGACGATGACCAAGAACCTCGTCGAGGGCGGCACGTTCGGCCTCGCGGGCACCATGTACGGCCAGCTGGCCGCCACGCTCGGCGCGGTCACGCCGACGGCGGACGCTCCCGCGACGATCGCCCCGACGGGCGGCGCCATCGCCGGCGGAGCGGCGGCATGAATCCGGCGCTCGGGCAGCTGATCGCGGTGCTGCGGGCGCAGGCCGACTCGCTCGAGCAGGCGCTCGACCTGACCGAGCGGCAGACCGACGCGATCGTCCGGCGCCAGCTCGACCGCATCAACACCCTGTCGCACAGCCTCGAACACGAGGTCGTCGAGAGCCGCAAGCTGGAGGAGCGCCGGTTCGGCTTTGCCGCGGAGCTGGCCGATGCGCTCGGCATGGAACCCGGCGACTCGACGCTGTCGATGCTCGCCGCGGCGCTGCCGAAGACCGAGGCGAACGCGCTGCTACGGGCGGGGGAGACCGTGATCCGCTCGATCGAGAAGCTATCGCGGCGCTCGGTCGCGAACCGCCAGCTGCTCGAGCACGAGCTGGCCGTCATCGACCAGGTGATGCGCATCGCCCACCGCGGCGACCGCTCCACCTACGCCGGCAGCGGCACCTACTCCGAGTCGCCGATCGCGATCCTGGACGCGAGGGCCTGATGGGCGTCTCGACCTTCAACGGCATCAACATCGCGCTGCGCGGGCTGATCGCCCAGCAGCGCGCGCTCGACGTCACGACGCACAACATCGCGAACGCCAGCACCGACGGCTACACGCGCCAGGAGGCCGTGCTCGAGGCGGCCGACCCGATCTCGAACGTGTCGGTGTGGGGCATGCAGTTCCCCGGGCAGCTGGGCCAGGGCGTGACGGTCGACTCGTACCGCCGCATCCGCGACGTCTTCAACGACGTGCAGCTGCGCGCCGCGACGTCCGAGCAGTCGTCGCTCGACGTGCGCTACCGCGAGCTGCACGCCATCTCACTCGCGATCCCGGAGCCGTCCGACAACGGCATCCAGTCGCTCGTCCAGGACTTCTTCAACGCGTGGCACGACGTGGCCAACGCGCCCGAGTCGCTCGCCGCCCGGCAGTCGCTGGCGCAGGCCGGGCAGTCGCTGACCGCAGCCATGAACCATGCCTCGACGACGTTCGCCACGATGCGGGCGAACGACAACACCGAGATCGACGCCGACATCGGCGACGCGAACTCGATCCTCGGCCAGATCGCTTCGCTGAACACGCAGATCGGCCAGCTGGTGCTGGCCGGCGCGCAGCTCGATCCCGCAACCCTGCAGGTGGTCAAGCCCGGCCAGGCGCCGAACGACCTCCTCGACCGGCGCGACCTGCTGCTCGACCAGCTCGGCAAGCTCGCGAACGTCTCGAGCGTCACGTACGACGACCAGAACCGCGCGACGGTGGTCGTGGCCGGTCTGACCGTCGTCACGCCGGCGGGCGGTGCGACCGCCATCACGCGCGCCCAGATCGACACGGCGTTCGGCTCCGGCGCGCTCACCGGCGGTGCGTTGCACGCGCTCTCCGACGCCTACACGAACCTCCTGAACGAGGGGAACGCGACGTCGTACCCGTCGCAGCTGAACGTGCTCGCACAGTCGCTCCACGATGCCGTGAACGCCCAGCACGCGCTCGGATCCGACCTCTCGGGCACCGCCGGTGGCCTGTTCTTCGACTTCTCGTCGGCGACCGGTCCCCCCGGCGCGGCCGGCCGGATCATGATGTCGGCCGCGATCCTCGCGACGCCGACCAAGATCGCCGCCGGCGCCACCGGCGAGGGCCCGGGCTCGTCCACGAACGCCAACGCGATGGTGGCGCTGCAGAACGCGATCACGACTGGCGGCACGACGTTCCTCGACTACTACAACGGCCTCCAGTCGGGGCTCGGCACCGCCACGCAGAGCACCGCCCGCTCGCTCGACGCCCAGCAGATCGTCGTGAGCGGCCTGTCGGACCGGCGCGTCGCCGCCTCCGGCGTGTCGCTCGACGAGGAGATGACGAACATGATCAAGTTCCAGCACGCCTACGCGGCGGCCTCGCGCGTGCTCAGCGCGATGGACGACAACCTCGACCGCCTGATCAACCGCACCGGCAGGGTTGGCCTGTGATCCGCACGACGAACAACCAGTCGGCCGTCCACGTCCTGGACGACCTCCAGCGCGTCTCGGCGAGCCTGCAGCACACGCAGCGCAAGCTCTCGACCGGCAAGGAGATCACCCAGGTCGAAGACAACCCGGTCGGCGCAGGTCGCGCGATGCACCTGCGCTCCGAGGTATCGGACGTCCAGCAGTACCAGAAGAACATCAACGAGGCGCTCGGGTTCCAGGACGCGTCGGAGTCATCCATGTCGTCCGTGCAGGACATCATGAAGCGCGCCAAGGAGCTGGTCGTGCAGGCCGGCAACGGCACCCTCGACCAGACCGGACTGAACAACATCGCGGCCGAGATCAAGCAGCTCGTCGAGGCGGCGCGCCAGTCGATGAACGGCACCTACGCCGGCCGCTACCTGTTCAGCGGGACGGCCACCCTGACGCCGCCCTTCCCGAGCCCGGGGCTCACCTACGCGGGTGACGCGAACACCATGCAGAGGGTGATCGGCCAGGGCGAGCAGGTCGACCTGAACCTGCGTGGGTGGGAGGCGTTCTCGGTGCCGCCGACGGCGGCCGGCCAGAACGTGCTGGAGTTGCTCGACAAGGTCGCGACCGACCTGCAGGCCGGTAACAGGGCGGCACTCGGCGGACCCGACCTGCAGGGCGTCGACGCGATGCTCGACCAGCTGTCCGCCAGTCGCGCGCAGGTCGGCGCGCGCGTGAATCGTCTCGAGACGCAGCAGACGCGGCTAAAGGATCTGGAACTGAACGTCGAAGATCTGCTGTCGAAGACCGAAGACGCCGACATGGCGAAGGCGATGGTCGACTTCTCGATGCAGCAATCCATCTACCAGTCCGCACTGCAGTCCGGCGCACGCGTGCTACAGCCGTCCCTGCTCGATTTCCTGCGGTAAGGAGCGCACAGTTGGCCTCTATCACGATCGAATCCACGCGCTTCGGAACCGTCGAGATCGACCCCTCGATCGAGCTGGACCTGGAGCAGGGCATGATCGGCTTCCCCGATCACCGCCGCTACGCGATCCTGAAGCAGCGCGAGGACTCCGTCTTCATGTGGCTGCACTCGATCGACGACCCGTCGCTGGCGTTCCCGATCGTGCTGCCGTGGGTCTTCTACTGGGACTACGAGGTCGACCTGTCGGACTCGGACATGGCCGCGATCGGCGTGGAGCGTGCCGACCAGATCTCGATCTACTGCGTCGTCAACGTCGGCGCCGACGTGCGCGCCGCCACGATCAACCTGTTCTCGCCGATCGT
>JBBQFB010000249.1:0-5567 GCA_038321545.1 Gaiellales bacterium
CAGCCTGCCCGGCTGGCGGATCGCGTTCGCGGTCGGCAACGCCGCGATGGTCGGCAACCTGCTGCGGCTGAAGACGAACGTCGACGCGGGCATGTTCGTCGCGCTCCAGCACGCCGCGATCGCCCTGCTGGACTCGGATCCGGCCGACCGACGGGCGCTCGCCGCCACGTATGGCCGGCGCCGCGACCTGGTCTGCGACGCGCTGTCCGTGGCCGGGCTCGAGGTACCGCGGCCCCGTGGCGGCATGTACGTCTGGCTGCCGGTTCCGGGCGGCGAAGGCTCGCGCGCCTTCTCCGAACGCATCCTCGACGCGTGTGACGTGATGATCTCGCCGGGCATCGCGTACGGACCGTCCGGCGAGGGCTTCGTGCGGCTCGCGCTGACGCAGCCGGAGGACCGGCTGGAGGAGGCCGTCGGACGCCTGATCCGCTGCCTGTAGGCTTCAGCGGACTTGGGCGATTCGTTTCACATCATCCGCGACGCCGAGCCGGAGCGGGCCGTGGTCATGGCCGTCTGGCCGTCCGGCTTCGACGGAGAGCTCGAGCTCGACGAGATGGACGAGCTGCTGCGCACCGCATCGGTGACCGGCGTCGGTCGCATGGTGCAGCACCGGCTCCGGCCGCACCCGCGCACGTACCTCGGCCCCGGCAAGCTCGAGGAGTTGCAGGCGCTCGCCCACCAGGTCGAGGCCGAGGTCGTGGTCTGCGACGACGAGCTGACGCCGGTGCAGCAGCGAGTGCTCGAGGACACGCTCGAGATGCGCGTGGTCGACCGCACCGCGGTGATCCTCGACATCTTCGCCGCGCACGCCCACACGGCGGAGGGCAAGCTGCAGGTCGAGCTCGCGCAGCTGGAGTACAGCCTGCCGCGCATGCGCGGCCTCTGGAAGCACCTCGAGCGCCTCGGCGGCGGCGTCGGCACGCGCGGTCCCGGCGAGTCGCAGCTCGAGACCGACCGCCGGCTGGCGCGCGTGCGGATCCAGCTGCTGAAGGCGCGGATCGCCCGCGCGGCGCAGCACCGGCGCACCGCGCGCAAGCGCCGTGAGGGCTCGGAGACGCCGTCCGTGTCGCTCGCCGGGTACACGAACGTCGGCAAGTCGACGCTGCTGAACGCGCTCACGGGCGCCGACGTGTCATCGGCCGACCGCCTGTTCGAGACCCTCGACCCCACCACGCGGGCCTACGTGTTCGGCGGCCGGACATACACGCTGACCGACACCGTCGGCTTCATCCGCAAGCTGCCGCACGGCCTCGTCGAGGCGTTCGCCTCGACCCTCGAGGAAACGATCACCGGCGACCTGATCATCCACGTCGCCGATGCCTCGGCGCCGGAGGAGGAGCGACTCGCACAGCAACACGCGGTCGAGGAGGTGCTGGACGAGATCGGGGCGGGGGAGATCGCGCGGCTGCTGGTGCTGAACAAGGCCGACCTGCTCGACCCGCTCACGCGCCGCCGGCTCCAGAACGCCAACCCCGACGCCGTGCTGACGGCGGCCCGCACGGGGGAGGGCCTCGAGGAGCTGGAAGCCAAGATCGCCGACTTCTTCGCGAACCGGTTCGAGCCGATCGAGCTGCTCGTGCCGCACGCGCAGGGCAAGGAGCTGGCCGCGCTGTACGCCCTCGGCGCACCGATCGAGCGCGAGGACACGGCCGAGGGCGTGGTGATCCGCGCCCACCTCCCCGAGGCCGAGGCCCGCCGGTTCGCGCGCTTCCGCACGGACGGTAAGTAGTGGAGCTGCCGTTCCAGGTCCTCCATGCCGCTGCGAGGCTGCCAAAGGCTGCGCACGAGCACGACGCCGGCCTCGACCTCCGCAGCGTCGAGGCGTGCGAGATCGCCCCCGGCGACCGCGCGCTGGTGCCGGTCGGTCTCGCCGTGGAGATCCCGCCGGGCCACGCCGGCCTGGTGGTGCCGCGCAGCGGCCTCGCGGCGCGGCACGGCATCACGATCCTGAACGCGCCCGGGCTCGTCGACGCGGGATACCGCGGCGAGCTGCAGGTGGCGCTGCTCAATACCGACCGCTCCGAGCCGTTCGCGATCGAGGTCGGCGACCGCATCGCACAGCTGGTGATCGTGGCGGTGCCTGCCGTGCAGCCGGTCGAGGCGCACGAGCTGTCGCACAGTGCGCGCGGCGAGGGTGGATTCGGCTCGACGGGGCGTGGCTGAGCCGTGCACCAGCAGCCCCGCATCCGTGCCGCGGCGCTGATCGTGGTCGACCGGCGGGTGCTGCTGATCCGCCACGAGAAGGAGGGCCGCGCCTACTGGCTGCTGCCCGGCGGCGGCGTCGAGCCGGGCGAGACGATGGAGCAGGCGCTGCGCCGCGAGCTGGCCGAGGAGTGCGGCCTGAGGGACGTCCAGGTGGCGGGCCCGGTCGCGATCGCCGAGTCGATCGCCCCCGTGCACGAGCGGCCCGGCAAGCACATCGTGCACGTGATCTACGAGTGCGATGTCTCGCCGGGGTCGCTGGCGCTGGTGTCGTCGCGGGACGAGGCAGTCCGCAACCACGCGCTGGTCGGGCAGCTGGAGGTCGGCCAGATCGACCTGCGCCCGCCGATCCAGCGGTTCGTCGAGCGGTTCCGGCCGGGCGACCCGTTCGTCGCGCTCGGCCGCGCCTGGGTGTCCTGACCGACCGGGTCAGCCGACGATCGTGCCGGTCGCGTACATGACGGTGATGCCGGCGATGAAGCCGCCGATCGCCCAGCCGGACCGGAGGCCGCCAGGAGCACGCCGGGCGACGTCGCGACCCACCTCGACGACCACCTGCAGAGCGGCGCCGGCCGCCAGGGCGAAGAACAACACGCCGAGGACGTCGTTCGTGACGTAGCCGCCGACCCACGTGCCGAGCATCGCCGGCGCCCCGGCCAGGAGCGCGAGCAGGACGAGCCGTGAGGCCGGGAACCGCTCGCTGGCGCTGACGGCCGCGATCCCGAGGCCCTCCGTGACGTTGTGCACCATGAAGCCGATGATCAGGAACGTCCCGAGCTGCAGGGCCCCGAAGGCGAACGACGACCCGATCGCGAGGCCCTCGCCGAGGTTGTGGATGCCGATGCCGATCGCGACCAGCAGCGCCAGCGCGCCGCCGGTCGTCGTCTTGCCGCGCCCCAGCCAGGTCGACAGGAAGGTCATCCCGAGCGCGCTCCCGGCGACGCCGAGCAGGACCAGGCCCGGCCCGCCGAGCGCCGGCGGCAGCGCGATCTGCAGCTGGAACGCCTCGAACAGCGCCTCGATGCCGAGGAATGTCAGCAATCCCGCGGTGAGCGCGAGGAATGCCGCCAGCCAGCGCTGGTCGGCGCGCCGCAACGACGGCAGCCACAGCAGCCCGAGTCCGATCGGCACGACGCCGACCAGGAACCCGACCAGGCCGAAGCCGAGGAACCCGCGCACCGATGGAGTCGGCGTCTCGACGGCGGCCGCGATCGCCTTCGTCGTCTGGATGCCGGTGGAGCTGGTGACGCCGACGACGATCGGGTCGTTGGTCACCCAGGGATAGGGCACGGTGATGGTGCTCGAGCGGAGCCGCCCGAGCACGCTCGGGCCGTCCAGCGTGAACGGGACGATCGCGTCGTCGACGGTCACGAGGGCGATCGTCAGGTCGTCGGACTGCGGGTTGCGGACGGCGATCTTGATCTCGCCCGGGTGGAACTCGACGCGGCGCACGTCGAACGCGTCGGCCGGCGGCGCGCCGCGTCCGATCAGGTCGACGATCGATGACCCGGACGAGACGAACAGTCCGACCACCACCGCCAGCAGCAGTGCGGGCGCCAGCGCGTAGAGCCGCCAGCCGACGCGGGCCCGGAGCCGCGTCGCGCGGGCGCTCACGCCTCGACCACCTCGAAGTACCCCATCCAGCCGAGCTCGGTGAACTCCGACTGGTGCGCGTGGAACATGAACGTGCCCGGGTGCGCGAAGTCGATCTCGAGCACGCCCCGCTGCCCCTGCGTCTGCACGACGATGTCGGTGTACTCCCAGTGGTCGCCCGTGCCGGTCCCCTGGTAGCGGAAGAAGTCGGCGTGCAGGTGCAGCGAGTTCAGCAGGTCGAACTCGGTCAGGTTCGCGAGGTAGATGCGGACGGTCGTGCCGAGCTGCACCTGGATCGGGTACCGCGCGTAATAGAACGTGCGGCCGTTGACGGTGTAGAAATTGTTCTCGCCGTCGCCGTCGGTGTCGTACCCGTTCATCACCATCACCAGCTCCTGCGCCGGCGGGCGCAGCTCCTTCGGATCGATGATGAAGGCGCCGTACAGGCCCTTGTGGATGTGCTTCTTGAGCGGCGTCGCGTGGCAGTGGTAGAGGTGCATGCCGGCCGGCCGCGCGATGAACTCGTAGGTGAACCGGCCGCCCGGCTCGACGACCTCGAACACGCCGTCCATGTTGGTCGGGTGGATGCCGTGGAAGTGGATCGTGTGCGGGTGCGATCCCTCGTTGAAGAAGTGCACGCGCAGCAGGTCGCCCTCGGTGGCGCGGATGACCGGGCCGGGCACGGTGCCGTTGTACGTCCAGGCCTCGAAGAAGACGCCCGGCGCGACCTCGATCTGCCGGTCGACGGCGGTCAGCGTGTACTCGCGCACACGGCCCGGCTCGAAGGGCAGCGCGGGAGGCGGCCGCAGCAGCGCGTCGAGGTCGGTCGGCCCGCCGACGGCCGGAGCGCCGTCGTGGATCATTGCGGCGTGTCCGCTTGGCCCGCCGGGCGCCGCGGCCGCGGCCGCGACGTGTCCGGTGTGCTCGTCCGAGGCAGCGCCGGTGTTGGCGCCGCGGGCGATGCTGGCCAGCACGGGCGTGGCGGCCAGGGGTGCGGCGGCGTAGAGCAGTCCGCGTCGGGTGAGATAATTTCTAGGCACGACTAGAACTCAGTGTAGCCGACGCTAGAGCGCTGGTTCAAGCCCTGGGGTCTGACCCCGAAACGCCCGGCCACGGGGGTCAGACCCCAGAACGCAATGTGCCGGAAGGCGCGCGAAAGAGCCCTTCCGGCTGGAAAGGACGCACGGTCGCGCGGCGCGCGCGGGGCGCGTCACGTTTCCGCGGCTACCACTGCAGAGGGCTAGTGACCGCGACTATCGGACAGGGCCGACAGGAAGTCGGACACCGGGATCGCCGGCATGCTCTGGATCCGGGTCGAGCCGCGCGAGCCCAGCTCGACCGCGATCTGGGTGACCGTCAGGTGGTCGGGCGCCTCGAGGATCGTGACGAAGTCGTACGGGCCGAGCACCGCCCACTGGCTGACGATTCGCGCGCCCATCGACTCGACCTGGGCGTTCACCTGCTGGAGGCGGCTCGGGTTCTTCTTGAGCGTCTCGACGCCGTTCGCCGACAGGGTCGAGAGCAGGACGTAGGTCTGCACGAGCCCTAGATTACCGGCGCTCGGCCCGGGCGATCGCCGCCGCACCCTCGGCCGTACGCACTTCCAGCGCGTCGTCCAGCGGCATCATCGGGCCTCCGCCCCGGCGGGCCAGCGCGTGGCCGATCAGCTCGTCGGCGATCCACGGGTTCTTCGGCAGCAACGGGCCGTGCACGTACGTGCCGACGATGCGCTCGGCCCGGCACCCCTCGGTGTGGTCCTCGCCGTTGTTGCC
>JBBQFB010000250.1:0-5524 GCA_038321545.1 Gaiellales bacterium
GACGTCGAGGAGGTCGCGGTCGACACGCCGTACGGTCCACCGTCCGATCGCCTGTTCGTCGGCGACGTCGGCGGCACGCGGGTCGCCTTCCTGCCGCGCCACGGCCGTGCGCACCATCTGCCGCCGCACGCGATCCCGTACCGCGCGAACGTCTGGGCGATGCGCGAGATCGGCGTCCAGCGCCTGATCGGGCCGTGCGCGGCCGGCTCGCTCGACCGTGACGTGCCGCCCGGGTCGTTCGTGGTCTGCGACCAGTTCGTCGACCGGACGAGCGGTCGCGCCGATACGTTCTTCGCTGGCCCTGACGTGCGGCACGTGTCGGCGGCAGACCCGTACTGCCCGTCGCTGCGGGAGCTGATCGTCCGCACCGGCCGAGGGCAGGGAATCGACGTTCGCGACGGTGGCACGATGGTCGTGATCTCCGGGCCGCGCTTCTCGACGCGGGCCGAGTCGGCCTGGTTCGCCGCGATGGGCTGGCAGGTGATCAACATGACCGGCTACCCCGAGGCTTGGCTGGCCCGCGAGCTGGGCCTCTGCTACGCCAACGTCTCGCTGATCACGGACTACGACGTGGGAGTGCCCGGTGAGAGCGCCGCGGTCTCGCACGAGGCGGTGCTGGAGGTGTTCGCGGACAACCTGGCACGCGTCCGCGACCTCCTGTTCGCCGTGATCCCGCAGGTCGGCCCGGCGCCGGCCGGCGACCCCTGTCGCGCAGCGCTCGGCTGAGCGAGTCAACGCTCGCCCGAGCGCGTGCTCGGCGCGGCCGATCGTTGCCAGGCACCGAATCGCGCCGGGCTGCTTCAGTCGTCCGACGTGCGGCGCGTACGCATGCCCGAGGAGGGCTGCGGCGTGGCGGCCGCTGACGGCGGCGAGCCGATCATCGCGTCGCTGGCTGCGACGGGCTTGGTCCACACGGCCTCGAGGATGCGCGCGAAGAACGGGCCGGCGTGGTCGCGGTCGACGAACCGGGCGCCGTACGGTGTGGTCAGCTGCGCGTCGTAGCGGACGATCTCGACCTCGGTCGGGTACGGCTCGTCGCCCGCGATGTCGAGGTCGAGCACGAGCCGGTCGCCGTGGGCGAACGGCACGCGGCTGTCGAAGCCGATACCGGTCCGCGACGCGTCGACGAGCTCGACCTCGACGGCCCGGACGGCCTCCACCGGGTCGTCGGACACGCGCCGGGCGCGCGCCGTGATGCCGAGACTCGCGCGCTGCGCCTCGCGCTGCTGCACGGCCGTGTCGGAGATCATCCTGACGGTCACGAGGTCGCGTCCGCCGCCGGCTGCGGTGACCCGGAGGGCCTGGACGACGGCGCGCCGGGCGCGGCCGTGGACGTAGTAGCGGAGCGCGAAGAACGCGTCCTGCGGCACCAGATCGGCGGGCGCCTCTAGACGGAGATTGCCGCGCTCGTTCGGCTGCGCCAGCAGCTGGACCGAGAGGGTGAGACCGATCGTCTCGACCTGGTCGGACTGGATCGGCGATGCGGACGCCGGGACACGTTCCGACGGCGATACTTGGGCTGCCACCGACTCATCCTACACACCGCCGAAGACATCAACCGGCCCTGCTCCAGCGCCGTATTGCAGCCCGTGCCGGACGGCGTTCGTCGCGGTCTCCTTGGCGCCCGCCGCGGCGTCGCGAAGCGGTAGTCCGCGGGCCAGCAGCGCCGCCAGCGTCGAGGAGTGCGTGCAGCCGGCACCATGCGTTGTCGAGCGCGCCAGTCGCACTCCCGGCAGGCGAGTCACGCCGCGTGCGTCGCAGAGCACATCGTCAGCCGTGGCACCGTGGCCGCCGGTCACGATCACCGCGCAGCCGTGCCGCTCGAACAGCGCCTGCGCGAGCCGCGGAGCATCGTCGAGGTCCAGCCCGGCGAGGGCCTGCGCCTCGTAGAGGTTCGGCGTCACGACCGTCGCCCGGGGCAGCAGCAGCGTCCGGTAGGCGTCGTCGCCGCCGGGTGCGAGCAGCGACGAGCCGGCCTCGGCGCGCATCACCGGATCGACCACGACGGGGATCTCGTCGGCCGGGTCGAGGGCGGCCAGTTCGGCCGCCACGGCCGCGACCGTCCCGGGCGTGCCGAGCATGCCCGTCTTGACCGCGTCCAGACCGATGTCGGCGGCCACGAGCCGGATCTGATCGCGCACGAATGCCGGCGGCGTCGAGATGACGCCATGGACGCCGGTCGTGGTCTGCGCGGTCAGCGCCGTGACGGCAACCAGCGGGAACCCGCCGGCCCGCGAGATGGCCTTGATGTCGGCCTGGATGCCGGCGCCGCCGCCGGAGTCGGAGCCGGCCACCGTCAGCACGCGCGGTCTCGCGGCGAGCGCGTTGCGGAGTCCGGCCACGACGGCCGCCGGGTCGTCGGACTCGGTGACCGCGCGGACGACCGCGAGCCGGCGAGCGCCCAGCGCCGCGATCCGCAGCGCGCGCCGCCGGTCGATGCCGCCCAGCGCGAACCACGGCAGCTGCGCCTCGCGGCCGGCCGCCGCGACGGCGGCCAGGCCGATCGCATCGCGCGTCGGGTGGGTGGCCGTCTCCCACACGGGCGAGACGCTCGCGTAGTCGGCTCCCTCCTCCGCGGCCCGTGCCAGCGCCTCGCCACCGCGAGTCGTGCGGCCGACGATGCCGCCGCCCATGATCTCGCGAGCCGTCGCGATCGTGCCGTCGCCCTGGCCGAGGTGCACGCCGTCGGCGCCCGCGTCCCGGGCCAGCAGGGGATCGTCGTTGACCAGGAACAGACAGCCGGCCGTGCGGGCCGCCTCCGCACAGGCCCGCGCCTCGGCCAGCAGCGCCTCTGCCGTCAGCGAGCGGTCGCGCAGCTGCACGATGTCGGCGCCGAGCGTGCCGATCAGGTCGGCCAGGCGGCCGGCCCGCACGTGCGCGGGCGCGATCACGTAGATCTGCGCGTCGTCGATCCTCACGCTGGTTCCAGGTCGGGCAGGCCCGCCTCGGCCGTGGAGGCCTGGGCGTGGTGCAGGCGCGGTATCCGCCCGGCCCGGCTGGCGAGCCGTCCGGCGTCGACCGCGAGCCGCAGCGCGCGGCCCATTGCCTCCGGGTCGCGGGCCCGCGAAACCGCGGTGGCGGCCAGCACGGCGTCGCAGCCCAACTCCATCGCCAGCGCCGCGTCGGACGCCGTGCCGATGCCGGCGTCGAGGATCAGCGGCACCGAGACGGCCTCGCGGCAGAGCGCGATGGCGTGCGGGTTGCGGATCCCGAGGCCGCTGCCGATCGGCGAGCCGAGCGGCATCACCGCTGCGCAACCGGCATCCTCGAGGCGCCGCGCGAGCACGGGGTCGTCGGTCGTGTAGGGCAGCACCGTGAAGCCATCCGCGACCAGCTCGCGGGCCGCCTTCAGGAGCTCGACGGCGTCGGGCAGCAGCGTCCGCCGGTCGCCGATCACCTCGAGCTTCAGCCAGGAGGTCTCGAACGCCTCGCGGCACAGGTGCGCCGTGGCGACCGCCTCGCGGGCGCTGAAGCAGCCCGCGGTGTTCGGCAGCACGCGCGCGCCGCCGCGCTCGACGGCGTCGTACAGCCCGCCGGGCGCCTGCTCGACGCGGCGCAGCGCGACCGTGACGATCTCGGCCCCGCTGGCGGCCAGGGCCGCCTCGAACCGGTCGAGGCGGTGGAAGCCGCCCGATCCGAGCAGCAGCCGCGAGCGGATCTCGGTACCGGCGATGATGAAGGGGTCGTCGGGCATGTCAGCCTCCGGCCGTCGCGCGCAGCACCTCGAGCTGCGCGTCCTCGTGGAGCGTCGTGGTGTCCCAGGCGGAGCGCGGCACGACGGCCCCGTCCAGCGCGACGGCGATGCCGCGCTCGTCGGCACCCGCGCCGGTCGCGACGACCGCGGCGCGCACGGTGACGCCCTCGGCGAGCTCGACCGGTCGGCCGTTCAGGTGCACCTTCACGCGAACCGCCTCGGGTCGAATGGCGCGGTCAGCGGCGCCGCCGCCTCGCCGCGGGCGGCAGCCACGATCGCGTCGGCCGCCAGCGGCAGCAGCAACACGCCGTGCCGGAAGCCGCCGGTGGCCCACACCAGCCCGTCGTCGTCGGCGCCGATGGCGGGCCGCAGGTCGTCGGTCGCTGGCCGCAGACCGGCCGCGGCGCCGGCGAGTCGCAGCTCGGCCAGCTCGGGCACGATGTGGAGCCCCTCCTCGAGCAGGTCGAACACGCCCACCGCCGTCACGTCGCGATCGGCGCGCTCCTCCTGCGTCGCGCCGACGACGACGCGGCCGTCGGGGCGCGGCACGAGGTAGCAGCCCGGTGTCCGCACCATCCGCCGCAGCGGCGACGGGTGGTCGGTGCGGGGAGCGAGCGTCAGGATCTGGCCCTTCACCGGCCGCACGGGGACGCGCGGCGACAGCCTGCCGGCCGCGTGGCCGGCCGCGTTCACGACCACACCGGCCGCGATCGTCGCGCCCGCGACGCGCACGCCGCCGGGGACGATCTCGGCGGTGCCGGCGACCGGCACCAGGCCGGCGGCCAGGCCGGCGGCCCGCAGCGCTGTCACGAGCACGGCCGGGTCGGCCTGATGCTCGTCGTCGAGCGCGATCCCGCCGCTCACCGCCGGCCCGAGCCCCGGCTCGAGGGCTGCCAGCGCGTCGGCGTCCTGCCAGTCCTCGGGGCGGCCGTTGCGTGCGAGCGTGTCGCGGACGCGCTTCACGGCGCCGAGATGCTCGGGTCGCGCGGCGACGTAGACCGACCCGCAGCGGTGGAAGCCGCTCGGCAGGCCGGACGCCGCCTCGACCTCGGTCGCGAAGGCGGGCCAGGCTGCAGCAGCCGTCCGCAGCACCACGTAGAAGTCGCGCTCGCCGTCGTCCTCGTGCTCCGACCAGGGGCAGAGCATGCCCGCCGCGACGGCCGCGGTCGGCTCGCCCCCGTCGTCCACGAGCGCGACGCTCGCCCCTGCTGCGGCCAGCCGCCAGGCGGCGGCGAGGCCCCAGACGCCCGCACCGATCACGGCGGCGTCGACGGAGGTGGGGAGGAGGTGATCTGCCACGAGCTTCCTACGCTGGTGCGAACCAGGTCAGGTTCCGCGATCGCGGGCCGCGTGCCCGCCTCTCAGCCCCCGATCGTGGGGCTCCCGCGCTCGTGGCGGATCGTACCGCGTGCTAGCCCGAGAGCTGGGTGATGCCGGTCGCGTTGATTGCGGTCAGCGTGACGCGGTTCAGTGTCGCCGTGCCGCTGCTCGTGTGGCAGCGCAGCGTGGCGGCCGAGCTCGAGGCCATGTAGCGGCCCCACGACGAGGAGAAGCTTCGCGCCTCGGACGCCGACAGCGGGACGGTGAACGTCGCGGAGGTCGTGCCGCCCCAGCGCAGCACGCAGCTGAGGTCGACCGAGCCGGAGCCGGTCGCCTCGCCGGACGCGAACAGCTGGAAGTAGCCGTTGCCGGGCGTGATCGCGAAGTCCGAGTCGACGCTCGTGATGGCGACGGACGTGCCCTCGCGGAAGAACGCCGGGCCCTGGCCGTCAACGCCGGGCGCGCCGTCCGCGCCGGGAGCGCCGTCCGCACCGGGCTGGCCGTCGAGGC
>JBBQFB010000251.1:0-5454 GCA_038321545.1 Gaiellales bacterium
GTGGGGATCAGCTGCGCCGGCGATCCGCTCACGCTCGCGGTGCTGCACGACGCCGGCATCCTGTCGGCCTCCTACGCGCCGATGGGCCGGCCGCCGGCGCGCATGCTGACGCGGTCGCACTGCCGCGGGGCCTACCTGCGCGGCGCCTTTCTGGCAGCGGGCACGGTCGCCCCGCCACGGCGTCCCGCGCACCTCGAGATCCGCACCCACGACGCCGAGGCGGCCGGCGACCTCGCCAAGATTGCGGCGCGCGACGGCATCGAGCTGCGCGTGCGCGACCGCTCCACCCACGCAGCCGTGTACGCGAAGCGGATCGGCACCGTGGAGGATCTGCTGGCCCACATCGGCGCCAGCGAGGCCGTCGTCCGACTGGCGGAGGGCGAGGTCGTGTCGTTCGCGCGCGGCGACGCGAACCGCCAGGCGAACGCCGAGACCGCGAACATCCGCCGCCACGTCGTCGCGGCGCGCCGCCAGCTGATCGCGATCGGCCTGCTCGACCTCGACTCGCTGACGCGCGAGCTGGCGGAGGCGGCGTCGCTGCGGCTCGCGCATCCCGAGCTGCCGCTGGCAGAGCTGGCGGCGCTCGGCGACCTGTCGAAGGCCACGCTGGCGGGCCGCCTGCGGCGCATCGAGGCGCTCGCCGACGACGTCTGACGCGGCACCGGCGGCTCGCCCCCGCGCGCTCGCGCCGTAAGATCCACGGCATGACTCGGATCGCCATCAACGGCTTCGGCCGGATCGGCCGCAACTTCTTCCGCGCCGCGGCCGCACGCAATATCAAGCTGGACATCGTCGGGATCAACGACCTGACCGACGCGAAGACGCTTGCGCACCTGCTGCGCTACGACTCGGTCCTGGGCCGCTTCGACGGTGACATCTCGGTGTCCGACGGCGGTCTCGTGGTGAACGGCGACGAGATCCGCGTGCTCGCCGAGCGCGACCCGGCGAACCTGCCGTGGAAGGAGCTCGGCGCCGACATCGTGCTCGAGTCGACCGGCTTCTTCACGAGCCGTGACGGTGCCGCGAAGCACCTCACGGCGGGCGCGTCGAAGGTGATCATCTCCGCGCCGGCGACCGATCCCGACGTGACGCTCGTGCTCGGTGTCAACGACGAGGCCTACGATCCCGCGTCGCACCACATCATCTCGAACGCATCGTGCACGACGAACTGCCTCGGGCCGGTCGCGAAGGTGCTCCTGGACGAGTTCGGCATCGAACGCGGCTTCATGACCACCACGCACGCCTACACGAACGACCAGGCGATCCTCGACATGCCGCACAAGGACCTGCGCCGGGCCCGCGCCGCCGCGGTCTCCGTGATCCCCACGTCGACCGGTGCCGCGAAGGCGATCGGGCTCGTGCTCCCGGAGCTGAAGGGCAAGATGGACGGCATCGCGATGCGCGTGCCCGTGCCGGACGGATCCTGCGTCGACCTGGTCTGCGTGCTCGGCCGCGAGGTGTCGAAGGACGAGGTGAACGCCGTGCTGAAGGCGCACGCCGACACCGGCCGGTTCGAGGGCATCATGGCCTACACCGAGGACCCGATCGTGTCGATCGACATCGTCGGTACGACGTACTCCTCGATCGTCGACTCCGGCCTCACCATGGCGAGCGGATCGCTGGTGAAGGTCGTGTCGTGGTACGACAACGAGTTCGGGTACTCGAACCGGCTCGTCGACCTCGTGCAGCGCGTCTGAGGCCCGGCGTGGCACACCGCGCGCAGATCGGCGACCTGGGCGATCTCCGCTCCCAGCGTGTGCTGGTGCGCGTCGACTTCAACGTTCCGCTGGACGACGGCGCGGTCGGCGACGACACGCGCATCCGTGCGGCGCGCGAGACGATCGACGATCTGCGTGAGCGTGGGGCGCGCGTGATCCTCTGCTCGCACCTCGGCCGGCCGAAGGGCAGGGTGGCCGAGGAGTTCTCGCTCCGGCCCGTCGCCGCGCACCTGGCCGAGCTGCTCGGCAGGCCCGTGGCGTTCGCGACCGATTGCGTGGGCACGGTCGCGGCCGATGCGGTCGCGCAGCTCGGCGACGGCGACGTGCTGCTGCTCGAGAACGTCCGCTTCCACGCCGGGGAGGAGGCCAACGATCCGGCCTTCGCGGCGGCGCTCGCGGGCCTCGCCGACGCCTACGTCAACGACGCGTTCGGCGCCGCCCACCGCGCGCACGCCTCGACCGAGGGCGTCGCGCACCTGCTGCCGGCTGCCGCCGGACATCTTCTGGAGCGCGAGGTGACGACGCTGTCGGCACTGCTCGAGGCACCCGCGAAGCCGTTCGTGGCCATCGTCGGCGGCGCGAAGGTGACTGACAAGATCGGCGTCATCGAGCGCCTCTGCGACGTTGCCGACGAGATCCTGATCGGCGGCGCGATGGCGTACACGTTCGCGATTGCGAACGGCGGCCAGGTGGGAGCGTCGCTGCACGAGGACGCCGACGGTCAGGCGACCGCCCGGCGCGCACAGGCCCGGGCGGAGGCGCAGGGCTGCACGCTGCGGCTGCCGAGCGATACCGTCGCGGCGGATGCGTTCTCGGCCGATGCCGCCACGCAGATCGTGCCCACCGACGAGGTGCCCGACGGCTGGATGGGCCTCGACATCGGCCCGGCGGCGGCGGCGCTGTACGCCGAGCGGGTGCGCGGCGCGGCGACCGTGCTGTGGAACGGCCCGATGGGCGTGTTCGAGCTGGCGCCGTTCGCGGCCGGCACGAAGGCGCTCGCCGAGGCGGTCGCGGACTGTGACGGCACGACGGTCGTGGGTGGCGGAGACTCGGTCGCAGCCATCACGCAGCTCGGGCTGGCCGATCGCGTCACGCACGTCTCCACGGGCGGCGGCGCGAGCCTCGAGCTGCTCGAAGGCCGCGTGCTGCCGGGCGTTGCGGCCATTCCCGACGTCGGCTGACGGGTGGACGCCGGCGCGCTCGCGAGGCTGGGCGACGGCGCGTGGGAGGCCCGCGGGCGGGACCTCGTGCTGCAGGTCCTTCGCGACGACGAGACGTTCACGGTCGACGATCCGCGCTTCTCGACAGCGGTCGTGGTCGGGCCGAGCATGCTGTCGACCGATGGCGCCGAGCACGCCCGGCACCGCGCGCCGTTCGCCCGCACCTACCGGCTGGACGCGGTCCGGCGCGACCACACCGACGCGGTGCGGGACGAGTGCGATGCACTGGTCGACCGCTTCGCCGGTGTGGGGGAGGCCGAGCTGCGGCGGCAGCTGGCCGGACCGCTGGCGGTCGCGACGATGGCGCGCGCGCTGGGCCTGGATTCGCTCCCGATCACGACCGTGCTCGGCTGGTACGAGGCGATCGTGGCCGCGGTCACGGTCGTGTCCGACGGCGGCGAGGTGCCCGTAGAGGGGGCGGCGGCGTTCGCAGCGATGGCCGACCACCTGCGATCGGCGCTACCGGCGGCCGGCGACCTGACGCCGGACGAGGCGGTGTCGAATGCCGCGGTGCTGCTGTTCGGCGGCGTCGAGACGACGGAGGGCATGATCTGCAACGCCGTCCTGCACGTGCTGGCAAACCCGGCGCAACGCGCGCTGCTGGAGGCCGACCGCTCGCTGTTGCCGGGTGCCGTCAACGAGTCGCTGCGGCTCGATCCGGCGGCCCCGTTCGTCGACCGGTACGCGACGGCCGACGTCGTGCTGGCGGGCGCCGAGGTACGCCGGGGCGATCTGGTGCGGGTGTCGCTGCGGCACGCGAACCGCGACCCGGCGGTGTTCGCGGATCCGGAGCGGTTCGACGTGCAGCGGTGCGACCTGCGGCTGCAGCTCGCGTTCGCGCAGGGTCCGCACGTCTGCCTCGGCATGCACCTGGCGCGGCTCGAGACGGCGACGGCAATCGACCGGCTGCTCGACCGCCTGCCCGGCGTCGCCCTCGACCCGACCCGGCCGGCCGTGATCGGCGGTGCGGTGTTCCACAAGCCGCCCGAGCTGTGGGTGCGCTGGTAGCGGCTCGAGGCGAACAGTTGTTCGTATCCGACCCGGCCCCTACACTCCTTGCGTGGTCATCCTCGGACTCGACCCCGGCATCGCGTCGACCGGCTTCGGCGTGGTGGAGACGGCCGGCGCACGCGTTCGCGCGGTGGCGTCCGGCGTCATCCGCACGACCCCGCGGCAGCCGCACGCCGAGCGCCTCGCGATCATCCACGCCGGCGTCGGCGAGCTGATTCGCGCGCACGGCGCCACGGCAGCCGCGGTCGAGGAGCTGTTCGTCGGGCCCGACCCGCGCGGGATGCTGCTGCTGTCGCAGGCCCGCGGCTCGGCGCTCGCAGCCTGCGGGCTGGCCGCCATCGACGTCGCGGAGTACTCCGTCGCGACCATCAAGTCGTCCGTCTGCGGCTACGGGCGCGCCGAGAAGGCGCAGGTCGCGCGCATGGTGCGAGCCATCCTGTCGCTCGCTGCCGACCCGCGCTCCGAGCACGAGGCCGATGCGCTCGCGGCCGCCATCTGCCACACGCAGCGCTCCCGCCAGCCCGTCGCCGGAGGCCGCAGGTGATCGCGCACGTCACCGGCCGGGTCGTCAGCCGCGAGCCGGAGCGGCTCGTGCTCGACGTCGGCGGCATCGGCTTCGAGCTGCTCACCACCCGCAGCGCCGAGCGGCTCGCGACGCCGGGCGAGATGGTCACCGTCGAGACGTTTCTCCACGTTCGCGAGGACGCGCTGCAGCTGTTCGGCTTCGCCGATGCGGGCGAGCGCTCGCTGTTCAAGATGCTGATGGGCGTGTCCGGTATCGGCCCGAAGCTTGCCCTCGCGATCGTGTCCGCGTACGGACCGGAACAGCTGCAACGGGCCATCGCGAGCCAGGACGTCGCGCTGCTCGCGTCCGTCTCCGGCGTCGGGCGCAAGACCGCACAGCGCATCTGCGTCGATCTCAAGGACAAGGTCGGCCCGATCGGCGCTGCCGCCGTCGGCAGCGCCAGCGTGGCCGCCGCCACGACCGCGCCGGGCGTGCCGCTGGGCGCCGACCTGAACGACCCGTACTACGGCGCCCGCGAGGCGCTGGTCGCGCTCGGCTACTCGCTGGCCGACTGCGAGGCCGCGCTCGACGGCGTCGAGGGCACCGAGGATGAACGCGTGCGGGCCGGGCTCGCCCGCCTGCGCGGCGCGGTCGCGCGGTGATCGACGTGGACGACCGGATGGTCGACCCGGCCGAGCAGGGGCCCGAGGACGACGGCACTCTCCGGCCTCAGCGGCTCACCGAGTTCCTCGGCCAGCCGCGGGTCGTCGGCCAGCTGTCCGTCTACCTGGAGGCCGCCCGCGGTCGCGGCGAGGCCTGCGACCACGTGCTGCTGGCCGGCCCGGCCGGGCTCGGGAAGACCAGCCTCGCGCACATCGTCGCCAACGAGATGGGCTCGCGGATCCACACCATCTCCGGCCCGGCCCTCGAGCGCAAGGGCGACATGGCCGCGATCCTGACCGCGCTCGAGCCGCACGACGTGCTGTTCATCGACGAGATC
>JBBQFB010000252.1:0-5351 GCA_038321545.1 Gaiellales bacterium
CGACTCGCCGAAGCATAGCTCAAGCTTCCAATAGAAAACAGTACGACTGCACAGATTATTGCGAGCGACGTCTCGTGTGGAACCGAAACAGGAACGCGGTTGTGACGCCGATCACCCACCCGACGATGGCCGATCCGACGACCACCCACACCAGCGAGGTCTCGGTCGACCCGAACACCCAGTCCAGCTTGACGGCCCGCGCGTTCGCCGCGCTGAGCACGATTACCGCGACCAGCAGGACGATCACGACGATCGCGGAGACGTAGAGCAGCGCGCGGTGCGCGTGGCGCGCGGCGCGTTGCCGGGCAGGCTCCGCCGCCACCGACGTCTCGCCCGCCGGCTGGACCTCGTCGGTCGCCCCGTCGGTCACGGAGCCGGGACGTTGCCATCTTCGACGACGCGAACCGGCCCAGGCTTGATCGTGGGCAGGAGCGGCTGGCTCTCGAGGATCGAGGTCGCGATCTCGATCAGCTTTCGGCCGGTGCGGCGGGACTGGTCGCGCAGCATGTCGAAAGCGTGTTGCTCGTCGATCTGGTGCCGCTCCATCAGGATGCCCTTGGCGCGCTCGGTCTGCGAGCGCCGGCCGAAGGCGCCCTGCAGGTTGTGGTACTCGGCGAACCGGTGCAGCGTGATGTCGAGCGCGCTCTGCAGTTCCTCCGGCGTGCCGTCGACGATGTAGGCGAACACGCCCCGCTTCGCGGCCTCGTTGACGAACGACGCGTCGCGGCCCTCGAGCACGGCGATCACGGGGCAGTCGGCCTCCCGGACGATCCGCTCGATCAGCTCGAGCGCGTGCGCGGAGCTGGTGCCGAGGCCGACGAGCGCGACGTCGGGCAGCTCTTCGGCCGTGAGCGCGCCGACCGCGGCGACGTCGGTCGATCCGGCAACGACCGTGTGGCCCAGGCCGGTGACCAGCTTCGTGACGAGCGCGATGCGGTCCTCGAGCTCGTTCGCGACCAGGACGCGCAGGTGCGAGCTGGTCATCCGCGACCGGCTTCGTCCGACGCCCGACCGCCGATCTGCCCTGCTGTTCGAGTAAGCACCACGCGACTCCCTTATCGACGCGCCGCGACTACGGCGGCGTTCAATGCCGTCCGGGTGCTGGGGGCGGCAGTTCCAGCCGGGAGTTGAGGCTGGTAAGCACACGATAGCAGCCGCGCTCGTCACACCCTCGGGCGGACGACCGGCAGGCGCACGCAGGACGGCGCCGCCGGCGAGTGGTGGATCGCCTGCTCGGCGACCTCGGTCGTGGCCGACCGGCCGAACGTGAGGCCGGTGTTCGGATTGCGGTCGTACCGGTCGAAGCAGCTGGACGAGATGTCGACCCGGATCCGGTGCCCGGCGGCCACCACGTAGCTCGTCGCGAACAGGTCGATCTCGTAGGCGTGCACGCGCCCGGGCTCGATCGGCGACGGGGCGTCCATGCCGTTGCGGTACCGGGCTCGGACGATGCCGTCCTGGATCGGGTTGACGGTGCCGTCCGCGAACACGTCGCACAGGGCGACGGTGAAGTCGGTGTCGGCGGCGCTCGTGGCAGCGTGCAGCGTCGCCGTCACCGGCCCCGTCAGCTCCAGATCTGCCTCGAGCGGCTCGGTCGTGTAGGTGACGATGTCGGGGCGGCCGTCGAACCGGCGCCGATCGCCCAGCGCGGTGCAGAGCGCCCAGCAGTTGCGGCCGATGCTCTCGTCGACGGGATCGAGCGGGTCGTAGCGGTAGACGTCGGGCGCCTCGTCCGTCGTCGGCGGCGCGAGGTCGAGGCAGCCGTCCGAGCGGAGGTAGAGCGGCGTCGCCATCATCGCCGGGGGCGGCCACGCGGCCTCGTGCTGCCACGCGTTGCGGCCGATCGCAAACACCTCGACGTTGCCCTCGCCGCCGAACCCGTTGTCCTCTTCGCGCAGGTAGCGGTCGAAGAACGCCTGGTAGGTGTCCCAGCGGTGCACGGCCGTGCGGGGCAGCTGCACGCACGCCGCGCGATCGGTGTGCTCGGACGAACCCTCGTGATCCCACGGCCCGACCATCAGGTGCACCGTCTCCGGGCGCGGGTGCGACCGCATCACCTGCGCGTAGTCCGCCAGCTGCGGGCCGATGTAGTTGTCGTACCAGCCGCCCCACGAGAGCACCGGGCAGCGCACGCGGTCGAGCAGGTGATGGAGCCCGCGCCGCCGCCACCAGTCGCCGTCCTCGGAGCGGTCGATGATCGCGCGGTAGAACCAGCCGTCCAGACCGGCCGCGGTCGCCATCTCCGCGAGCGGCAGGTGGTACGGATCGATGCGGGTCAGGTCGGCGTACTCGCGGACGTCCATCGCCATCGCCCAGTAGCCGGTGGTGTTCAGCAGCAGCGCGCCCTGGCGGAACCATGACCCCCGCCGGTCGACGCCGATGTCACCGGGCGCGATGCACCGCACCGCCGCGTGGCCGCCGATCGCCCCGGCCCACGACGTTGCGCCGTAATACGACTCGCCCCAGAAGCCGACACGTCCGTCACACCATTCCTGCTCGACGATCCACGAGACCGTGTCGTAGCCGTCGTCCACCTCGTGGACGCCGGGATCGAACTCGCCGTCGGAGGAGAACTTGCCGCGCACGTCCTGGACGACACAGGCGTAGCCCTTGCGGGTGAAGAACTTCGCCACCGTGTCGAGGCCCATCTCGGGCGTGCGGCGGCCGTACGGCACGCGCAGCACGATCGCCGGCGCGGCCCCGAGCCCGACCGGCACGTACACGTCGGCACCCAGGCGCGCCCCGTCGCGCATCGTCGCGAACACGTCGCCGACCAGCGCCGTCTCCGCTGCCCGGTCGGGGGTGGAGGAGGGGATGACGAACGCCGTGTGCGCGTCGGTCGCGGCCGGGTGATAGCTCATGGCGGCACCGTACTCGCGGTGGTATTGTTGCCGAGCGGCTCCAGCACCCGGTCGCGTGATGTCGAAGAGATCCGGCATCCAGCAAAGTCGGCCCCAGCCCTTCGGTCGGCGACGAGCGTCATGCCGAGGTGCCCAATGGTCGAGTTCCCGACCGCATCCGCCGAGCTGCTCCCGCCTGTCGCGAGCGGTGTCACGACGACGTGCCTTGACCTGCGCGGCACCTGGCTGGTGTCGTTGACCGGCGAGCACGACCGGTCGACGATTCCGCTGATCGACCGGCGCACGCGCGGAGTGTGGCGCCGCTGCCGGCTCGTGATCGTCGATCTCAGCGCCGCGACGTTCGTCGACTCGTCCGTGATCGACTGGCTGCTGCGCACCCGCCGGACGCTGTTGTCGACGGGCCACAGCGGGCTGCGCGTCGTACCCGGCGCACCCGATAGTCCGACGTCGCGGCTGCTGGCGCTGGTCAGCCCCGAGCTGCGCGACGTGCTGGCGTGTCACCCGTCGGTGGACGATGCCGTCGCCGCGAGCGGTCACCGCGCGCCTGGCGCCCGGGGCCGCGCACGACCGGCGACGGCGACCAGGCGCACGCCGACCGTGTTCGACCAGGTGGAGGCACGGGCGTGGGTGCTCGCGGTGTGGATCGTCCGCGACGTGCAGGTGGCCGACGAGATCGTCGTCGCCGCCTTCGGCCGGCGCGCTGAGGAGGGCGCGGCGGGGCGGGACGACGCCGACGTGCTGTGCGACGTGCGGCGCCGTGCGCTGACGATCGCGCCGCCGTCCCGGCCTCCGGCGGCGAGTCCCGCGGAGGTCGTGCGCGCAGCGATCCTCGACCTGCCCGAGGGGCAGCGCGAGGCGGTCGAGCTGGCGCTGTTCGGCGGGCTGTCGATCGACGCGCTGGCCGCCGTCACGACGTCGCCGCGGGCCGTGGTGGTCGACCGGCTGGTCGACGCGATGCGCGTGTTGCGGCCCGTGCTCGGGCGGCGCGCGCTCGGTGCGGCCGAGCTGTCCGCCGTCGCGACCGCACCGCCGCTGCGGCTCACGCCGCCGGAGCGATGGCCGGCGGCCGAACGCGCCCAGCGGGCTCCGCGGCGCGCGGAGCCTCGCCGGGCCGGAACCTCACCCTGACGGCAGCGCCGGCGAGGTGAGCGGTGTCGCGACCGACTTGATGATCGAGATCTCGATGATGTCGGACTTCGATCCGATCGACGGCCCGACCTTCCAGGCCAGGTCGACGTTCGTTCCGGCGGCGTGCTGCGACAGGGTCAGCTCGAGGCCGCTCGTGAAGCTGGCGGGGCCGATGCTGCCCTTGCTGCCGATGCCGATCGTGAGCGTTCCGCCCTGGGCGTTCTTCGCGTAGGTGAGCTTCCCGAAGCCGCTGATGAGGGGTATCGGACTCCAGCTCGCATCGGCTGACACGCTCACCTCCGAGCACTTCACGGAGATGCCGGCGCCGACGCTCGCACCCGAGAACGGGCCGCTCGACACCTTGCCCTTGGCGATGTCGAACTTCGCCTTCAGCTTGTCGAGATTGGGCGGGCAGGGCTGCAGCGGCGTGCCGTCGGGGCCGACGGTGGCGTCGGCGATCGGCGGGTCGACTTGGTCGACCAGGCAGAGCGGCTCCAGTGTCACGGCCGTGCCGTTCCACGCCGGAATCCCGTCTCGCATCACGCCCCAGCCGAGCAGTCCCTGCGTGTCGATCTGCGTGATCGCCCGAGCATGCTCGTCGGGATCGGCGATGGCCTGCGCGTAGCCCAGCATCTCGGCGTGCAGGTCGTGCCACCACTTGCGCATGACCGTCTCGAGCTGCACCTGACGGGCCAGGAACACGGTGTGCCCACCGTTCACCTGCGGCTTGCACTTGTTGCGCGTGCAGTTCGGGTCGGGATTCCCTCCGCACGACAGGATGTCGAGGCGAACCAGTTCCGCCACGTCGGCTGCGTTGGTGATCTGGGAGGTGGCGATCGCCTGGCCCTGGGCGAGCTGCGCCTGGTACGACGCCTTGAGCGGCACCTTCAGCATCTCGAGGTACATGTCCGAAGCTCGGTTTCGCGACGTCGCGAGCTGGTGCGGCTTTGGCTGCTGGAGCTTCAGCGTGAGCCGGTTGTACTCGTTGTTTGCGGTGGTGAATCGGGCGTTCGCCTCGTCATTCAGCCGCTGGTAGTACTGGGTGTAGCCGTCGGCTTTCTCAGCCAGCGCCGGGTACCCGATCGGGGGATACACGCCCGGTGCCGCGGCGCTCTCGGCGAAGTCGGTCGGTCGTGCCAGTCGCGCACCCGCGCAGGTCAGCCGCTCCTCGTCCCTCTCGAGCGGGCGCTTCGCCGCCTCGCGGAACTCGCACGCCGCCTCGGTCACCCGGCCGAGGCAGAGCAGCGCCATCGCGCGGTTCTCGCGGGCCTCGACCAGGAACGGGCTCAGCTTGAGGGCGCGCCGGCCGGCGGCCGCCGCGGCGGTGTACTGCCGCGTGCGGAACAGCGCCGCCGAGCGGTT
>JBBQFB010000253.1:0-5341 GCA_038321545.1 Gaiellales bacterium
CTCGCGGCTGAGCGGGCGCCGGGCACGCCGCGCGCGGCGTGCCCGGCGCCTCAGCCGACCAGCTCCTCGAGCCGGAGGAGCTTCAGCGCGATCTCGATCATCAGCCACTCGCCCTCGCGCACGTTGAGGCCCGTGATCTCCTCGATCCGGCGCAGCCGCTGGCGCAGCGTGTTCGGATGGACGTACAGGGCCTGCGCGGTGGCGGAGATGTTGCCGCGGCGCGCCAGGTACTCCTCCAGCGTGCGGCACAGCTCGGCACGCCGCTGGCGGTCGTACTCCACCAGCCGGCGGAGCGCCTCGCGATGGCGATCGCGCTCGCCCTCCTGCGACTGCACTCGCAGCAGGTACTTGTACGGCCCGAGACCGTCGAACGTGACGACGCCCGGTCGCTCGGTCACGACGGGCGCGGCGCGCGCGGCCTGGCGCGCCTCGGACAGCGCAGCGGCGACGCTCTCGGCGCCGGTGGCGGGGTTCGACACGCCAACCACCAGCGGCAGCGCGCCGAGCGCGGTCCGCAGCCGCTCCACCGACGTGCCGCCGTCGGTGCCGACGACCGGGATCAACCCGCGGCTGCGGTCGTCGCGGCGGTCGAACACGGCGCCGGCCAGCTCGCGGCCGACCTCCGCCTCGAACCGCTCCAGCGCCGCGATCCGCTCGCCGTCGGGCCGCGAGGCCGGGTCGTGTGGCAGCACGACCAGCGCGAGGCGCGGCGACGACAGGTCGCAGCCGAGGCGGCGCGCGCGGCCCTCCGCGCCATCCAGCCGGCCGGACGCCAGGTCGCCGAAGAAGTCCTTCGTCAGGTTGCGCTCCGTGAGGCCGTCGATCAGCTCGATCTTCTTCCAGCCGACCGCCGTCTGGGCGGCGACGGTGCCGAGCAGGTCGAGCTCGCCGGCGTCGAACGCGAACGAGGCCCGCAGGGCGACGACGTGGCCGAGGGTCTCGCCGTCGACGGCCAGCGGCAGCACGACGGCGCCGGCCGGCTCGGCGCCGCCGGCGATCGCCGCCGGCAGCTCGCTCGCGGTCGCCGCCACCAGGTACGGCGGCGCGGTGCCGGCCGCGGGGGCCGCGGCGCGCCGTACGAGGCGTTCGCCGCGGTCGACGCCGTAGACGCAGACCTGGTCGGCGTCGAGCAGGTCGCATGCCGCCTCCGCCACTGCCGGCAGCAGCTCGGCGAGGGTGGTCGCCCGCGCTGCGCGGTCGGAGATCTCGGACAGCCGCTCGAGCTCGTGGACTCGCCGGCGTGTCGCCTCGTACAGCCGCGCGTTCTCGATCGCACCGGCCACCAGCGACGCCGAGTGGATCACGAACGTCGCGTCGTCCTCGGTCAGCGTGCGCGGCGCCAGCGAGTGCAGGCCGATCACGCCGAAGAGCGAGCCGTCCTTCGCGATCAGCGGCACCGACACCATCGACTGGTACTTCTCCTCGTCGAACTCCGGGAAGTACCGGGCGCGCGGATCGGCCAGCGCGTCGGACGGGATGAAGATCGGCTGGCGGTGCTCGCTGACCCAGCCCGCAAACCCCTCGCCGGGGGCGAGCGTGGCGACGCCGACGGCATCGGCGTACTGCTCGGAGGCCGCCCGCAGCACCAGCCTGCCGCCGCGCTCCACGATCCACACGAAGCACGACTGCGCCTTGACGCCCTCGACGATCAGCTTCACGACCGCCTCGAGCACCCGCTCGAGGTCGACGGTCGACGACACGGTGCGGATGATCTCGTAGAGGATCCGCCGCTCGTCGGCCGGGGCGAGCGGATCGAGGCCGAGCCCCGGCGAGGTCTCGTACATCGCCACCTCGTCAGTATGCATCCCCGATGCCGTAGCCTGGGCGCGTGCCCTCCTCCGATACGATCTCCCGCTCCGGGATGGCGGCCACCAGCCATCCGCGCGCCGTCCACGCGGCCATCGCGTGCCTCGAAGCCGGTGGCAACGCCGCCGATGCCGCGGTCTGCGCCGCTGCCGTCCTGTGCGTCGTCGAGCCGATGTCCACCGGAATCGGTGGCGACGCGTTCGCGCTGGTGTGGCAGCACGGGGCCCTCACCGGCCTGAACGCCAGTGGCCGGGCGCCGGCCAGCGCCGATCCCGAGGCGCTCGGCACCGAGATGCCGTTCACCGGGCCACAGAGCGTGACCGTGCCGGGTGCCGTCGCCGGCTGGCAGGCGCTGCTCGAGCGGCACGGGACGTGGGGCCTCGACCGGTGTCTCGCAGACGCGATCGACGCGGCCGAGGTCGGGTTCGCCGTCACCCCGGTGATCGCCGACGTGTGGAACCGCACCGCCGCCGACCTGGCGGCCTACGACGAGGCGCGGCGCGTGTTCCTGCCGGCGCCCGCGATCGGCACGACGTGGCGCAACCGCGAGCTGGCGGCGACGCTGCGCGGGATCGCCGCGGACGGCCCGGATGCGTTCTACCGCGGCCCGGTGGCGGCGGCGATCGCAGCGGCGACCTGGCTCGAGGAGTCCGACCTGGCCGGCATGCGGGCGGACTGGGTCGAGCCGATCGAGACCTCGTTCGGCGGGGCACGGGTGTGCGAGCTGCCGCCGAACGGCCAGGGCGCGGCGGCGCTGCAGGCGATGGGCATCGCCCGCCAGTTCGACTTCGCCGCGATCGGCGATGCCGACCGCGTGCATCTCCAGGCCGAGGCGATGAAGCTCGCCTTCGCCGACGCCTACCGGTACATCGCGGACGAGCCGCTGCCGGCCGGCTACCTGGACGAGGGCTACCTCGCCGAGCGGCGGGCGCTGGTCGATATCGCGCGCGCCGGCGACCCGGGGCCCGGGCTGCTGCCGCGCGGCGGCACCGTCTACCTGTCGGTCGTCGACGGCGACCGGATGGCCTGCTCGTTCATCCAGAGCCTCTACATCCGCTTCGGCTCACGCGTGGTCGCGCCGGGCACGGGCGTGATGCTGCAGAACCGCGGTGGCTGTTTCACGCTCGCGGCCGGGCACCCGAACCGGCTCGCGCCCGGCCGCCGCCCGTTCCACACGATCATCCCCGGGATGCTGCTCGACGCGGACGGGCTGGTCGGCCCGTTCGGTCTGATGGGCGGGCACGTCCAGCCCCAAGGTCACCTGCAGCTGATCACGAACCTCCGTCACCGCGGGCTCGGGCCGCAGGCCGCGCTGGACGCGCCGCGCTGGCGTCTCGACCAGGACGCCGACGGCTGGCTGCTGTGCCTCGAGCCCGGGCTGTGGGACGCGGCGGACGACCTGGAGCGTCGCGGACACCGAGTCTGGCGCGATCCCGACCCCGTCAGCTACGGCGGCGGCCAGGCGATCATGGTGCGCGGCGACGACCTGGTGGGCGGCTCGGAGCCGCGCAAGGACGGCCTCGCGGCGGGCTACTGACGCTCGAGCGGGTAGCCGCCGAGGTTGAGCAGGCGCGCGCGGCCGTCGTCGCCGAGCACGAACCGCACCTCGTCGCCCGACGGCCGCCCGCCGCGCACGACGAACCGCAGCGGGTCGCCGGTCGGATCGAGGCGGTACGCGTCGCCCTCCTGCGCGTCGGCGAGCACCAGTTGCCCGTCGCGCCACTCCACCGAGAACGCCTCGGCGAACTCCTCCCAGTGGAACCGCCCGAGCAGCGCGGAGTAGGCGGCGGGCAGCGGTGCCGGCGGGTCGGGCTGGGGGAGAGGTCGCGCACGCGTCGACTCCACGGCGTGGTCGAGCAGCTCGAACGCGAGCTCCTCGGCGTTGCCCATGCCATTCACCAGCGCGATCGCGCCCACGCCGTCCCGCGGTGACAGGGCGAACCGTGTGATGAAGCCGTGCAGGCCGCCGGCGTGTCCGACGTACCGCTCGTCGCCGTGCCGCCGCCAGTAGAGGCAGAGGCCCTGTGCCTCCGTCCAGGCCTCGTCCGAGACGATCCACGGACGCAGCATCTCGTCGCGCGTGGCGCGGGCAAGCACCTCCTCGTCGCCGTTGCCGAGCCAGAAGGCGCTCCAGCGCGCGAGGTCCTCGACGCACGACCACAGGCCGCCGTCGGCCTCGAACAGGGCCGACGGATAGGTGTTCGCCGGCGCCAGGTCGTCGGAGTAGAGGCGGCCGAAGTACCCGACCGCGCGGTCGGCCTGCGGTGGCTCGTAGGCCGTCCGGACGAGGCCGAGCGGCGTCAGGAGGTGCTGCTGGATGTACGCGGTGAACGGCTCGCCGGATACGCGCTCGACGACGGCGCCGAGCAGCTGGAACGCGATGTTGCAGTACTTGGTCTGCGTGTCGGGCGGGATCACGACGCGGATCTTCGGGAGGTCGCGCACGGCGTCGGAGATCGAGCCGAACGGCTCCTTCTCCGGATCGTCGGTCGGATGCTCGCCCTGCAGCCCGCTGGTGTGCATCAGCAGGCGGCGCAGCGTGATGTCCGCGACCGGCCCGAACGGGTTCGTGATCGTCGAGGCCTCGCCGATATGTGCGACCAGCGGGTCGTCGAGCCGCAGCCGGCCGGCGTCGCGCAGCTGGAGGATGGCCGACGCGGTGAAGGTCTTCGAGATCGACGCGACGCGGTACAGCGTCTGCGCATCGGGTCGGCGGCGCGACTCGCGGTCCGCGAAGCCGTAGCCGTGCGACCAGGCGAGGCCACCGTCCCGGACGACGCCGACGGCCACGCCGGGCAGGCGGTTGTCGGTCACGAACCGCGCGGTGATCGCCTCGAGGCGCTCGATGTCCATGGCGCGGATGATGGCAAACCGGCAGGCGCCGCGAGCGCCCGCCGGTCAGCCGTGATCAGTGCGAGACGGAGGCCGCGGCCTTCTCGGGCACGAGCGTCTCGTCGGCGAACCGCGACAGGCGGAACGGTGCGATCAGCTCGGGCGTCTTGCGGGTCGCGGCCATCTCGGCCATCGTCTCGCCGCAGACGGCGGTGGCCTTGAAGCCCCACGTGCCCCAACCGGCGTCGAGGTAGAAGTTCTCCACCTCGGTCTCACCCATGATCGGCGAGTAGTCGGGCGTCATATCGCAGTAGCCCGTCCACTGCCGCAGGATCTTGAGCCGCGCGAGCTGCGGTACCAGGTCGAGCGCGTTCGCCGCCGAGTGCTGCGTGAACGTGAACGTGGAGCGGAAGTTGTACGTCGTGTACGGCTCGATCTCCGACCCGATCAGGAACTCGCCGCGATCGGTCTGCGAGACGTACACGTGCAGGTTCGCCGACACCAGGATCTTGTGGAGCATCGGCTTCACCGGCTCGGTCACGAACGCCTGCAGCGGGTGGTTCGTGATCGGCGTGCGGATGCCCGCCATGTCGCAGATCTGCGTCGTCCAGCCCGCGACGGCCGAGATCACGAGGCCCGCGTCGATCGGCCCGGACGTCGTGTCGACGCCGGTGCAGCGGCCGTTCGCGTCCTTGCGGATGCC
>JBBQFB010000254.1:0-5337 GCA_038321545.1 Gaiellales bacterium
ATCAACTTCAACACCGTCTGGTCGGCGATCTTCGAGCCGGTGCCCACGTTCGCGTTCCTGTCGCGGTACGCCAAGGTGCGCGGGTACTGGGGCAAGCGCCACGACCAGCCGTTCCACGTGGTCGGCTCCGACGCCGCCGGCGTCGTGCTGCGCACTGGCTCGGCCGTGTCGAAGTGGAAGCCCGGCGACCGCGTCGTCGTGCACCCGAACGACGTCGCGCTGGAGGACCCGCAGGGCCACGACGACACGATCCTCGACCCCGACCAGCGCGTCTGGGGCTTCGAGTCGAACTACGGTGGGCTCGGCGAGGTGTGCCTCGCCAAGTCCGACCAGCTGATGCCCAAGGCGGAGCACCTGACGTGGGAGGAGGCGGCCTCGATGCCGCTCACCAACTGCACCGCGTACCGGATGCTCGTCGGCCCGAACGGCGCCCGCATGCAGCAGGGGGACGTCGTGCTGATCTGGGGCGCGGGCGGTGGTCTCGGCGGCTTCGCGACCCAGTACGTGCTGAACGGCGGCGGGACACCCGTGTGCGTCGTCTCGAGCCCGGAGAAGGCCGCCGTCTGCCGCTCGATGGGCGCCGACCTGGTGATCGACCGCAAGGAGCTCGGCTTCCAGTTCTGGGACCCGGAGACCGGCCGTCAGAACCCGAAGGAGGCGCTGCGGCTCGGCAAGACCATCCGCCAGCTGACCGGCGGCCGTGACGTCGACATCGTCTTCGAGCACCCGGGGCGCGACACGTTCGGCGCGTCGGTGTTCGTCACCCGTCGCGGCGGCAAGATCGTCACGTGTGCGTCGACGTCGGGCTTCATGCACGAGTTCGACAACCGCTACCTGTGGATGTTCGCCAAGTCCATCGTCGGCTCGCACCTCGCGAACTACAGCGAGGCGTGGCGCGCCAACGAGCTCGTGCGGCAGGCGCGGACGCATCCGATCCTCTCGAAGACGTATCCCATGACCGAGGCCGGCCGGGCCGCCGACGACGTGTCGGACAACGTCCACCTGGGCAAGGTCGGCGTGCTGTGCATGGCGCCGGAGACGGGCATGGGCGTCGTCGATCACGCGCTGCGCGAGCAGCACCTCGACGCGATCACGCGGTTCCAGGTCTGACGGGACTCAGACGCGCTTCAGCGTGGCCGGGCCGTAGCCGGCCGCGGAGTGTGCGCGGATCGAGCAGGTCGCACCGGCGCGGGCGCGGATGATCACCGACCGCGTGCGCACCGTGGCCGCGCTCGCGCCGCAGCGCACGCGGTAGCTCGTGACCGGCAGCGCGCCGGCGCGGGCCGGCACCTTCCAGCCGAGCCGGACCCGGGCAGCCGACGGGCGCCGCACGGTCAGCGAGCGGATCTTCGTCGGCAGCGCGCGGGAGACTCCGAAGACGCGGTAGGTGGCAGTCGAGTAGCCGATGCCCGCGATCCGGATCTCCACGCCGCCGGCGACGCGGGTGATGGTCGGCCCCTGCACGAGCGTCGCCCTCACGCCGTCGGTGCGCGTCACGACGAGGCTCGCCGAGTCGACCCCGGCGGCGGTCGCGATGCCCAGGTAGGTCGGAAGCACGGCGTTCGGCAGGAACGCCTCGTAGGCGCCGGCGGCCGCGGTGCCGTCCAGCCGCAGGTGCGGATTGCCGAGGCCGATCGTGAGCGCTCGCACGGCCGCGTCGTAGACCGCCGGAGCGTGGAACTGGGCGTTGGAGGCCTCCCAGAACCCGGTCTGGAGCGCCGCGGCGGCCGGCGCCAGCGAGCGCAGGTCGCTGACGACGCCTTCGGCGCGGCCGCTCAGGTCCTCGGTCGCGCGCGTCGTCGCGTCACCGCACGCGCCGGTAGCGGTGCACGCCGTCAGCGCCGGATCCCACGAGGCGGCCACCGGCCGCAGCCGGATCGTCACCCGCGAGCCGGCGGCCACGACGCTGACGCCGCGGCCCGTGACGCGCGCGGAACGCGCCTGCCAGGCTCCGGTATCGATCACGATCTCGTAGACCGCCGCGGCGTTCAGCCCGGTGCCGGGCGGCACCTGGAACGAGGCCGTGCCGTCACCGAGGTGCTCGTCGACGCCGACCGCGACGGGCACGCCGTCTGCGGTCGCGGAGATCAGCGAGGGGGCTGCATGGGCGGGGGCTGCGACCGCCAGCGCGCTCAGAAATCCGAACAGCAGTCGACGCATGCGGCGCAGGGTACCGGGTCAGACCTCGGTCACGTCAGAGAGGTAGTGCGTGTCGTTCATGCGCATCAGCATCGACCGGCGGCGTCCCTGGCGGTCGGCCCGCAAGCGCACGTCGGACAGCCCGGCGTTCGACATGAAGAAGTGGATCGCGTCCGGCGCGCCCGGCCCGACGTGCAGCAGGTGGCGCAGGATCGCGGTGGTGGTGCCGCCATGGGAGACCACCAGCGGCAGTCCGCCGCCGGCGATCACCTCTTCGACGGCATCGGCCGTCCGGCTCCAGAAGGCGCCGACGCTCTCGCCGTCCCAGGCCGAGTCGTCGGCGTGCCAGATCTCGTCGTACGGCATCTGCGCGAACATCTCCGACAGCGTGAACGGCGAGATCGCGCCGGAGCCGAACTCGATCAGCCGGTCGTCGATCGACACCTCGAGCCGCAGCTCGCGGGCGCACGCCGCGGCCGTCTGCCGGGCGCGGACGGCCGGCGACGCGATGATCCGCGTCGGCGGGCGGCGCAGCGACGCGACGTACCGGCCGAGCTCGTCGGCCTGCCGGTGCCCGGTCGTCGTGAGCGGGTCCTCCGCCGTCCAGCGGTGGTCGGGGCCGCTCGTGGCGTGGCCGTGGCGAGCCAGGAGAAGCCGCATCTGGTCCACCTGCGAAGCGTACGACTCCGGCCGGTATGCGTGCCGCAGCACCAACCAGAGGGGATCTACGATCCCTGGATGCGCCTTCGCCGATCCTGCCTCGCCGTCCCCGGCTCGAGCCCCAAGATGCTCGCCAAGGCCCGCACGCTGCCGGCCGACCAGGTGTTCCTCGACCTCGAGGACGCGGTCGCGGAGTCCGAGAAGACCGACGCGACGCGCCAGAACATCGTCGAAGCGCTGCGCGAGGAGTGGACCGCGAAGACGAAGGTCGTGCGCATCAACGGCGTCGCCACGCGGTGGTGCTGGCGCGACATCACGTACATCGTCGAGGGCGCCGGCGCGCAGCTCGACTGCATCATGATCCCGAAGGTGCACGACGCGTCGCACGTGCACTTCGTGGCGCACCTGCTGACGCAGCTCGAGCTGGACCTCGGGCTCGAGGTGGGCCGCATCGGCCTCGAGCTCCAGATCGAGACCGGGCACGGCACGGTCAAGATGGAGGAGATCGCCGCGGCCTCGCCGCGCGCCGAGACGATCATCTTCGGCCCCGGCGACTACGCGGCGAACCTCGGCATCCCGCAGCTGACGGTGGGCGCGATCGAGCGCGACTACCCGGGCGACCAGTGGCACTACATCAACGCCCGCATCGTCAACACGGCGCGCGCGTACGGCCTGCAGGCCATCGACGGGCCGTTCGCGGCGATCCGCGACCTGGACGGCATGCGCGAGGTGGCGCGGCGCTCGCGGCTGCTCGGCATGGACGGCAAGTGGGCGCTGCACCCCGACCAGATCACGATCGCGAACGAGGTCTACTCCCCGGAGCAGAAGCAGTTCGACCTGGCCGTCGCCATCCTCGAGGCGTACCGTGTCGCCACCGACGAGGAGGGCCGCGGCGCGGTCATGTTCAACGGCGAGATGATCGACGAGGCGAGCCGCAAGATGGCGTTGCAGGTCGAGGCCGCCGGCCGCGCGGCGGGCATGTCACCGACGCCCGTGGAGGCCTGATGTCGGCACCCGACTTCGAGGCCCTCGGCCTGACCTCCGACCAGGAGGACATCCTGCTCGCGGTGCGCGACTTCGTGGAGGGCGAGATCATCCCGCGAGCCTCGGAGTACGAGGCAGCCGATCGCTTCCCCGACGAGATCGTGCAGGGCCTCCGCGAGCTTGGCATCTTCGGCTTCACGATTCCCGAGCAGTACGGCGGGATGGGTCTCGACCTGACCACGTACTGCCTTGCGATCGAGGAGATCTCGCGCGGCTGGATGTCCGTCTCCGGCATCATCAACACGCACTTCATCTGCTCGTCGATGCTGCTCCAGAGCGGCACGGAGGAGCAGCGCGAGCGGCTGCTGCCGAAGATGGCGACCGGCGAGGTGCGCGGCGCCTTCTCGATGACGGAGCCGCACTGCGGGTCCGACGTGCAGGCGATCCTGTCGACCGCCGTGCGCGACGGCGACGACTGGCTGATCAACGGCCAGAAGATGTGGGTCACGAACGGCCTGCGCTCGAGCGTCGTCGCGACCCTCGTGAAGACCGACCCGGCGGCTGATCCGCCGCACACCGGCATGAGCTGCTTCATGGTCGAGAAGGAGCCGGGCGTGGCCGAGCAGGGCGGCCTGACCATCCCGCCGCAGCTGCACAAGCTCGGCTACAAGGGCGTCGAGACCACCGAGCTGGTGTTCGACAACCACCGCGTGCCGGACAACGCAGTGCTCGGCGGCGAGGCCGGCATCGGGCGCGGCTTCGCGCAGATGATGAGCGGCGTCGAGGTGGGTCGCGCGAACGTCGCTGCGCGCGGCGTCGGCGTGGCCCGGCGCGCGTACGAGCTCGGCATCCGGTACGCCCACGAGCGGGAGGCGTTCGGCAAGCCGCTGCACCGCCACCAGGCGATCCAGTTCAAGCTGGCCGAGATGGCGACCAAGATCGAGGCCGCCCGCCTGCTGACGGTGCAGGCAGCGCGCGCGAAGGACGCCGGACGGCGCGCCGACGTCGAGACGGGCATGGCCAAGTACTTCGCGTCGGAGATGTGCAAGGAGGTCGTCGAGGAGTCGTTCCGCATCCACGGCGGCTACGGCTACTCGAAGGAGTACGAGATCGAGCGCCTGTACCGCGACGCGCCGATGCTGCTGATCGGCGAGGGCACGTCCGAGATCCAGAAGACGATCATCGCGCGCGGGCTGATCGCGCGCTACAAGGGGTGACGATGGGCCGCGAGATCCACGCCAGGGACACGCGTTTCGGCCGCTACCTCGAGGACTTCGAGGTCGGCGACGTCTACGTGCACTGGCCCGGCAAGACGATCACCGAGGCCGACGACCACCTGTTCTGCATGATCACGATGAACCACCACCCGCTGCACACCGACGCGCACTACGCGGAGACCGAGACGCAGTTCGGAAAGAACGTCGTGGTCGGCAACCTCGTCTACTCGCTGGCGCTCGGCATGAGCGTGCCCGACGTATCGGGCAAGGCGATCGCGAACCTCGAGATCGAGTCGCTCAAGCATGCGAAGCCGACGTTCCACGGCGACACGATCTA
>JBBQFB010000255.1:0-5214 GCA_038321545.1 Gaiellales bacterium
GCGGTGCCCGAGCGCTTCCGCACGCTGACGGCCGGTGCGTTCGCGGCAACGGCCCTGCTGCTGACGATGGCGCAGGTGCCGATGCTGTACCGCGCCTATCCCGTCTCGGCACTGCCGGACGCCGTGGCGCGGGCGGTCGAGACCGTCTCGGTCGCGGTCGCGGTCGCCGCCCTCGCGGCGGTCGTCGCGGGGCGTCCGTGGCGGGCGTTCGAGGAGGACGGCGGGGTCCTACCCCCGGTGGGGTAACTTCCACTGGAACCTGCAGTTCGTCTTGTATGCTCTATTTGTTGCTGTGAACTGGCATGAGGCCGGTTACCGAAGTCGCAGTACCGCCAAGGAGGTTTGCGGTGCATACACAGCTGACAGCCGAGCTGACCGACCGTATCGACCGACTCACGCCGGTTCCTGACGCCGTGGAGGTCAAGCAGCGCCCGAAGCGCGAGGGCAGCGCGTTCTCGGTCGACTTCGCGGACGCGTCGCCCCACGGCGCGGTGGAGGTGCGGTACGGCCTCGATCCGGTCGCCAACGTGTGGGTCGCGAGCTTCCTCGACGCCGCCACCGGCGAGGTCGTCAAGACCGTTCCCGGCACGCGCGTCATGCACCAGCTGGCAGAGCTCCGTTCCCTCTGGGAGCGGAGCATCGACAAGAGAGCGTGACCCCGTGACAGGACTGAGCTTCACCGGCATCTCGTCCGGGATCGATACCGATGCCATCGTCACCTCGCTGATGGCGATCGAACGCCGCCCGGTCGACCGGCTGCAGCGCTCGGCCGACCTTGCCACCGCGCGCCTCGCGGGGCTCGCCGACATGCGGTCGCGCCTGACCGCTCTGCGCGGCGCCGAGCAGTCGCTGCGCGGAGCCGGCGTGTTCTCACCACGGCCGGTGGCGACCTCCAGCGACGCGACGCGCGTGGTGGCGACGGCCACGGCGAGCGCCGTCAAGGCGTCGTTCTCGATCAGCGTGAGCGCGCTCGCCCGGGCCGACGTGCGAACACAGGCGACGTCGCTCGCCGCCGCGGTCGCCGACGACACGCTGCACCTGACGACCGGCGCGACGACGGTCGACGTCGCCATCACCGCAGGCGACTCGATCGCCGCGATCGCCGCGAAGATCAACGGCGCGAACGGCGGCGTCGGCGCGTCGGTGGTCGAGGGCCGCCTGCGTCTGACCTCCAAGGACACCGGCGCCGCCAACGCCGTCTCGCTCGCATCGGACGGATCGCTGGCCACAGACCTCGGGGTCACGGTCACGCTGGCGGCGCAGGACGCGCAGTTCACGGTCGACGGCGTCGCCGGAACCAGCTCGTCGAACCGCGCCAGCGGTGTGATTCCCGGCGTGACGCTCGACCTGCGCGGCGCCACCGCCGGTGCGGTGACGGTCACATCCGACCCGTCCGCGGTCGATGCCGATGCCGTGATCGCGAAGGCGAAGGCCTTCGTCGCGGCCTACAACGGCACCGTCGACGCGTTGCGGGCCGCGGTCTCCGAACGGCCCGATCCGGCGGGAACGGGTGCCGTCGCGAAGGGCGCGTTCTACTCCGACGACCTCTACACCGGCCTCCTGGGCAGCCTCAACCGCGCCGTGCACGACCCCGTCGCAGGGCTCTCGGCGACGCGCGGCCAGGCGTCGTCGGTTGGCCTGTCGAGCGGTGCGGCGACCGGCGCCATGTCGGCCGACTCGCTGTCGGGCCGGCTGGTGCTCGACGAGTCGAAGCTGCGCGACGCGCTGGGGGCCGATCCCGACGGCGTGGCCGCCCTGCTGGGCGGGGACGCGCCGCAGGGCATCGCCGCGCGGCTCGACTCGGTGCTGGAACGGTTCACCGGATCGTCCGGCACGCTCGGCGGCCGGGTGGCCGCCGAGACTGCCCGCCTGGGTGGCTACCGGGCCTCGATCGACCAGGCCGGCGTGCGTCTGACGCAGCGCGAGGCGCTGCTGCGGACGCAGTTCACCGCCATGGAACGGAGCCTCGGACAGCTGCGCGACCTGCAGTCGCGCCTCGGCGCCCAGCTCAGCGCTGCCGCGTAACGAACGAGGGTCATATTGTTCGAAAGCAGGAAAATCTGCTTCACCGATCGCAGACCCGAGCCGATACAGGAGAGGAAGCGATCTCGCGCGATCCCTCGAGCGTGCCGGAGGCAACGTGGCCACGGGCTACCAGGCGTACCAGACGAATGCGATCCACACCGCTCCGCCGGAGCAGCTCGTCGTCATGCTCTACGACGGCTGCCTGCGGTTCCTGCGCCGCGCCGAGGCGGCTGCGGACGCCGGCGACCGGCCCCGGATGACGGATGGCGTGTCCCGCGCCACCGCCATCATCATGGAGCTGAACGCCACGCTCGACATGGAGCGCGGGGGCGAGATCGCGGGCAACCTGCGATCGCTCTACTTCTTCCTCCACCGGCACCTCATCGACGCATCGCGCGAGGGTTCCGGCGACAAGGTGCGCCAGGCGATCAGGCTCGTCGCCGACCTGCGCGGGGCGTTCGCCGAGGCGGCGAAGAAAGCTGCCTGACGGCATGGACACCACGGCGGTGCTCCAGCGGATGGTCGAGCTGACCGAGCTCGAGGCACGGCTGATCGTGCAGGTCGACGTCGGCGGCATGGGTCGCATCTTCGACGAGCGCGCCGCTCTGATCGCCGAGCTGCCGGCCACGCTGCCGGCGGGCTGCCGGCCGCTCGCCGAGCGGTTCCTGGCGCTCGCGGCCGCCAACGAGCACGCGGCGACGGCTTGCGCGGACGTGATCCGCCGCGAGCTGTCCAAGGTCTCCTCCGGCCGCACCGCCGTCACGGCGTACGCGCCGTCCGCCGCCTTCGTGTCGATGGACCGGGCGGGCTAGCGGTGACCAGCGGGATCAACTTCACCGGCCTCGCGTCCGGGGTCGACACGAGCTCGATCGTCACGCAGCTGATGGCGCTCGAGCGGGCGCCCGTATCGCGCATGACGAACCTGATCGACGTCGAGAACGCGCGCAAGTCGGCGCTGCAGGACATCTCGACGAAGCTGCTCGGCCTGCGCACCGCAGCCGACGCGCTGCGCAACGTGTCGTTCTGGGCCGGAGCGCCGAACGGCACCAGCGGCGACGACAGCTCGTACACGATCGCCGCCTCGTCCGGCGCTCCGAAGGCCAGCTACCAGGTACAGGTCAAGCGCCTCGCGACCGGCGAGGTGTGGGCACACGCCGCCACCTCCGGCGTGCGCGACTTCGGCGCCGCGAACGCCGGCTTGAACGTGTTCGCCGCCAAGACGACGAAGCTGACCGACCTGACCGACGCCGCCGGCACGTCGCTCGGAGTCGCGGTGGGCCAGACCATCTCGCTGAGCGGCCTGCAGGGCGGCTCGCCGGTCACATCTGCCACGTCGTACACGGTGACCGCGTCATCGACGCTGGACGACCTCAAGACGTGGGTGGGGGGCCAGGTGCCCGGCGCGACGGTGACCGTCGAGACGGGCGGCCGGATCCGGATCAAGAGCCCGGTCGGCAGCGACCAGGAGCTGACGTCCCTGGCGCTTTCGACCGCCGGCGCCGCGGCCGGGTTCGACACCGCGTTCGGCTCCTCGACGGCGGTCGGTGCGACCGCGACCGGCATCGGCACGGTGCCGGTGAACGACACGCTCCACATCGCCGCGGGCGGGGTGACGGCGAACGTCGTCGTCACCGCGGGCCAGACGATGGCGCAGGTCGCGGCGGCCGTGAACGCCACCAACGGCGGTGTCATCGCGACGGTCGTGGACGGCAAGCTGCGGGTGAGCGCGAAGGACACCGGCGCGACCGGAGGCACCGTCACGATCACGTCGGACGGCGCGACGGCGGGAGCGCTCGGGTTCGCGAAGATCGTCGACGCGCAGAACGCGATCGTCGGCATCGACGGCGTCGACCAGGAGAGCGAGCGGAACACGACGACGACGCTGATCGCCGGGGCCACCCTGGTGCTGAAGCAGACGTCGGCGCTGGCGACCACGGCCGGCACCGATCCGACCTACATCGACCAGGACGACGCCTCGAAGCGCGCGTCGGACTTCGTCGATGCGTACAACTCGCTGACGGACGCGATCAACTCCGACGTCAGCGAGCAGAAGGTGCGCGACGCGTCGACGCTCGGCGACATGATGAAGGGCACGCTGTTCAACTCGAGCACGCTGCAGACCGTCCGGTCGGGCCTGCGCGACGCGATGGCGGGCATCGTCGCCGGCCTGACTCCGGGGAAGAACCTGGCGGCCGACCTCGGCATCTCGACCGGCACGGCGGCGTCGACGCTCGACCAGGACGCGATCGCCGGCCGCCTGAAGTTCGATGCCGGCAAGTTCGCCGCGGCGTTCGTGACCGACCGCGACAACGTGAAGGAGCTGCTGACGCGGGACGGCGCGACGCCCGCCGACGACGGCATCGCGCAGCGGATCTCCGACCTGACCGCGAACTTCACGAAGTCCGGCGGCCTGATCGCGGCCGCGATCGACGGCTCCACCGGCCAGGTGAAGCGCCTGCAGGATCAGATCGACAACATGAACATCCGCCTGACGGCTCGCGAGGCGCAGCTGAAGGCGCAGTTCACTGCGATGGAGACAGCGATCGCGCAGCTGAAGTCTTCGGGCGAGAGCCTGTCGAGCGCGCTGTCGTCGCTGTCGGCGAGAAACTAGCGCACGGTCACGCAGGCGTACGTGAGGAGCGCGGCCAGCGGCACGATGAAGATGCCGATGGTCAGCAGCCCGGCGAGTGCCAGCAGCCACGCGAGTCCGGTCACCGTCCACGCTGCCGCGCGCGCGAGCCGGCTGCCATGGTGGCAGACGAGGTGGAGCAGCCCGAACACGAGCGCCGCGGCGAGTGCGGGCACGGCGAGGAACGGGAGGATGCCGGGGTTCTCGTCGAACAGCGTGGCCGAGCCGGAGCCGTCGCTGGAAGCCGTCGAGTAGACGGGTACGAGGAGCGCCAGTCCGCCCAGCAGCAGGCCGTACGGGATCGCTGCTGCGGACGCCCAGAACGCGCGGGGAAGGCTTCGCATGGCTCCAGGATACGCCTGTGCGATCCGATCGCGTCGCCGATGCACCGATTCTGGTGCCTGGCACCTGGTTCGATGCATCCCCACGTCGGCGATCCGCCACGTCCCGGATCCGGATCGGGTCATCACCTGGCATTTGAGACGTCTCCCTGTCGCCTCCGCGCTTGCGGCTCTTGACGGCCTCCGACGAAAGCTGCACGCCACCACGGCCACACCCGC
>JBBQFB010000256.1:0-5192 GCA_038321545.1 Gaiellales bacterium
TCGGCAGCTTCGGGACGATGACCCACGAGGAGCCCGGCCGGCTCGACGAGACCCAGGCTGCGAGGGTCATGGCGGCGTCCGGGCACCCGCTCGTCGCGGCAGTGCAGTGGATCGGCGAGCCGCCCTGGCGGGCGTTGCGCGACGGCGGCGTGCCGGCGTTCCGGCGCGTCGGCTCGGCGTGCCGCGCTCTCGGGGCGGCATACCGGTTCGCGACGGCCGCGACGCGGGTGACGCCGGAGTTGCCGGAGGCGGCTGCTGCGGTCGGCGATGCGGGGTACATGGCAGCTCGCGCGCTGCTCGCCGCGGGCGGCGTGCCGTTCCCGGAGGCCGAGGAGGTGACGTCTGCGGCCGGCGCCGTCGCCGCAGCCGGCCGGCTCGGCTATCCGGTCGCGCTGAAGGCGCTCGGCGCGGAGCACAAGTCGGACGGCGGTGGCGTCGTACTGGGCCTGGATGCGCCCGAGGCGCTCGCGGCAGCGGTCGCCGACCTGGCGGCGCGGCTCGCTCCACCGTCGTTCAGCGTCGAGCGGATGGTCGTCGCACCGGCCTCCGTCGAGCTGGTGTGCGGCGTGACCTGGGATCCCCGCTTCGGCCCCGTGGCACTGGTCGGTGGCGGTGGGACGGCGGTCGAGTTGCTGGACGACGTCGTGCTCGCGCTGGCACCGCTGACACCGGCCGAGGTCGAGGCGGCGCTGCGACGGCTGCGCACGTTCCCGTTGCTCGACGGCTACCGCGGACGCCCGCGCCTCGCCGTCGCAGCGGCAGCCGAGGCGATCGCCGCGCTGACGCGCGTCGCGGCGGCGCATCCGGAGCTGTCCGAGGTCGAGGTGAACCCGTTGCTGGTCACGCCGGACTTCGCTCTGGCCCTGGATGCACGTACGATCCGGGCATGAGCACCGCCGTTGAGATCGATGCCAAGCTGACCGCCGGCTACACCTTCCCGTCGCGCTGGTACTGGGATCCTGCGATCTACCGGCTCGAGCTCGACGAGATCTGGGCGCGCTCGTGGCACTACCTCTGCGGCCGCGCGGCGGCACCCGCGAGCCATCAGATGGGCGAGCTCTCGTTCGCCGTCGAGGTCGATGGCGACGCCCTGCACGCGACGTGCAACGGCGCTCCGGCGCGGGCCGAGGTATGGCACGGGCTGGTGTTCGTGAACGCCGACCGGGACGCCCTCTCGTTCGCCGACACGTACCCGGCGCTGGACGAGATCTGCGTCGACCACCCGTTCGAGATCGGCGACCGCATCCCGACGGCGTCGGACGCCGCGCCGGTGTCGGCGAACTGGAAGATCTGGGTCGAGAACGCGAGCGAGTGCTACCACTGCCCGACCATCCACAAGCACTCGTTCTCCGACGCGTACGACGTCGCCCACGGCGTCTACGAGTATCGCAACGAGGGCAACGTGCTCTGCCAGCTGACGCCGCCGAACGCGAAGGGCGAGCGGTTCGGGCTGGCCAACGGCGAGTACCGCTACTGGTTCCTGTTCCCGTCCACGTTCCTGCAGATGGACGACTTCTACACGAGCGCCGGGCGTGTCCACCCGACCGGCGTCGAGTCGTGCGTCACGGACGGCGACTCGTGGCTGCAGCCCGGCCTCGACCCGGCCGTGGTCGCCGAGTGGGGCGAGATGTGGCGGATGACGATGCAGGAGGACATCGACGCGGTGGCCATCCAGCAGCCCAACCTGCGTTCGGGCCTCGTGCCGCACGGCCGCCTGATGCCGAGCTCGGAGAGCGCCATCGCGCACTTCCACCGGCTCTGCTTCGAGGCGCTGCGCGACCGTCTCGCGTAGCTTTCCGGCATGCAGCACCGTTCGTTCTGGCTCTCGGAGGCGCTCGGCGATGCGCCCGACGCACCTCCGCTGGAGGGCGCCGCGCGCGCCGACATCGCGATCATGGGCGGCGGTTTCGTCGGCCTGTGGACGGCGATCCGCATCAAGGAGCGCGACCCGGCGTGCGACGTGGTCGTGCTGGAGCAGGACGTCTGCGGCGGTGGCGCCAGCGGTCGCAACGGCGGTGAGGTGCTGTCGTGGTGGGCGAAGGCCGGCAAGCTCGTCGACCTGTGCGGCCGCGAGGAGGCGATCCGCATCAGCAAGGCGTCGGTCGACGCGATCAGCGAGATCGAGGCGTTCTGCGTCGCGCACGGCATCGACGCCGACTTCAACCACGGCGGCTACCTGTGGACGGCGACCACCGAGGCGCAGCTGGGCGCCTGGGACTCGACGGTCGAGCTGCTGCGCGACCTCGGCGCGCCGGCACTCGAGCTGCTGGAGCCGGACGAGGTGGCCCGCCGAGCAGGATCGCCGGTGCACATCGCCGGCGTGCTCGACCCGAGCGCCGCGACCGTCCAGCCCGCCAAGCTCGCGCGCGGACTGCGCCGCGTCGCGCTCGAGATGGGCGTCCGCATCCACGAGCACTCGCGCGTCACGCACCTCGACCGGCGCAGTCCCGCCGTGTTGCGGACGCAGAACGGCGCGCTGACGGCCGACCGGGTCGTGATCGCGACCAACGCGTGGGCCGCCAGCATGCGCGAGCTCCACACGCGCCTGGTCGTCATCTCGAGCGACATCATCCTCACCGAGGAGGCGCCGGAGCGGCTGGCCGAGATCGGCTGGACCGGGTACGAGGCGATCTCGGACTCGCAGGTGATGATCCACTACTACCGGCGGACGCCGAGCGGCCGCGTGATGTTCGGCAAGGGCGGCTGGGGCATCGCGATGGCCGGGCGGCTGTCAGACAGCTTCGATCGCCACGAGGGCCGGGCCCGCGACGTGGAGGCCAACTTCCGGCGCATCTACCCGAATCTCGCCGGCGTGAAGGTCGAGTATGACTGGTGTGGCCCGATCGATCGCTCGATGCACGGGCTGCCGATCTTCGGGCGGCTCGGCGGTCGCGAGCACCTGATCTACGGCGTGGGATGGAGCGGCAACGGCGTCGGTCCGTCGGTGCTGGGCGGCAAGATCCTCGCGTCCCTGGCGCTCGGCGAGCGCGACGAGTGGTCGCAGTCGCCGTTCGTGGGAGAACGAGCCGGCCGGTTCCCGCCGGATCCGGTCCGGTTCACCGGAGCGCACGTCGTGCGCAGCGCCGTGGTACGTATGGAGAGGTCGTTCGCAGAGGGCCGCGAACCCCGGCCGTGGGATACCTTCCTGGCGGGCTTCGCGCCCGCGGGCATCATCCCGAAGAAGACGAAGGGCAGCTGAGCGGTGACGGACTTCCAGGACGACGCGCAACTCGACACCTCTCAGGTCGAAGACCAGCGCGGCAGGCGCGTCGCCGGACGGCCCCTCGCGGTCGGCGGTGGCGGCCTCGGAATCGTGATCGTGATCATCACCCTGCTGCTCGGCGGCAATCCGTTCGGCGGCAGCGGCACGGGTGGCCTGGGCGGCCTCAGCGACCTGAACAGCAACGTGATCGGCGAGGGCGCTCCGGCCAGCGACATCGCGACGGTGTGCAAGACCGGCGCTGACGCCGAGCACCGCGAGGACTGCCAGGCGGTCGCGTACATCAACTCGGTCAACACGTTCTGGGAGAGCACGTTCGCCGACTACACGCCGGCCGTGACGGTGTTCTTCACCGGCAGCACCGACACCGCGTGCGGGCAGGCCACCTCCGAAGTCGGGCCGTTCTACTGCCCGCGGGACAAGAAGGTCTACATGGACCTCGCGTTCCTGGCCGAGCTGCGCGACCGGTTCGGCGCGGAGGGCGGCTCGTTCGCGCAGGGCTACATCCTCGCGCACGAGTACGGGCACCACGTGCAGGACATCCTCGGGGTGCTCGACAAGATCGGCGACGACCGCACCGGGCCGCAGAGCGCGGCCGTCCGGTCGGAGCTGCAGGCCGACTGCTACGCCGGCGCCTGGGCGGGCAACGCGACCAAGACCGGGGTCGTCGCGAAGGTGACGCCGGCGAACATCGCCGACGCGCTGAGCGCTGCTTCGGCCGTCGGCGACGACCGGATCCAGACGGCGACGCAGGGCCAGGTCAACCCGGAGAAGTGGACGCACGGGTCGGCGGCGCAGCGGCAGAAATGGTTCCGCTCCGGCTACGACTCGGCAGACCCGCGCAACTGCGACACGTTCGCCGGTTCGATCTGATCAAGTAACGGCCGTCGCAAGCCGATACTGGGAGCAGATGGCTCCCCGCCAGAACCTGCCCATCGTCCTCGACTTCGGTGACGCGCGTCCGTGGCGCGCCGTCACGCGAACGCTCGACCGCTCTGGCCTGTCGTTCTACATCGACACCGAGATGCCGGTGCCGAACCCGGGCCGCGAGATCGCGTTCGAGGCACGCATCGGCGGCGGAGGTGCGCGGGGTCGCGCGCGGGTGTTGCGCGTCGATCACGTGGATGACGGCGTCGGTCGCGAGATGGTGGCGATCTGCGACGTGCTCGAGCTGCACGGCGCGGCGGAGCGCGTGATCGCCCGCGCCGGGTTCCGCGAGCGGGTGGTGGAGTTCGCGACGAAGCACCGCGACGGCGATCGGATCCTGGAGGCCGCGGGCGGTGGATTGACGCGCAGGATGCGCCCGGACACGACGCCCCTGCGTCCGCGCGAAGCGCACTGGATCCACGAGCCGACGCCGCCGCGCGTCGAGCCGGCAGCGACGGCGCCCGCCTCGAACCCGCCGCCGCAGGGCGGGATTCCGCACGAGGGCACGTCGAAGCCGAAACCGCCGGGCCGCACGCGTCCGACGCGTCCGGGCCGCCATCACTGGGAAGTCGAGAACCGCTTCAAGCGGGGCTCGTAGGCGTCCGACAGCCAGCGGCTGATCGTCCGCGTGGTGCGGTTGTAGTGGGCCGCGATCTCCTCGACGGTGAAGCGGTAGATCTCGCGAGCGTGGCGAACGTGCTCCGGCGTGAGGGCGCCCGCTGCGGGGAGGATCACGGCGAGCGTACGAGTCGGGGACTTCGGACGAGTAGAACCGACGGCCGATGAGGTGGTTCACGCGATCGTGGCGCCGGTTGTACGCGACCGCGTAGCGGTGGCTGACGAACACATCAACTCCGATACCTCCGCGATGGCGCCCTCGAGCAGGAGATGGACGTGGTTCCCCATCTGGACGTCCTGGTGGCACTCGACGCGATACGTCGCGATGCCCTCGTCGAGCAGGGCGTAGAACCGCTCGCGATCCTCGGAGTCCGCAAACATCGAGCGGCGGTTGTTTCCGCGGGTCGTGATGTGGTGCAACCGGCCG
>JBBQFB010000257.1:0-5191 GCA_038321545.1 Gaiellales bacterium
CGCTCGCAGACCGGCTCGACCGGCGGATGGTGGCCGCCATCGGCGGCGTCGCCGGCGCGCTGCTGCTCGCGACGCTCGCGCTCGGCGCGAGCGTCGTCGTGCTGACGGCCGTGATGGTGCTCGCGATCATCGCCGCATCGCCGATCCGCCCCGTGATCGGGGCCGCCCTGCCGAACCTCGTCATCGAGGGGGACCTGCGGTTCGCGAACGGCTACGTGCAGGCGCTGCGCAACGCCGCTCTCACGCTCGCGCCGGTCGCAGCCGGACTCGGCGTGGGCATCGTCGGCGCGCGCGGCATCTTCGCGATCGCGGCCGGCTCGCTCCTGCTGTCGGTGCTCGTGCTGGTGTGCGTCCGCGGCCAGTTCCACGGTGTCGAGAGCACCGACGAGGTGTCCGGCTCGCCGCTGGCCGGCTTCGCGCTGATCCGCCGCGATCGCGTGCTCGGCGCGGTCGTGATCGCCGGCGCGCTGTCGTATCTCGCGGCGGCGTACTGCTCGATCGCCGACCTGCCGCTGGCCATCGACGATCTCGGCGCGGGCGAGACGGGCTACGGCCTGCTGGTCGCCGCGTGGGGCGTCGGCACCACGCTCGGCGCGGTCGTCGCACGCCGCGCGATGCAGCGCCTGGGCGTCGAGCGCGCGTTCACGATCGCGCTGCTGGTCGAGGGCATCGCGATCGGGCTGGTCGCGTTCGCTCCGTCGATCACGCTCGCAGCGATCGCGTTCATCGCCGGCGGGATGATGGGCGGCATCGGCATCACGGCCGACCAGGTGCTCGTGCAGGAGCGCGTCGCCGACGGCGTCCGCGGACGTGTGCGGGCGGCGAACGACGCCGTGATGGCGGCCGCGTACTCGCTGTCGCTGGGAGTCGGCGGCTTCGTGGTCGTGGCGCTCGGCCCGCGCGGAACCTACCTCGTCGGCGGTCTCGGCGTCATCGGCGCGGCGTTCGTGGGGATGCGGGTGCTCCGCCGGAAGCCGGCCGCCGTGCGCATCGCCGCGTAGTCTTCCGCTCGTGCTCGAACGGACGATCCGGCCCGTCGCCCCGTACGACCTCGCCGCCTCTGCGCGCGGTCTGGGCGACGGCACCCGGAGGTTCCGCAACGGCGTGCTGGAGCTCTACCTGCGCGAGGGCGTCGTCCGCGTGCGGCAGCGCGGCGACGGCGTGCTCGTGGTCGCGACCGGCACGGACGAGGCCTTCGACCGCGCGCAGTTCGTGCTCGGCGCCGACCTCGACCACCGGCCGTTCCTCGAGCTGGCGGCGCGGGACGGGCTGCTGCGCGACAGCATCGGCCGGCGGCGCGGCGTGCGGGTGCTGCGTACCGCGACGGTCGCCCACGCACTGCTGAAGGCCATGTGCGGACAGCTGATCCAGGCCTCGGCGGCGATCGCGATCGAGCGCGACGTGCTCCGGATGCTGGCGGCCGGTGGCCAGGTGACGCCACCTTCGCGAGACGATATCGCCGGCCTCTCCTCGCCGCGCGTCGCCCGCCTGGGCCTGGCGCCCCGCCGTGCCGACGCTCTCGTGCGGGTGGCTCGCACCCTCGACCTGGAGCGGCTGCACGCGCATCCGACGGCGGCCGTCGTCGCGCGCCTGTGCCGCGAGCCGCAGCTCGGCCCATGGTCGGCCGGCATGGTCGCCCTGTACGGGCTCGGTCGCACCGAGGCGGGGCTGGTCGGCGATCTCGGCCTCGTCGTGCTGGCCCGGTCGCTCTGGGGCCGCCGGGTCGAGACGTGGGAGACGGCGGCGCTGCTCGAGCCCTATGGCGAGTGGGCCGGGCTCGCCGGCATGCACCTGCTCGCGCTCAGCGGGCGGACGAGCGTGCGTCGACCTGCGGTAGCGCCCGGCGGATCTCGCGCGGCAGGTTGAACGACACGTCCTCGTGCACGACGTGCAGCTCGTCGACCTGCGTCACGCCGTTCGCGGCGAACCAGTCGACGACGCGGCGCACGAGCGACTCCGGCGCGCTCGCACCGCTGGTGATGCCGACGGTCTCGACACCCTCCAGCCAGCGCTCGTCGATGGCGGACTCGTCCTCGATCAGGTGGCTGGGCACGCCCGCGTCACGCGCGACCTCGACCAGCCGGTTCGAGTTGGACGAGTTGCGCGACCCGATCACGAGCACCAGGTCGACCTCGCGGACGAGCGCCTTGACGGCGGCCTGCCGGTTCGACGTGGCGTAACAGATGTCTTCCTTGGCGGGCGCCTCGATGTGGGGGAAGCGCGCGCGCAGCGCCGCGATGATGTCGCGCGTCTCGTCGACCGACAGCGTGGTCTGCGTCAGGTACACGAGCGGCGTCTCGGGCCCCAGGTCGGCAAGGGCAGCCACCTCGGCGACGGTGCCGACCAGGCGCGTGGCGGCGGGCGCCTCGCCCATCGTGCCCTCGACCTCCTCGTGGCCCTCGTGGCCGACCAGGATGATCGTGTAGCCGCGCCCGGCGAAATGCTTCGCCTCGGAGTGCACCTTCGTGACCAGCGGGCAGGTCGCGTCGATGACGTTCAGGCTGCGGGCGGCGGCGTTCGTGTGCACCGTCGGAGCGACGCCGTGCGCGGAGAAGACCACCGTCGCGCCATGCGGCACGTCCTCCTCGGAGCTGACGAAGATCGCACCGCGGCGTGCCAGTTCGGCCACGACGTGACGGTAGTGGACGAGCTCCTTGCGCACGAACACGGGCTCGCCGCCGGCCAGGTCGAGCGCGCGCTCGACCGTCTCGACGGCGCGGTCGACCCCGGCGCAGTAGCCGCGGGGCGCGGCGAGCAGGAGACGCGTGGGTGCCACGCGGGCAGTCTATCCGCGGCCGCCTGCCTGCCCGCCACGGGAGGTCCCGGAACCGATGCACTAGGATTGTCGGGCGGCGTCCCCTCGACGCCAGGGCACCGTGACTGATCAGGACCGAGTCTTCCTCGTAGCCGCGCTCCTAGCGCTTGCGCTCGTCGCCCTCGCGACGAGCCTCACGCTGCTCGCGGCACGCGGGCGCGCCCACCTCCGCGCACCGTTGGCCGGAGCGCTCACGTTCTCGCTGCTCAGCCTCGCCGCGACCGGCGGCATCGGGGCGCTGGCGCTTCTGCAGGAGTCGAACGACCTGGCGGTTGCAGCGGGAGTGGCGGCCTGCATCTCCACCCTCTCGATCGCCCGTGTCGGCCTGCTCCGGCGTGAGCACGGCGCGCTGGTGGGCGGCAATGCCGCGGTCGCGGAGGCGCGCGCTGCGGCGCGCGCCACGCTGCGGGCACTGGTGGCCGCGACGCGGCTGGCCGAGCGGCTCGACGGTGCGTCGACGCTGGAGGAGATCGACGCGCTGCTGTCCGACGCCGCGCGGCGTGCGCTGCCCGACGCCGTGGTGGCGATCGTGCCCGCCGAGCCGGCGCAGGACGGGCCGCACGTCGACGTCCCGCTGCGAACCGGCGACGAGCGCCTGCTCCGCGCCACCTGGCCCGCTCCCCCCGCGCACGGGCGCGAGGATCTGTCGGCCGCCGAGGTCGTGCTGCGTGCCCTGGCGTCGGAGGCGGCGCTGGGAGTGGCGCGACTCGACGGGCGCCGCGCAGCCGAGGCCGAGGTGCGCCGCCGCGACGTGACCGCAGCGCTGGGCGAGCGGCTCCGGGGCGCCGACGACGCGTTCGGCGCGTGCCACCTCGCCGCACAGGCCGCGGGCACCGAGCTGGGAGCGCGTTCCGCTGCCATCGAGACGACCGGCACCAACGCCACGTTCACGCTCGACGGCGACCGCTCCGGCGACCACGAGCTGGTCGTGCCGCTGGACGGCGGGGGCAAGCTCGCCCTGTCGCTGGCGGCCGAGCCGGGCGCGTCCGACCTGGCCGTGGCCAACGGCATCGGCGACGCGCTGGCGCGCGCGCTGATGATCCACGCCGCCCGGCGCATCGCGAACGAGCGCAGCATCCGGCAGGCCGCCGTCGCAGCCGCCGCGCGCAGCGTCCACGGCCCGCTGGACGGCATGCTGCACGGCGTCGCCGACGCCGCGCGCGCGGCGCTCGAGGCGGACGCCATCGTGATCTACACGCTCGGTGCGGGAGGCCCGGTGGCGATCGAGGCGGTCGGCACCGGCCTCCCCGAGACCTGCGACGGCGTGGCCGCCCAGGCGATCGCGACCGCCCGCAGCGTCGTCGACGCCGATGGCCGGTTCCTGGCGGCCTCGCCCGGCGAGCTGGCCTGCGGCGTCGCGGTGCCGCTGCCCGGTGGTGGCGAGCGCGGGGCCATCTCGGCGCTCTACCGCACCGAGCGCCTGCTCACCGACCGCGACGCCGAGGACCTGGCTGCCTTCGCGCAGATCGCCGCCCTCGCGATCGACCGCTCCACGCTGGAGCGCGAGCTCGATCGCCGTGAGGTGCTGCGGGCCGGCTATCTCGAGATCACCGATGCGCTCGCGGGCACCCGCGAGCCGGCCGAGACGTACACCGCCGTCGCATCGGCCGCCCGCCGGGGCCTTCGCGCGGCGGCCGCCGTGGTCGTCACGGAGTCCGATGGCATGGGCCTGCGCGCCACCGGGTCGGCACCGACGATGCCCGCGCTGGTGGACGAGTCGGGCCAGGCCGGCGCGCTGCTGCAGCTCGCGGCCCGCGAGGGCCGCATCGTGCTCTGCGCCGACGCCTCGTCCGACCGCCGCGTCTCGGGCGCCGAGCGCCGCCGGCTGCTCGATGCCGGCCAGCGGTCGGCGCTCTGCGTGCCGGTCGTGAGCCCCGCCGGCCTGACCGCCGTACTGGGCGTCGTCTGGCCCGAGGCGCACGCCGCGAGCGACGACGACCTCGATCTCGCGCGCCACCTCGGCACCGCCGCCGCAGCGGCGATCGAGCGGGCCGAGACCCTCGCGTCGGAGCGCCAGGCCCGGGCTCGTGCGCAGGAGCTGCAGCGGATCGGCGGGCTGATGGCCTCCAACCTCGACGCCGCCGCCGTGCTGCGCGAGATCGTCTCGCAGGCCGCGCTGCTGCTGAACGCCGACTCGTGCGCGCTGCGCCTGGTGGAGGGCGACCGTCTGGTCGTGCGCGCCGTTCAGGGCGAGGCCGCCGAGCTCCTGGCGGGCGAGCAGGCGCCGCTGACGGGAGGGCCGACCGGAGAGGTGCTCGCGCGCCGCACGCCCGTCGCCGTCGCCGACATGGCCGCCGACGACCGGTTCCTGCCCGACGACCCGCTCGTGCAGGCGCGGTTCGCCGCGTACCTGGGCGCGCCGATCCTCTCACCCGA
>JBBQFB010000258.1:0-5185 GCA_038321545.1 Gaiellales bacterium
AGCCGCAAGTGCGGAGGCGACAGGTGGACGTCTCAAATGACAGGTGATGACCCCAACCGCATCCGGGACGCGGTGCATCGCAGTCTTCGAGGAGCAGCTTCGGCCCGTTACCGACAGGCGGCAGTTGCCACGTAGCTTGAGAACGCCGCCGTCGTGGCCGCGGTCTGCGTGACGCGGAAGTCGCCGTTCGGCTCGCGGACGTCGTACCAGAGCACACCGCGCAGCCTCGGCAACCGCGGGCGGACACCCGCCAGCACGCCGATCAAGTCCGTCTTCGAGCCGCCGACGGCCGTCGAGCCCGTCTCCGCGAGCCAGAACGGCTTCCGCGCCAGGCGGTCGATCGTCGCGTATGCCTGGGCGAACAGCGGCTGCGGATCCGTCCAGTCGAGCACGTCGGTTGCGCCGAAATTGTACGCCACGGCGCCGACCGCGTCGACGAGGTCGCGGCCGGGGAAGTAGTCGCGGATCCGGTTGCCCGGCCCGTCGGGCACCGACCGCGCGTACGGCGTCCACATCAGGCGGATCCGGCCCCCCGACGACTGCTGCACGAGCCGGTGCACGTGCCGCCAGGCCCGCACGTAGCGCGCCGCGCCCTGCCCGCCGACCTGGCCCGACCACGCGTACCAGGGCGTGTTCGGCTCCGGCATCGGACGCAGGATCGGCTTCGGCTCCAGACCGCGCAGCTGACGCACCAACCGCCGCAGCGACCGGTCGTAGCGCCCGTTCGCGACCCGCGCCAGCGTCGCGCCGCGATCGTCCGGCTGCCACGCCACCACCAGCAGCAGGTGCCGCTCGCGAGCCATCGCGATCACGCCCGGATCGACCAGCTCGCGCGCGCCCACGTAGACGGACAGCGTCGTCAGGCCCGGCCCGACCGCGGTCTGCAGCCGCGGGAAGCTGGTCGCGGGGCGGTCCTGGTAGACGCCGACGCGGATGCAGCCGATCGCCGCCGACGGCCAGATCACGAGCACGGCGACCGCCGCGACAAGCCTCAAGCGCATCTTCCGATTGTGGGCGAAGACCGCGAGATCCGCTCGGACAGCTACGGTTCGAGGCATGCACCGGCGCACCGTCAGAGGCCTCGGCGAGCTGCTCCGCGACCCGGCGCCGGCACGCCCGCGGCCGCTCGCGCTGGTCGGCCGTGGCGTCGTCGTGGACGCGTTCGCACGGGCGCTGCTCGCCAACGGCGGTGACCGCCGCGCCCTCGCGCCGCTGGCAGCCGCCGGACCGGAGCAGCTGCGCGGCTGCGTCGCCGTGATCGCCTGCGGGCTGTCGCGCGACGCCGTGCGCGCGCTGGCACGTGCGCGCCGCCCGTTCGTGGTCGCGCTGCTGCGTGGCGACGACCGCTACGCGTGGGGCACGCTGCCCGGCGTCGGCGCCGCGAACGCGATCCCGCCGCTCGCCGACGGCTCGCCCGACATCGACACCGCCCTGCACCGGCTGGCCGCGCGCCTCGGGCCCGAGGACGCGGTCGAGGTCGCAACCCGGCTGCCCGTGTTCGCGCCGCTGATCGAGACGGAGCACGCCGCCGCGGCCGCCCGCCTGGCTGCGCTGATGGCGCTGCGCGGCCGTCGCAGCGGCGCGCTCACGCTCCTGCAGGCCCGCACGTCGGTGACCGCCGCACGCGCTGCGGGGCTGCCCGGCGGCGCCGCCAGGATGGCCGACGTGGCGGGCGCCGTCGGCGCGGGCCTGGCGCTCCGCGAGGCCGGGCGGCGCGTTCCGTCCCGGCTGGAACGGGCCGCCATCGCGTACGCCGGCACACTCCTCGTGCTCGGCGTGCAGCGAGGCGTGCGGCGTTGACGGCGGGGTCGCGGTCTATGCTGTGTGACCGATGACCCCTGGAGTCCTCGATGCGAAGATCGAGTCGATCCTCGCCGAGGTGCAGAAACCGTCGCGCTACATCGGCGGCGAGGTCAACGAGGTGGTCAAGCCCACGGCCACGGTGCGCGTCGCGCTGTGCTATCCCGACGCGTACGAGATCGGCATCTCCAACCAGGCGCTGCAGATCCTGAACACGCTCGTGAACGGGCGCCCCGAGGCCGCTGCCGAGCGCGTCTACACCCCGTGGCCCGACATGGCCGACGCCATGCGCCGCGAGGGCGTGCCGCTGTTCACGCTCGAGTCGTGGCGCCCGGTGCGGGAGTTCGACCTGCTCGGCGTCACGCTGCAGGCCGAGCTGACGTACTCGAACGTGCTCGAGACGCTCGACCTGGCCGGCATCCCGGTGCGGTCCGAGCACCGTCGTGATGGCGACCCGATCGTGATGGCGGGCGGCCCGTCGGCCTCCAACCCGGAGCCGCTCGCGCCGTTCGTCGACGTGTTCTTCATGGGAGAGGCAGAGGAGGGCTTGCTGGCCATCCTCGACGTGCTCGGCCGGTGCGCCACGCGCGCCGATCGCCTGGCCGAGCTCGCGAAGCTCCCGTTCCTCTACGTGCCCGCCCGCGGGCGGCACGCCGTCGAGCGCGCGGTGTACGCGTCGTTCGATATCTCCACCCAGCCGCTCGCGCCCGTCGTGCCCTACGCGAGCGCGATCTTCTCGCGTGCGAGCGTCGAGGTCATGCGCGGATGCACCCGCGGCTGCCGCTTCTGCCACGCCGGTACCTGGTACCGGCCGGTGCGGGAGCGCAAGGTGGACGACGTCGTCAAGGCCGGCCTCGAGCAGCTCGCCTGCACCGGGTACGACGAGCTCTCCCTGACGTCGCTCGCGACGAGCGACTACACGGGCGTCGAGCGGGCCATCGGCGAGATCAAGCGTGCGCGGCCGTCGCTGCACCTGTCACTGCCATCGAACCGGGTCGACACGGGACCGGTGGCGATGAACGCGGCGGCGAACACGCGCCAGGGTTCGATCACGCTGGCGCCGGAAGCGGCCACCCAGCGCATGCGCGACATCATCTGCAAGACGATTACCGACGAGATGATCGAGCAGGCGATCGAGGCGGCCTTCAAGGCCGGTTACACGTCGCTCAAGATGTACTTCATGATCGGCCTGCCGCGAGAGACGTTCGCGGAGGTGCAGGGCATCATCGACCTCGCCTACCGGGCCCGTGAGATCGGGCGGCGCGAGGTTCCCAGCGGGCGGTTCACCGTCCACGTGTCGGCCTCGAACTTCGTCCCGAAGCCGCACACGCCGTTCCAGTGGGAGGGCATGGCATCGCCCGACCAGCTGCGCGTGAAGCAGGACTACCTGCGGCGCGCGATCAACGGCCGGCAGCTGCGGCTCTCGCTGCACGACACCCGCACGTCCCTGCTCGAGGGCGCGCTCGGCCGCGGCGACGCGGTCACGGGCGACGTGATCGAAACGGCGTGGCGGGCCGGAGCACGCTTCGATGCCTGGACCGAGCACCATCAGGCTGCGATCTGGCGCGACGCGTTCGCCGCGCACGGTCGCGAGATCACCGATCAGGCGACGCGTGAACGCGCGGCGCTCGACCCGCTCCCATGGGATCACGTGAAGAGCGGTGTCACGAAAGAGTTCCTGCTCGACGAGTGGTGGGCCTCCCGCGCGGAACGCGCGACGGGCGACTGCCGCTGGGACGGGTGCACGGATTGCGGGGCCTGCATGGGTCCCGTCCGAAACCGGCTGGTGTCCTGATCCGACACCTCGCCGTCTTGACTGCTTGAAGATCGAACTCCGATTCGCCGTCACCGGACGGGCCCGGTACCTGTCGCACCTGGAGTGCGTCGATGGGCTGCTGGCCGCGTTTCGCCGGGCCGGGTTCCAGGTCGCGCTCTCGAACGGCATGCGGCCGAAGCCGGTCATCTCGCTCGCCGTCGCGCGGGCCGTCGGCGTCGCCTCGCTGGACGAGCTGATGACGGTGGAGCTGGTCGGAGACCACGACCTCGAAGATGTTCGTGAGCGCCTCGCGGCAACGCTGCCGCGCGGGCTCGAAGTTCGCTCGGCCGCCGTCTCGGAAGGGACGCCGCGGCCGGTGTCAGCGCGGTACCGCGTCACGCTCGACGCGCCCCGCGACGTGGTGGAGCGCGCGGCTGCGCGCTACGCCGAGGTGGAGGCGGCGCCCGTGGAGCGCGCCTCGCCGAAGCGCAGGAAGATCGTCGACGTGAAGGCCTTTGCGCCCGTCGTCGAGATGGCAGAGGGCGGCTTCGACGTCGAAGTCGCGATCTCGCAGGAAGGTTCCGCCCGGCCGGAGGAGGTGGCGCGCGCGCTCGCAGAGCTCGCTGGCGCCGACCTCGCCGTGACCGGGGTCACAAGGCTCGAACTGCGTGCCGAGCGGGGGAGAACCCCCGTCGGCGCGACCGGAGAAACCGCATGAAGAAGATCCTGATCAGCGCCGACCCGTACGAGACGCGGGTGGCGATCGTCGAGGACAACGTCGTCGTCGAGACCTACCTCGAGCGCGCCACGCGCCGCTCGCTGCTCGGCAACGTCTACCTCGGCCGGGTGGACAACGTCCTCCCGGGCATGGAGGCGGCGTTCATCGACGCCGGCCTGCCCAAGAACTGCTTCCTCTACGTCGACGAGATCGTGCTCCCAGAGCTCGACGACCGGGAGCGCCGCAAGAAGAAGATCGAGCAGCTGATCAAGAACGGTCAGAGCCTGCTCGTCCAGGTCGTCAAGGACCCGATGGGAACCAAGGGCGCGCGCGTCACGATGGACGTGTCGCTGGCCGGCCGGTTCCTCGTCTACTCGCCCGACGGCAAGGGGTACGGCGTCTCGAAGCGTCTCCCCGACGGCGAGCGCGACCGGCTGCGCGACCTCGTGAAGACGCTGACGCCGAAGGGCGGCGGCGGGCTGATCGTCCGCACCGCGGCCCGCGGCGCCCAGCGGGAGGAGCTGGAGCGCGACCTCGAACTGCTCGAGAAGCAGTGGGCGTCGATCAACGCGGCCGCCAAGAAGACGACCGTCAAGGCGCCGGCGCTGATCCACGAGGAGGTCGACCTCGCGCTCGAGATGGTGCGCGACGACCTGCGTGTCGAGGTCGACGAGGTCATCACCGACGACGAGGCCACGTACGAGCGCATCCGCGCCTTCGTCGAGACGCACTCGCCCGAGTTCCTGCCCCGCATCAAGCTGCACCAGGCTCAGACGCCGCTGCTGCGCCGCTACCAGGTCGAGGACGCGATCCGCTCGACCATGCACCGGCGCGTCGACCTGCCGTCGGGCGGCTACCTGCTGTTCGACTACGCCGAGGCGTTCACGATCATCGACGTCAACACGGGCCGG
>JBBQFB010000259.1:0-5163 GCA_038321545.1 Gaiellales bacterium
ACCTCTGCGGCGTCCACGATGAACGAGTGGAACTGGAAGAGGACCTCACCGAGCGCCTCGCTGAGAATCTGCTGCTTTGAGCCGAAGTGGGCGTAGATCGAGGCGGCCTGGATGCCCACGGCGGCGCCGATGTCCCGCATCGACGTGCCCGCGTAGCCGTGGGTGGCGAACAGCTGGATCGCCTCGACGAGGATCCGCGAGCCCGTGTCGTCCGTCGCCCGCCGCGGCTCGCGCCGGACGCCGAGCGCGAGGTCGAGGAGGGCGGTATCGGCGGCGGCGGCGGCGATCACGACCGGAGACGATACCGCGCCGCGACCAGGATCGCGACCCGCCGGCCCTTGACAGCGCAGCCGGGCACTCCCTAGTCTAACGATCGTTAGTGACCGTCAAGCCTGACACCCGGCTCGATCGCGCGGCGCGGCACGGAGGAGCCGGACGGTGAGCGGCCCGCGGGTCACTGTGATCGGCGCGGGCGCAGCCGGACTCGCGACCGCAGCGGAGCTTGCCAAGCGGGGCGCGGCGGTGACGATCGTCGAGGCCGGGACGATCGCAGCCGGGTCGTCGGGCCTGTCCGCCGGCGTCTTCAACCGGCAGACGCCGCACCGCATCGAGCAGGAGCTGCGCTGCCACACCGTCGAGGTGCTGACGGCCCTCGAGCGGGCCGGGGCACTGCCGCTCGAACGCACCGGCTACGTCCGCGTCGCCACGAGCACCGGAGACCTCGAACGCCTTCGCGATGCGGCCGAGCGCGGCCGCGAGCTCGGGGTTGACGACGGCCGCGTCGTCGGCCCCGACGAGCTCGCCAGGCTGGTTCCGGGCATGCGTGTCGACGACATGGTCGGCGGCCTGTACTGCCCCAGCGACGGTCACCTCGATGGGCCGCTCCTCTGTACCGCCTACCTCCAGCGCGCGCAGGCGGCAGGGGCGACGCTGCGCACGCACGCCAGGGTCGACGGGCTGGCGATCACCGATTCCGGCGCAACCGTTGCGATCGGAAACGAGCGCATCAGCTGCGACGTCGTCGTCAACGCCGCCGGCGCCTGGGCCGATCGCATCGCAGCGCTCGCCGGTGCGCACGTGCCACTCGTGAACCAGCGACACGAGATCGCCGTCGTCCACCTGCCGCGACCGATGGCGCCGCCGATCCCGATGGTGAACCTCTACGTTCCCGGATCGGGCCGCAAGGCCCTGTACTTCCGTCCCGAGGGTGACCAGCGGCTGCTCGCCGGGTCGCACGCCCACGAGATCCTGCCTGGGTACGGCGTCGACGACCCGGATCACTACGACCGGCAGGTCTCCTTCGAGTTCCTCGAGGACATCGCCGAGCAGCTCCTCGACCGGCTTCCGACCTGGGACGACCTGCGCCTCGAGCCGGGATGGACGGGCCTCTACCCGACGAGCCCAGACGCCCTCCACCAGGTCGGCCCCCACCCGGGCCTCGAGCGACTCGTGACGGTGGGCGGACTGGACGGCACTGGCCTGACGGTTTCCGCCGGCGTCGGCAGGATGGCCGCCGAGTGGATCCTTGACGGCGAGGTCAGCACTTTTACCTTCGGTGAGGCCCTCCTGCCCGGCCGTCCCTCGCTCACGGCGGGCGCCGCGCATGCCTGAGCACTGCCCGCTCACGGCTGCCGCGCCCTGGATCGAGCTGCGGAGCACCGCCGCCGACTGGGACGCCGCCGACCCGGCACTGCTCGGCACGCTACTCGCACACACCCAGCTGATTCGCTCGTTCGAGGAGCGGGTGCTCGAGCTCGCGAGCGAGGGCCTCGTGCACGGCCCCGCGCACTCCAGCATCGGGCAGGAGGGCGGCGCGGCCGGCTCGATCATTGCCTTGCGGGCAGACGACCACGTCAATGGCTCCCACCGCGGTCACCACCAGTTCCTCGCCAAGGGCCTCGCCTACCTCCAGCCCGCCGGCATCGATCCGCGTGCAACGCTCAGCCCGACGGTGGAGGCGTTCCTGACGCGAACGCTCGCGGAGATCCTCGGGCTTGCCCAGGGCTTCTGCAATGGCCGCGGCGGCTCGATGCACCTGCGCTGGGCCGAGGCCGGCGCGCTCGGCACGAACGCGATCGTCGGCGGCGGCATCCCCCTCGCCGCCGGAGCGGCGTTCGCCCACCGCCGCAGCGGGACCGACGCCGTGACGGTCACCTACTTCGGCGACGGCGCCGTCAACATCGGCTCCGCGCTCGAGACGATGAACCTGGCGGCGGCCTGGCGCCTGCCGTTGTGCTTCTTCATCGAGAACAACCGCTATGCCGTCTCGACCACCGTGGCCGAGTCGACTGCCGAGCCACGGCTCTCCGGCCGCGGCCCCGGGTTCGGCATCCCGAGCTGGCGGGTCGACGGCATGGATCCGCTCGCCGTCAACCTCGCGATGCGCGAGGCGGTCGCGCACATGCGCGCGGGCCACGGGCCGACCGTCGTCGAGGCCGAGGTCTACCGGTTCTTCCACCAGAACGGCCCGTTGCCCGGGAGCGCATTCGGGTACCGGACGAAGGAGGAGGAGCAGACCTGGCGCGCGCGCGACCCGCTCGTGCGCCTGGCCGAAGAGATGACCCGGCGCGGTCAGATCGACGACGGCGCGGTCGAGACCCTGCGGGTGCGCGCGGTGGCGGCGATGGACCGTGCGACCGAGCAGCTGCTCGAACCGGATCCGACGGCAACGCAACCGGGCCGACGCATCCGCCCTGCGCTCTGGCCCGAGCCAGAGTACCGGGACGTCGGGATCCGCAGCGACCTGGCCGAGATGACCGGTGCCCGAACCGAGGAGCAGGCGACGTTCACCGGCGCTCTCGAGGAGCGTCGGCTCGTCGACGTCGTCGCCGACGTGATGGCGCGACGAATGGAGACCGACCCCAGGATCGTGGTGCTCGGCGAGGACGTCCACCGCCTGAAGGGCGGCACGAACGGCGCCACGCGCGGCCTCATGGACAAGTTCGGCGATCGCGTACTCGGTACACCGATCAGCGAGGGCGCCTTCCTCGGCCTCGCCGGCGGCGCCGCGATGGACGGACGCGTGCGACCGGTCGTGGAGTTCATGTACCCCGACTTTCTCTGGGTGGCCGCCGACCAGGTGTTCAACCAGGTCGGCAAGGCACGCCACATGTTCGGCGGAGCGATCGACGTGCCGGTCGTGCTGCGGACGAAGGTCGCGATCGGCAGCGGCTACGGCTCGCAACACTCGATGGACCCGGCCGGGATCTTCGCGACGAGCCCGGGCTGGCGGATCGCCGCACCGACAACGCCCTTCGACTACGTCGGCCTGAGGAACACCGCCCTCGCCTGCAACGACCCCGTGCTCGTCATCGAGCACGTCGACCTCTACACGTCGAGCGGAGCCGCACCGGTCGACGACCTCGACTTCCACATCCCGATCGGCAGCGCCGCCGTCCGCCGAGCAGGCACCGCCGTGACGATCGTCACCTACCTCGCGATGGTGGCCGAGTCCCTCCGCGCGGTCGAGCAGACAGGCGTCGACGCAGAGGTCATCGACCTGCGCTGGCTCGACCGGGCGAGCCTCGACTGGACGACGGTCGAGGCGAGCGTCCGCAAGACCGGGAGCGTGATCGTCGCCGAGCAGGGTGCAGCCGGCACCTCCTACGGCGGGTGGCTCGCAGACGAACTGCAGCACCGGTGCTTCGACTGGCTCGATCAGCCCGTCCTGCGAGTGACCGGCGGCGAAGCCGCCCCGAGCATCTCCAAGGTCCTCGAGCGGGCCGCGCGCGCCGGCGTCGACGAGGTCGCGGACGCGATCCGGAGCGCCGTCCGCAACGTCGGTGGCGACCGATGAGCGCGGGCGTTGAGGCGGCGCAGGCTGCCGGCGCCGACGGCGGCCGCACCGCGGTCGGCATCACGGCTCGTCAGGCCCTCCCCAACCGCACCGCGTAAAGGACTCGAGCCCATGCCCGTCGATCCCATCACCACGATCACCGCCGGCGCCCCGGTGCTCCCGCGGGTCGAGCAGGTAGGCATCCTCGTCGATGACCTCGACCGCGCCATCGCAGAGACCTCAATGGTGTTCCCGGCGAGCCGCTGGCGCGGGTACCGGTACGGCCCAGAGAACGTCCGCGACCTCCGGTATCGCGGAGAGCCTTCCCGGCTGTCGTTCTGGGTGGTGCTCTCCGACACGGACCCCCAGATCGAGTACATCCAGCCGATCGACGGGCCAAGCATCTACACGGAGTGGCTCGAGCGCCGCGGGCTCGGCGTGCACCACATCGGCGTGTTCACGAAGGACCTCGATGGTGACGTTGCCCGCCTGACCGGGAGCGGGATGACGGTGTGCCAGTCCGGCCACGGCTACGGCCTCGACGGCGACGGCGGGTTCGCCTACTTCGACACCGCCTCGACGCTCGGCGTGATCCTCGAGCTGATCGCCATCCCGGCACGTCGCAGGCCACCCGACCGCGAGTGGATCGTCGAGCGCCGATGACCGTGGACCGGATACGGCAGCAACGACGGGGAGGAGACGACGGATGATGGGGCGCCTGCAGGACCGACGGCTCATCGTCACCGGAGCCGCGAGCGGAATCGGCCAGTCGACCGCGGTCGAGATGGCCGCGCAGGGTGCGCACGTCTTCGCCGCCGACCTCGACATCGCCGGCGCACGACGCACGATCGCCGCCGTCGGCGGGGCCGGCGCGGCCGCGTGCGACATCCGCGACGCATGGCAAGTCGCCAGCCTCTTCGAAGCCGCGGAGGCGGCGCTCGGCGGGCCGGTCGACTGCCTCGCGAACTGCGCGGGGATCGAGATCGAGCGCGACCTGCTCGAGTCGACCGATGAAGACTGGCGACGGACGATCGACACGAACCTCTCCGGCATCTTCAACACCAGCACCGAGCTCGTGCGACGCCGGCGCGCAACCGGCGGAGGGCAGGCATCGATCGTTAACATCGCCTCGATCAACGGCTTCTACGCGGACGCCGGCATCCCGGCCTACTGCGCATCGAAAGGCGCCGTCATCGCCTTCACCCGGGCGATGGCGCTCGACCACGCGGCCGAGGGCATCCGCGTGAATTGCGTGTGCCCCGGCTACGTCGACACGCCGCTCCTCGGCGCGTTCTTCGAGAAACTCCCCGACCCGGACGAGGCACGACAACAGGCCGCGGGCATGCACGCGCTCGGGCGCATCGGCGAGCCCCGCGAGATCGCCAGCA
>JBBQFB010000260.1:0-5113 GCA_038321545.1 Gaiellales bacterium
TCCCCCGCTGCTCCTCGGCCTGTGGGCCCAGCACTGGGTCAAGAGCTCGTTCGCCAAGTGGAGCCAGGTGTCGGCGGGTAACGTCTCCGGCGCGGACGTCGCGCGCCGGATCCTGTCCGCGAACGGCCTGTCGTCGATCCCGGTGTCGGTGACACCGGGCGAGCTGTCCGACCACTACGACCCGCGCGACAAGTCGGTGCACCTGTCGCAGGCCGTCGCGCAGTCCAACTCGGTGGCGTCGATCGCGGTCGCCGCGCACGAGGTCGGCCACGCGATCCAGCACGCCAAGGGCAGCGCCTTCTTCCAGATCCGGACGGCGCTCGCCGGGCCGGTGCAGATCGCGAGCCAGCTCTGGTACCTGCCGCTGCTCGGCGGCATCTTCCTGCAGCAGCTGGGGCTGATCAAGATCGCGATCGCGCTGTACGCGCTGGTGGTGCTGTTCCACATCGTGACGCTGCCGGTCGAGCTCGACGCGTCGCGCCGTGCGATGGGCCAGCTCGACCAGCTCGGCATCACGTCGGACGGCACCGTCCACGCCGGCGCCCGCAACGTGCTGACAGCGGCGGCGATGACCTACGTCGCCGGAGCCCTGGCGGCCCTGTCGCAGCTGGCGTACTTCATGTTCGCGTTCCTCGGCCAGCGCAACTGAGCCGAGGGCGGGTCGCACTGCCGCAAAGGCTGCGATGCGACGGCTCCACCCGCGGATGCCTGGCGTCTGCGATCGGAGGCGGCTGCTCGTTCGCCGTACGGCAGACAAGCCCGGCCCGGCGCACCGAAGGCTGCGATCCGCCTCGTCCCGGATGCGGATGGGGTCATCACCTGGCACTTGAGACGTCCCCCTGTCGCCTCCGCGCATGCGGCTCTTGACGGCCTCCGACGAAGGCTGCACGTCGCCGCCGCTGCACCCGCGCACGCCTTGCGTCTGCGATCCGAGACGGCCGCTCGTCCGACCTACGACAGACAAGCCCGGCCCGGCGCACGCTCCGGGCTGCGGCGCAGACCCGACCCATCGCAAGCCGCCGAACGCCTCACCAGCGTTCCTCCCAGAGCCGAATACCCCATCCAAAATCCGCGGCACCCAGCGCAGCCGAAGCAGCTCAGCCCGAAGCTGAACCGAACCTCCCAACCAGGTGCCAGGCACCCGGTTCGATGCAGCAGTAGCGCTACATGCTCGGCCGGACGGCTTCCAGCTCGACGCGGAACGACGGGACGTGCAGACGGCCGTCGGCGTCCGGCGGCACGCGCTCCGCGAACACGGCGACCACCTCGTCGATCCACGCCGCGCGCCGCTCCGGCGGGAGCCGGTCGGTGTACGGCATCCACGTCGTTCGCACCCAGCCGGCCAGCGCTGCATGGCCCTCGTGGGCGACATCGCGCGCGACGAGGTCCAGGCGGACGATCTCGAGTCCGGCGGCCTCCACGAGCGGCGCGTACTCCTCGAGCGGCGGCATCATCCACGGGAAGCGGAAACCGGCGAATGCCTCGCGCCACGCAGGGCGCAGATTCACGTCCTCGGCCGCGACGCGCAGGGCCGCCATGTTCCCGGCGCCGGGCAGCGTCGCGTGGAACCGGCCGCCCGGCACGAGCGCACGGCGGATCGCGGAGAGCGCCTCTCCGTGCCCGTCGACCACCCAGTGCAGCGCCGTGAACGACACCACGACGTCGAACTCCCCGTCGAACGGCAACTCGCGCACGTCGGCAACCACGAACGTGCACTCGGGATGCTCTCGGCGGGCCAGCTCGATCATCTCGGGCGACCGGTCGCAGCCGATCACGAAGGCGGCGTCGATGAGCGCCGTCACCTTGCCATCGCCGCAGCCGACGTCGAGCACGCGGGCCTCCGGCGGGACCTGAATCTGGTCGAGCAGCCGCTGCGCCATCAGGAGCTGCATGCTCGAGTTCGCCCGGTAGTCGGCCGCATCCCAGGCATGCATCGCCCTTACGATAACCGGCCATGGAGATCGTTACCGGGAGGCCGGGCGCGGCGAGCGAGCGCTATCCGACGCTGACGACGCCGGTCCGGCTCGGGCCGGCCACGCTCCGCAACCGCATCGTCTCGACGTCGCACCAGACGAGCCTCGTCCACGACGGCGTGCCGACCGACGACTTCCTCGCCTACCAGGAGGCCCGCGCGCGAGGCGGTGCAGCCGCGATCTTCATCGAGGCCACCGCCGTGCACGAGACCGGCTTGCTGACCTCGCACTCGATCGCGGGGTTCGATCCCGCCGTCGTGCCCGTGTACCGGCGGCTGGGCGACGCGCTGCGCTCGCACGGCGCCGGGCTGTTCCTGCAGCTGTTCCACGGCGGCCGCGAGCGCATCACCGCGGCGCCGCGGCCGGCGGCGGTCGCGCCGTCGGCGGTGCCGTCGCCGCGGTTCCACGTCGAGCCGCGCGCCCTCACGAAGCGCGACATCGCCGAGCTCGTCGCGGCCTTCGCCGACTGCGCGACGAAGGCGCGCGCGGGCGGGGTGGACGGCCTCGAGGTATCGATGTCGCACGGCTACCTGGGCGCGCAGTTCTTCTCGCCGATGACGAACCGGCGCGACGACGAGTACGACCTCGAGCACGGCCTGCGGTTCGCACGGGAGGTGCTCGCAGCCGTTCGCGAGGCGGCCGGCGACCGCGTCGCCGTCGGCGTCCGGCTGGCGGCCGACGAGGGACCGACGGGCGCGCTCGGCCCCGCCGCGTGCGCCCGGATCGCCCGCGCACTGTGCGGCGACGGCCTCGTCGACTTCGTCGACCTCGCGCTCGGCTACTCCGCCACGCTGATGGGCTCGGTGGGCATCGTGCCGCCACCGCCGGTCGAGCGAAACGCGATCGCCGAGCCGGCCGGCGCCGTCCGCGCCGCGCTGCCGGGCGTCCCGATGATCGCGACCACCCGCGTCGTCAGCCTCGACGACGCCGAGCGGCTGCTCGCCGACGGCCAGACCGACGTCGTCGGCATGACCCGCGCCATGATCGCCGACCCCGACCTGGTCGCGAAGGCCATCGCCGGGCGCACCGACGACGTGCTGCACTGCATCGGCTGCAACCAGGGCTGCATCGGCCACTACCACGCCGGCACCACGATCGCGTGCGTCGTCAACCCGCGCACCGGTCGCGAGCGCACGCTCCCTCGCCCGGTGGCCGGCAGCTCGAACCGCGACGTGCTGGTGATCGGCGGCGGCCCGGCCGGCACGGCGGCCGCCATCGAGGCCGCCCGTGCCGGTGACCGCGTCACCCTGATCGAGCGAGCCGACGACATCGGCGGCCAGCTGCGCCTGGCGGGCCGCGCGCCGGCGCACCTCGAGACGTGGGACGTCTACGCGGGCGACATCCGGCGCGACCTCGCTGCCGCGGGCGTCGACGTGCGCCTCGGCACCGCTGCCACCGTGGCCGATGCCGAGGGCCGCGACCTCGTCGTCGTCGCAACGGGCGCCCGCCCGTATACGCCCCCGCTCGCACCGCGGCTGCCGTTCCGCGTCGTCCAGGCCTGGGAGGCGATCGCCGACCCCGGCGCGGTCGAAGGGCCGGCGCTCGTGGCCGACTGGGGCGGAGGCTACGAGGGCCTCGATGCGACCGAGCTGCTGGCCGCGGCGGGCTGCGACGTCCAGCTCGCGTCGGCCGGCGTGATGCCGGGCGAGGACGTCCACCAGTACCAGCGCAACCTCTACCTGGCACGCCTCGACGAGGCCGGCGTCCACATCCGCCACCACCTCGAGCTGACGCCCGACGGTCGCGCGCTCCGCCACGTGTTCTCCGGTCGCGAGGAGGAGATCGGCCCGATCGCGACCCTCGTCCTGGCCCAGGGCCGCGTGCCGGAGGACGAGCTGTGGCGAACGCTCGAGGGCCGGCCCGGCGTCGTGCGGGTCGGAGACGTGCTCGGTCCGCGGTCGGCCGAGGAGGCGATTCTCGAAGGCACGCTCGCAGTGCGGTAGATTGGGCGCGTGGGGCTCTTTGGGAGAGCACGCAAGATGACGATGGCACTGCCCGGCGGCCGCCCCTGGACGACGCCCACCGGGTGCGTTGTCCGCTGCGACGACGTGCTGGTCGGCCGGGGCGCACCGCTGACGGTGCCCGGCCTGGCCGACGACGACGTGGCGCTCTACGACGCCTGGGCGTGCATCACGATCGTGGAGCCGGCCCCCGAGCACTCGGTCTGGGTGCACCAGGACTCCGAGCTCGCGATCGGCGGCGAGATCTGGCGCGTGATGCTGATCGCCGACGGCACCCGCGGGCCGGTCATCCGGGGCGGCACGCACGTTCGCCGCCACCCGGGCCAGATGGTCACGCTGACCCGCGAGTCCTAGCTCAGCTACCCCGTGTTGCGCAGCCCGCAGGCCGGCACGGGCACGCGGGCCTGCGTTCCCGCGAACGCCCGCGGGATGGCCCGCAGCGACTCGATGCGCAGCGCGCGCGCGGTGGGCCGGCCGCGATCGTGGCCCGCGCGCGATGGGTTCGCGGCGGTAGTGCGCCGCGCGGAGGCTCGGCGACCGATCATGTCGCGATGCCAGTCGACTTCCTGTTCCTCTCGCAGTCCGACGTCGTCGCCGCCGGCGGCACGGACATGCCCGCCGTGATCGACGTGATCGAGGGCGCCTTCCAGCTGAAGGCCGACGGGCAGGTGATCAACCCGAACAAGGTGATGCTCACCTGGTCCGACGAGCCGGGCACACAGGAGCTCCACGGGCGCATCATGGCCATGCCCGCGTGGGTGGGCGGGGAGTGGGACGTCGCCGGTCTGAAGTGGATTCCGAGCGTGCCGGCGAACCTCGGACGCGGCCTGCCGCGGGCGAACGCGATCGTGCTGCTGTCCGACCGCGAGACGGGCCTGCCGGTGGCCGTGCTGGACGGCACCGTGATCTCGGCGATGCGCACCGGCGCCGTCACCGGCGTCGCGATCCGCCACCTCGCCCGGGCCGATGCGCGCACCGCCGGGCTGCTCGGCGCCGGCGTGCTCACGCGCACGCAGCTGATGGCGCTCGCCGCCACCCGCCCGGGCCTCGAGATCGCCCGCGTTTACGACCCGAACACCGCCCGCACGGAGGCGCTGCTGGCCGAGCTCGCGCCGACGCTGCCGTTTCCGGTGGCCGTGGGCCGCTCCGAGCGGGAGGCGTGCGAGGGGGCCGACATCA
>JBBQFB010000261.1:0-5067 GCA_038321545.1 Gaiellales bacterium
CTGGGAGCTGCCCGCGGCCGGCGGCGCCGCGCTCCTGCCGGGTGCGTCGAGCCCGATCGTGCCGGCCACGACGGGCCATGCGCCGCTCGACGTCGATGTCGTGCTGCCGATCCTCCACGGCCCGTTCGGCGAGGACGGCACGGTGCAGGGACTGTGCGAGATGCTCGGCGTCCCGTATGTCGGCGCCGGCGTGCTCGGATCTGCCCTGGCGATGGACAAGTCGGTCTGTAAGGCCGTGCTGCGCGACGCCGGCATCACGACGGCCCGGTCGCTGACGCTGCTGGCACATCGCGACGATCCGGGCGACCCGGAGCTGCTCGATCGGGTCGAGGCCGAACTCGGCCTGCCGGTGTTCGTGAAGCCCGCCCGCCTCGGGTCGAGCGTCGGCATCTCCAAGGCGCACGACCGTGGCGAGCTGCCGACGGCCATCGCGCTCGCGTTCGCTCACGACGACAAGGTGCTCGTCGAGCGGTTCGTCAGCGGGCGCGAGGTGGAGTGCGGCGTGCTCGGCAACGAGCTGCCGGTCGCGTCGGCAGTCGGCGAGATCCGGCCGCACGGCGAGTGGTACGACTTCGAGGCGAAGTACGCCGAGGGCGGTTCCGACATCGTGATCCCCGCGCGGCTGACGGCGGAGGAGACGGCCGGCATCCAGCGCACGTCGATCGCGGCGTTCGAGGCCTGCGACCTCGCCGGGCTGGCGCGCATCGACTTCTTCCTCGAGGCCGACGGCACGATCGTGCTGAACGAGATCAACACGATGCCCGGCTTCACGTCGACGAGCGTGTACGCGAGCCTCTTCGCCGCCAGCGGGCTGCCCTACGCGGAGCTGTTGACGCGCCTGATCGACCTGGCCCTGGAGCGGCACGCCCGCCGCTCGCGCCTGCGCTACTAGCCCCAGCGACCCCTAGCCGCACCCGCGCAACGCCCCGCGCACGCTCCGCCCCGTCCGCGCGCGGACCCGCACAACACGAGTCGTTCCGCGCGTTTCCGGCGAGAAACGTTCTGGGGCCTGACCCCAATCTCGGCCGGAACGGGGCCTGACCCCGTGCATGGACCCCGTGCATGGAAGGCGCGCGAGTGCGCGCGGATCAGGCGAAGAGGTCGATCGTCTGGTGCGGCAGGTCGGCCGTCGAAGCTGCGCTGCGGTACGCCGCGATCGCCACGCCCGGCTCGGTCAGCCGCAGCGGCGCCTGCCCGCTGCGATAGCCGGAGCGGGCCGTCGGCGGGGCGACGGGCGGCGCATAGGCGTCCTCGCCGTCCTCCCACAGCACCTCGACGTCGATGATGTCGGGCGGTGCATCGACCGGCCGCGCCGCCCCAGCGGTGCGCGCCGCGTGGACGAAGTCGCGCACGCCATCCGCGGCCGGCCGCGACAGCGGCTGGATCGGCTTCGGGGGGGCGAGCAGACGCGCTCCGGTGGGGGTGACCTGTTGCACCTACGGCAAGAATATCCGTTTAAAAGCATAAATGCAAGCGCTTTACGCACTCGCTCTTAGGGGTTACGCGCGCAGCAGCACGAGGTTGTCGCGGTGCACCGCCGGCTCGCCGCCGCGCTGGCCCGCGCGACGCCGCACCTCGGCCGCCGGCTGCTCCGCCAGACCGCGCGCGAACACCACGCCCGCCGGGTCGGCGATCTCGACGGCATCACCCGTCGCGAAGCGCCCGGTCGCGCCGGTGACGCCGACCGGCAGCAGCGAACCACCGTCCCGCTCCAGCGCCGTGCGGGCGCCCGGATCGACCTCGATCCGCCCCGCCGTCGGCCGGCCGTACCGGATCCACAGCTTGAAGGACGAGACGGCCCGCTCATCGGCGCGGAAGCGTGTCCCGACGCTCTCGCCCGCGATGGCGGCGGCCACGACGCCGCGCGTCGCGCCGTGGGCGATCACCGTTGCGACACCGCCGGCGCTCGCCATCTCGGCCGCGACCACCTTCGAGCGCATGCCTCCCGAGCCCCACGACGAGCTGCTCCCCCCGACCTCGAGCTCGTCGAGCAGGCGGTGGTCGTTCACCTCGCGCACCAGCTCCGCGCCGGCGAGGCGCGGGTCGCGCGTGAAGAGACCTTCCTGGTCGGTCAGCAGCACGAGCAGGCGGGCGTGCGTCAGGACCGCGACCTGGGCGGCGAGGGCGTCGTTGTCGCCGAACGTGATCTCGTCGGTGGCCGTCGAGTCGTTCTCGTTCACGACCGGGATCACGTCCCACGCGAGCAGCGTCTCGAGGGTCGAGCGCGCGTTCACGTAGGTGGCGCGGTGCCGCACATCCCCGGCGGTCAGCAGCACCTGGGCGGCGCGCGCGCCGTGGCGGCTGATCGCGCGCTCCCACGCGCGCTGCAGGATGCCCTGGCCGACGGCCGCGGCGGCCTGCAGCTCGGCGACGCGGCGCGGGCGGGTGGCGCGGCCGAGCGAGCCGAGACCGAGCGCGATCGCGCCCGACGACACGATGCACGTCGGCGTGCCGGCCACGTTCGCGACGGCGACATCGGTGGCGATGGCCTCGAGCCGGGCGCGTCGCAGCCGGCCGCGCTCGTCGACGATCGTCGACGAACCGACCTTCACGACGACGGGACGACGGGCCATCATTTCAGCCTAACGGAGAGGCAGTGAGAGGATGCTCATGCTTTCCGCCTATCCTGGGCGCGAATGCAGATCCTGGTCGTCGAGGACGAGGCGCTGATCGCCGCCTTCATCGAGAAGGGGTTGCGCGCCGAGGGCCACGCGGTGTCCACCGAGATGCGCGGCGACCGGGTGCTCGATCGCGTCGTGCTCGAGCGGCCCGACATCGTGCTGCTGGACGTGATGCTGCCCGGCCTCGACGGGTTCGCCGTGCTCGGCGCGATCCGCGCCATCGACCCCGGGCTCCCGGTGATCATGGTGACTGCCCGCGGCGACGTCGCCGATCGGGTGCGCGGACTCGACCTCGGAGCGACGGACTACCTGATCAAGCCGTTCGCGTTCGCGGAGCTGGCCGCCCGCGTGCGCGCGCACCTGCGGACGGCCGCGGGCCGTGAAGCCCGCGCCGACGCGCTCGAGGTGGGGCGGATCCGCCTCGACCTGCTCACCCGTCAGGCCTCCGTCGCCGGGGTCGAGCTGAGCCTCTCGACACGCGAGTTCGCGCTGCTCGGCTACCTGCTCCGGCATCCCGGTCAGGTCCTCTCCCGCCAGCAGATCCTCGACGCCGTATGGGGTTTCGCCCACGATCCGCGGTCGAACGTCGTGGACGTCTACATCGGCTACCTCCGCGCGAAGCTCGATGGCGACGGTCAGTCGGTGATCGACACGGTCCGCGGTATGGGCTACCGCCTCACCGGGTGATCTCCCGGATCGGCATCCGGGCGCGGCTCGCGGCGGTCTCGGCGCTGCTCGCCGGCGGGTTGCTGATCGCGGCGATGGCGGCCGTCTACCTGATCGAGCGCAACTCGGCCGAGAACCGGCTGATCCGCGATGCGAACGCCGCTGTGATCGCGCTGCAGACCGCCGTCGACCGGTCGGGCGACGACGGCGTCGTCACCTATCTGCGGGCGCGCTCGGGCGCCGACGAGATGCTGTACGCCGACGCTCCCGCGGGCGTTGCGTACAACCGGCCGGAGGCGGCCAGGCTGGCGAAGGTGGGCAGCGGGCGGCTCAAGATCGGCGGCCGCGAGTTCTACGCGGCCCGGATCGATCGAGGCGACCTCCTGGCGGTCGCAGCGGTCGCCACCGACTCCGCCGACGCCGAGATGTCGAGCCTGGTGCGAACGCTCGTCCAGATCGGCGCGGCAGGGTTGATCCTGACGCTCGAGCTGTCGTGGTTCGCCGCCCACCGCGCACTGCGGCCCCTGCAGCGGATGGCCGACCGGGCGGCCGAGGTGACGGCGGGCGACCCCGGGGCCCGCGTCGGCGAGCCGGCCTCGCGCCGCGACGAGATCGGCCGGCTCGGTGCGGCGATCGACGCCATGCTCGACCGGCTCGAGGTGGCGTATGCGGCGCAGCGCCGCTTCGTGCACGACGCGTCGCACGAGCTGCGCACGCCGCTGACGATCGCACGGGGCCACCTCGAGGTGCTGGTCCTCGACCCCGACCCGGCGCCGGAGGAGACGCGCGAGGTCGTGGCGCTGGTCGTCGCCGAGATCGACCGCGTCGGCCGCCTCGTGACGGCGCTGCTGAGCCTTGCGCGGCTCGAGGACGGCCGCCGCGCCGTCCGCGAGCCGGTGGGGGTCGAGGCGCTGCTGGAGGAGGCCGCCGCTCGCGGCGTCGGCCTCGGCGCGCGCGAGTTCGTCGTGACCGTGACGCCGCCCGACCTCGTCTACGACGCCGATCGGGAGGCGCTCGAGAGCGTGCTCATGAACCTGGTCTCGAACGCCGTGCGCCACACGGCCGACGGCGGGCGGATCGCCCTCGACGCGCGGCGCGTCGACGACGAGGTCGAGCTGGTGGTCAGCGACGACGGCCCTGGCATCCCGCCGGGGCTGATGCCGGTGCTGTTCGACCGGTTCACCCGCGCCGACCCGGCGCGCGGCCGCGAGACCGGTGGCAGCGGGCTCGGTCTCGCGATCTGCCGCGCGGTGGTGGAGTCGCACGGCGGGACGATCGCGGCCTTCTCGCCCCCGGGCGTCGGCGCCACGTTCGTGATCCGCCTGCCGGCACCCGCGCCCGACCCGGCGCTCGTCGCCTGAGCCCCGCCTGAGAACCCTCTCATCATGCTCTCACCATGGTCTGGCTGTAGTCACTCATGGTTCGTGCATGGACTTCCGCTTCATAGCCGCCGGCATCCTGGTCGGCACCGTCGGGTTCGTCGGGGGGTCGACGGTGTTCGCCGATGCATCGCATCCTGCCGATCCCACCATCGCCAGCCTGGCCGGGGAACGCCTCTCGGCGGACGTCGCGGCCAGCGAGATCCCGCTGTCGGCGAAGCTCCCGGTCCTGCCGAAGGCTCCGAAGATCCCGGTCGTGCCACCGGTCAAGAAGCCGCGCGTGATCGTGATTCGCGTTGCGCGGCGCACGACGACCAAGGTCACGCAGCGGACGGCGGCCCCGAAGCAGGCCGCGCCCAAGAAGGAGCACCACGACGACCAGAACGAGCATGAGGGTGGAG
>JBBQFB010000262.1:0-5054 GCA_038321545.1 Gaiellales bacterium
CCGGGTACCAGCGGCGCGAACGGTTCGCGGGCCGCCGGGATGCCGGTGGCCGACATGGCGCCGTAGGTCGACCCGTGATACGAGCCGTCGCGGGCGAGCAGCTTGGTGCGGCCAGGGTGTCCGCGGCGGGCGTGGTAGGCACGGGCGAGCTTGATCGCAGCGTCGTTGGCCTCGCTGCCGCTCGATGCGAACAGGATCAGCGGATCGGCCACCGGCACGCGCGCAGCCAGTGCATCGGCCAGCTCGAGCGCCGGCGCGTGCGTCATGCCGAGGTCGAGGCAGGCGAACTCCAGCGTGCCGGCCTGGGCCGACATGCGGTCGGCGACCTCCTGCCGACCGTGTCCGATCTGGCACGCGCCGAGGTGGTTGCCTGAGTCGAGGAGGCGGCGATCCTCGTCATCGACCAGGAACGCGCCCTCGCCGCGGACGATGGTGCGAGGGTAGCGACCGGGCGCGACGGCGTCAAAGAGCGTGTAGTCCGTGGCCGAGTGACGCAACCGCGTGCGGACGCCCGGGCGCGGCGTCATCGGACCGGGGCGAAACGGCTGGTGACAACGGGGTTGGAGAGGACGCCGATGCCCTCGATCTCGCACTCGACCACGTCACCCGGCTGCAGCCGCCGTTGCGGATCCATGAACTCGCCGCAGCCCCACGGCGTGCCGGTCAGCAGGACGTCGCCCGGCTCGAGCGTGAAGGAGCGCGAGCAGAACGCGATCAGCTCGGCGACGCCGAACAGCATCTGCGACGTGGAGGAGTCCTGCACCGTGCGGCCGTTCACGCGGGTCGCGAGGGCCAGGGCCTGCGGATCGCCGATCTCGTCGCGCTTCACGATCACCGGCCCAAGCGGACAGAACGTGTCGAGGCTCTTCGCGCGCACCCACTGGCCGTCGGCGAACTGCAGGTCACGCGCGGACACGTCGTTCGCGACGGTGTACCCGTACACGTGGTCGAGGGCATCGCGCTCGTGCACCCGTCGCGCCGTGCGTCCGATCACCGCCGCCAGCTCGACCTCCCAGTCGACTCGGGCCGTCAGCTCCTCGTCGATCTCGATCGCCTCGCCGGGACCGATCACGCTGGACGTGAACTTCGTGAAGACCAGCGGCCGCTCGGGGCGCGCCAGGCCGGTCTCGCGGATGTGGTCGAGATAGTTCAGGCCAATTGCGACGATCTTGCCCGGCCTGATGGGTGGTCCCTCGTGCCGACCGGCGTGCTCTCGCAGCGCGCCGTCCTCCACCGTCACGCGCGCGACGGGCATGCACACCACCTCCATCCGGGGCACGTCATGGCGAGAACGTAGCAGTCGCTTGAAAGAGATGCGACCTCATTTCTGCACGCAGCCTTGACTTGGGTGGTGCGGGGGTGGTAACTGTCCTGCATGCAGATCGGGATCGTCGGATCCGGCGCAATCGGCACGGACCTGCTCGTCAAGTTGGCGCGTCACGAGACGCTCGATCTGGCGGGCATCGCCGGGATTGATCCTGCCTCGCCGGGCCTGGCCCGAGCCCGCGCGCTGGGAGTCACGAGCACCGCCGACGGGCTTGCCGACCTGCTCGACCGCGAGCCTGCAATTCGCTTGATTCTGGATGCAACCTCAGCTGCCGCGCACCGACTGCATGCAGAAGTGCTCGCCGAACGCGGTATCGCATGTGTCGACCTGACCCCGGCCGGGATCGGTCCAGCGGTGGTGCCCGACGTCAACCTGACCGCGCACCTGGATGCGCGCGAGGTGAACCTCGTGACCTGCGGCGCGCAGGCCACCGTGCCGATCGTGGCGGCGGTGGCGGAGGTCGCGGCGGTGCCCTACGCCGAGATCGTGTCGACCGTCGCGTCGCGCTCGGCTGGCCCGGGAACCCGGTCGAACATCGACGAGTTCACGACCGCGACGGCGCAGAGCCTGGTCGACATCGGAGGCGCCGAGCGGGGCAAGGCGCTGATCGTCCTGAACCCGGCCGACCCGCCGATCACGATGCGGAACGCAATCCACCTGCTGCTCGGTACGCACGATCGCGACGAGGTGACGGGAGCCATCGACGGCGCGGTGGCCCGGATGCGGCGATTCGTGCCCGGCTACCGTCTGGCGGCCGCGCCGGCCTTCGAAGAAGACCGCGTGACGGTGGTCGTGACCGTCGTGGGCGCCGGCGACCACCTTCCGCCCTACGCCGGCAATCTCGACATCATGACGTCGGCAGCGGTGCGGGTCTGCGAGATCGTCGTCCGGGAGCGACAGCTCTCATGACGATGCCGGCCGTTCGCGTCGTCGACGCGACGCTGCGCGACGGATCCCACGCGATCCGCCACCAGTTCACGCCCGGTCAGGTGCGCACGATCGCGGCCGGCCTCGACGCCGCCGGCCTGTACGCCGTGGGCGTCGGGCACGGCGACGGCCTGGGCGGCTCGTCGCTGCAGCTGGGCCTGTCGGCGCATTCCGACGAGGAGCTGCTGGCGGCGGCATCGGCCGTGCTCACGCACGCGCTCCTGGCCGTCACGCTGGTCCCCGGGGTGGGGACGAAGGACCTCCTGCGACGCGCCGTCGAGCAGGGCGCCGGGCTGGCGCGAATCGCGACCCACAGCACCGAGGCAGACGTGGCGATCCAGCACATAGCTCTGGCGCGCGAGCTCGGCATCGCCGTTCACGGCGACCTGATGATGCCGCACTGCAATGACCCCGGCGGCCTCGCCGAACAGGCCGCCATCATGGTCGGCGCCGGTGCGCAGGGCATCTACGTCATGGACAGCGCCGGAGCATTGCTGCCGGAGGATGTCCGGGCCCGGATCGCCGCCCTGCGCGCGCGGCTCGGACCGGACGTGCTGCTCGGCATCCACGCCCACGACAACCTCTCGCTGGCGGTCGCCAACAGCCTCGCCGCGATCGATGAGGGGGCCACGCTGGTGGACAGCTGCCTCGGCGGCCTCGGCGCCGGCGCCGGCAACACCCGCACCGAGGTGCTCGCCGCGGTACTCGAGCGGCGCGGCGTCGGCACGGGGCTCGACCTGTTCGCGTTGCAAGACCTCGCCGACGACGTGGTGCGTCCGATCGCCGTGCCGTCGATCGACCGGCTGACCGCCACCCTCGGCTACGCCGCCGTGCCGTCCAGCCTGCTGCTGCCGGCGCGGCGCGCGGCGGAGCGGTACGGCGTCGAGGCGCGCGATGTGCTGGTCGAGCTCGGCCGGCGGCGCGCCGTGACCGGCCAGGAGGACCTGGCCGGTACGATCGCGGCGGAGATCGCGGCAGCGGGGTCGCCGCGATGAGCGACGTCGCCTCGCACGATCAGACCGCGCAGATCTACCGACGGCTGCGAGAGGAGATCCTGGCAGGGGCGTTCGAGCAGGACCGGCCGATCTCGCAGATCAAGCTCGCTGAGCGGCTGGGCGTGTCGCGGACGCCGCTGCGCGAGGCGCTGCGGATGCTCCAGCGCGACGGACTGATCCACTCCGAGCCGAACCGGCAGGTGCGCGTCACCCCGCTCTCGGTCCTCGATCTCGAGGAGCTGTACGCCACCCGCATCGCAGTCGAGGCCCTGGCCCTCCGGATCACCCTGCCCCGGATGGCGGACGTCGAGTTCGACGCCCTTGACGAGGCCATCGACGCGATGCACGAGGCCGCCTCGAGCCGCGATCTCGACCACTGGGAGGCGCCGCACCGGTACTTCCACCAGCAGCTCGGGTCGCACGCCGGCCAGCGGATCATCCAGCTGGCGGCCGAGCTCGCGGCGCACGGGGAGCGCTACCGGCGCGTCTACCTAAACCAGCCGATCGCCTGGGCGTCGGCCGAGGCCGAGCACCGCGCCATCGCCGAGGCCTGCCGGGCCCGTGACGAGCGGCTCGCGGCCGAGCTGCTGGCACGTCACCTGGCACGCACGGCGCTGACCGTTATCGCGTCGATCGCGCCGGAGCACGACGCGTTGCCGATCCGCACGGCGATCCGGATGGTCGCCGGCATCGCAGGAGCCAGGGAGGACCAATGATCCTGTGCGACGACCTCGCCTACCCCGAGGGGCCGCTTGCGCTCGCGGACGGTACCTGGCTCGTCACCGAGCTGGCCCGGGCCCGCGGGTGCGTCGCGCAGGTCCTGCCGGACGGCACCCGCCGCGAGGTCGCGTACACGGGGCGGCCGAATGGTCTGGCGCAGACCAGGGACGGCGCGATCTGGGTGGCGGAATCACTCACGCCGTCGATCATCAGGATGAGCCTCGACGGGGCCACCGAGACGGTGCTCACGCACGTCGGCGACACGCCGTTGCTGTGGCCGAACGACCTCTGTGTCGGTCCCGACGGCGCGCTCTACATCACCGACTCCGGCTGCCTGGTCGACGACTTCCTGGACGGCGACGTGCCGAGGCCGGAGTTTCAGTCCGTGCCGCTCGATGGCAGGATTATCAGGTTCGATCCACGCACCGGTGAGGCCGCCTTCATCGACACGGGCTACCGGTTTGCGAACGGCATCGCGTTCGGCGTCGATGGGCACCTCTACACGAACGAGACCTTCACGGGTGAGGTGTATCGCTATCGCGTCACCGGAGCCCGCGTCACCGGCGCGCGGGAGCGCTTCGGCTCGGTGTTCGATCCGGCCTGGGCGGGAGAGAGCCTGCGTGGACCCGACGGGATGGCGTTCTCGACCGATGGGCGGCTGTGGTGCACCGTCTTCGGCCAGGGCGACGTGAGCATCCTGAGCACTGCTGGCGAGCGCGTCGGATCGATCGCGCTGGCCGGCAAGTCGCCCACCAACGTGGCCTTTGGGCTCGATGGCGAGCACCGCATCTACGTCGTCGAGGACGAGCTCGGCCAGATGACCGTCCACGACGTCGACGCCGAGGGCCTCGCCCTCCTCGACTAGGAGCCTCGTATGAGCGCCGCAGCTACCGAAGCAGCCCTGCAGGACCGGATCGGCCGGCCGGTCGAGACGCTCGACACGCCTGCGCTGATCGTGGACCTCGACCGCATGGACGCGAACCTGCGCAGCTGGCAGGCCGCTGCAACCGCCCACGGTGCCCGCTTCCGGCCGCACATCAAGACCCACAAGATCCCGGCCATCGCGCAGCTCCAGGCCGACCTCG
>JBBQFB010000263.1:0-5020 GCA_038321545.1 Gaiellales bacterium
GGCCGACGTGACGGCGCCGGCGCGTGGCGAACCGACCGCGTACCTGCGGCTGCGAAAGCTGGTCGACGGCTACCTCGACCACGTCACCGGCGACACCTATCCGGGCGGCTGCTTCTTCGCGTCCGTGCTGTCGGAGGTCGACATGCAGCCAGGCCCCGTGCGCGACCGCATGGTCGCCTTCATGGGCGACTGGCTGGTGCTGGTCGAGGAGACGATCCGCGATGCGATGGACGAGGGCGGCATCCGCGCGGACGAGGATCCCGCGCAGCTCACGTTCGAGATCGAGTCGTTCCTGCTGCTCGCCAACGCCGTCTACATTCTCGACCACCAGCCGATCGCCGTCGAGCGAGCGCGGACGGCCATCGATCGCAGGCTCGCAGTCGCACGGGAGGGGACCGGTTGATGGACGAACGAGACATGACCGTCGTGGCGCCGCAGCTGTCGGTGCGCAACGGCCGGGCTGCCGTCGAGTTCTACAAGGTTGCGTTCGGCGCGCGTGAGCTGCACCGCGTGGGCGGCGTCGACGGGCACGAGGAGGTCGTCGCGCAGCTCGCGATCGGTGAGGCGACATTCTGGGTCGCCGACGAGTCCCCGGCGCACCTCAACTTCAGCCCGGAGTCGCTCGGGGGCGGCACGGTGCGGATGTTGCTGATGGTGGACGACCCGGAGGCGGCCGTGGAACGCGCCGTGGCCGCCGGCGCGACCTTGGTGTCGCCGGTCGTGAGGGAGTACGGCTGGCAGCTCGGCCGGATCGTGGATCCGTACGGCCACCACTGGGAGGTCGGCACGCCGGTCATCCCGTGGCCGCCGAACGCGTAGTCGTGACGAGCGGCGATCCGGGGCCTTGTTCAGCCGCCGGGCCCGAGAGGAATCGGGCCTGTGGGCGGATAGGAGCCGTCCGCGTCGTGGTTCTCGGTGCCGATGATGGGCGGGTTGAAGACGCTGATCAGGCGCAGGTCGGTGTCGGCCCGCACCACGTGGCGGTCGTCTGGCCCGACCACGTACATCGTCCCGGGCTGAAGACGCCACCGCTGGCCCGTTGCGACCTCCTCGAGCTCGCCCGTGCCCTCGAGGATGTAGTTCGCCTCCCAGTGGTGCTTGTACCAGAGGTGCGCCTCGGCGCCGGCGCCCTGGGAGACGTCGGAGAACGTGAAGCCGACGCCATCCGAGGCGGTCAGGAAGCGGGCGGTGCGGGCCGATCCGCCCGCGATCACGACCTCGTGGCCGGTGGAGCGGACGTCGGCGAGTGTTCGGACAAACATGCGGGCAGCCTACGGCAGCGGCGTCGGGCGGTAGATCGGGCCGCGATCCAGCACCCGTTCCAGCTGCCCCTCGTGGGCGTAGACCGGGTAGCTGTCGACCTTGACGACGTCACCGATCTGCCCCGGGTAGCCGAGCCGACGCTGCACGTCGCGGTGCAGGTAGTAGCCGGCGATGACGACCGTCACCAGCGCGTCGCGCGCCTTCCCATCGAGCAGGTCGAGCCACGCGACCGCGTCACCGGAGTCGGGTACCTCGAGCGCCCGCCTGAGATCCTCTGCGAGATCCGGCCGCGACCCGAGCACGACGTCCAGCTGCCGGCCGCCGATGTCGATGCTGCTCGGCGCCGGCATCTCGTCCGTGCCCGGAATCAGGCCGTCGGCAATCCACGCCAGGCGGTCGCGCTGCTGCCGGTCGAACGTCACGCCGGCACCCGCTGGTGCGCGCGCTGCTCGACCAGGCGGTCGGCGAACCGCAGGGCGAGCGCGCAGATGGTGTTCGTCGGGTTGACGCCGCCGGCGGTCACGAACACGCTGCCGTCGACGATGTAGAGGTTGTCGACGTCGTGCGCCTTGCCCCACTCGTCGACGACGGAGGCGGCCGGGTCGCTGCCCATCCGCGCCGTCCCGAGCAGGTGCCAGCCGGCGCTGCGCATCAGCGTCAGCGAGTCGACGGTCCGCGCACCGGCCTCGAGCAGCGACTCGCGCGCGCGGGCGGCGTGGAAGTCGAGCAACCGCCGCGAGTTGTCCGACGCCCTGTAGGAGACGCGCGGCGCCGCCGAGCCGGCCGTGTCGGTGAGCACCGGGTCGAGCGTCACGCGGTTGTCGGGGTCAGGCAGGTCCTCGCCGAAGATGCCCCAGCTCAGGCAGTGCCCGAACCGCTCGCGCACCCGCGCGTGGTGCTCGTCGCCCCACACGGCCGCGCCGGCCCGCGCCGGCATGGCGGCGTTCATCGGCCCGCCGGTCGACGGCGCGAGGCTCCACTTCGCGCCGCGAACGAAGCCGCGGCGCTCGTCGCTCTCGTAGAACTGCAGCGAGTGGATGCGCGAGCCGACGTTGCCGCGCCACGTCTCGAGCGGCTGCTCGAACACGCCGGTCGCGACGGCGAACGGGTGCATCATCAGCCGCCTGCCGACCAGGCCGCTCGTGTTCCCGAGGCCCTCGGGGAACGCGGCACAGGCCGACAGCAGCAGCAGCCGCGCGGTGCCGATCGCGTTCGCGGCGAGCACCACGACGTCGGCCTCGATGCGCTCGGTGCGACCCCCGCGGTCGACGTACTCCGCACCCGTCAGCAGCCCGCCCGGGCCGACTAGCAGCCGGGTGCAGGTCACGCCCGTGAGCAGGCGTGCGCCGCACGCGATCGCCCGCGGCCAGTGCGTCACGTCGGTCGACGCCTTCGCGCCCTCCGGACATCCCTGCATGCACGTGCCCCACTGCGCGCACGGGTGGCGCCCGGCGTACGGGGTGGTGAGGATCGCGCTCGGTGCCGGCCACCAGTGCCAGCCGAGCCGGTCGTGCGCGCGCACCACGTCCATCACGCCGCGTCCGAGCGGCATCGGCGGCAGAGGCAGGTCGGCGCCCGGTGGGTACGCCGGATCGGACGCCAGGCCGGCGACGCCGACGTCGCGGGCGATGCGGTCGTACGACGGCTCGAGCTCCTCGTAGGTGAGCGGCCAGTCGTCCGCGACGCCGTCGAGCGACCGGACGCGGAAGTCGGACGGCGTCAGCCTCGGCCAGTCGCCCGCGTACAGCACGGTCGACCCGCCGACGCCGCTGTACATGAGCGGCACGATGTCCGACTCCGAGACGTCGATCGGGTAGTCGGACGGACGCCCGCGCACGTTCGGGTCGGGCGCCCACTGCTTCATCGCCTGCAGCTCCCAGTCCGGCTTCGGCCCGGGGTAGTCGGCGCGGTCGGGCCAGTCACCCTGCTCGAGGCAGAGCACGTCTACGCCGGCCTCGGCGAGGCGCCGGCCGACCACTCCGCCGGCAGCGCCGGCGCCGATGATCAGGACGTCTACGCGAGAAACAGGAACTGGCCGCGCTCCCACTCGGTCACCTGGTCGTGCCACTGGTCGCCGCCGTAGCCCGGGTTCGCCGCCCGGGCCTTCGCGATCTCGTGCCGCTTGAGCGCGACGAACGCCCGGACGAACTCCGGGTCGAGGGCGCTCCGCAGCGCCGCGTCGGCCTCGAACGCGGCGAGCGATTCCTCCAGCGTGCGCGGCAGCGGGACGAGGTCGTCGCGCCGGTACGCGTTCGTCTGCAGGGGCGACGGCGGCTCGACCTGCCGGGCCATGCCGTCCAGCATCGCGACCAGCATGCCGGCCAGCGCGAGGTACGGGTTCGAGGCGGCCGAGCCGAGGCGGTCCTCGATGTGGGTCGCGTCGCCGCGCCCCGCCTTGACGCGGATCGCCACCGACCGGTTCTCGAAGCCCCACGTGACACTGGCCGGCGCGTACGTGCCCTTGCGGTAGCGCTTGGCGCAGTTGACGGTCGGGCCGAGGAAGGCGTTCAACGCCGCAGAGTGCTCCAGGAGGCCGCCGATCGCCCAGCCGAACTCGGGCGTCAGCTCGCCCTTCGCGGCGTCCCAGAAGATGTTGCGGGCGCCCTCGAAGAGGCTCATGTGGAGGTGGCTGCTCGACCCGCTGGCGTCGATGAACGGCTTAGTCATGAAGCTCGCGAGCAGTCCGTGCTGCACCGCGATCTCCTTCGCGTACGTCTTGTACGTGAAGTTGTCGTCGCCGCCGGCGAGGCCCTCGACCGGCGAGAACGTGAGCTCGTACTGGGTCGGGCCCCACTCCTGGTTGAGCGTGCGCGGCCGCAGTCCGAGGGACTGCAGGTGCCGGACGATCTCGGGCAGCACGGCAACGCGCTGGTTCGTGAGCGTCGTCGTGATGTCGGTGCCACCGAACGGCGGCAGGCGGGTAACCCCGTCGAGCAGGTAGAACTCGTACTCGGCCTGCATCAGCGCCGTCAGGCCCTGTGCGGCCGCACGCTCGATCACGCGCCGCAGCACGCGTCGCGGGCTGGCCTCGACGGGCCGGCCGTCCGCGTACTCCATGTCGCAGATCACGCGAGCCTGGCCCGCAACGTGCGGCAGCACGCGGAACGTCGCGAGGTCCGGGCGCATCACGAGGTCGGCGAACGTCAGGTCCTCGCCGAACCCGGTCCCGGTCGCGACCCAGCACTCGTGATCCCAGCAGAAGATGTCGCTCACCAGCGCGAGGCCGTCGTCGACGAAGCCCCAGAAGTGATCGGTCGTGACGGTCTTGCCGCGCGACACGCCGTTCAGGTCGGGCGTCTCGCACCGCACCAGCTCGACGCCGTGCGTGCGGATCAGGTGCTCGACCTCGTCACGACCGGGCGCGTTCATGGGGCGCAACTATGCCAGCCAGCGCGCGAGGTTCGCGGCCACGAAGGCGTCGTCGGAGAGCTCCGGATACAACCGGCACACGCGGTCGATCTCCTCCCCCTGGCCGGGGCTCAGATCCTCCGCCGCGTCGAGACACCAGCGGCCCTCGAGCAGGCCCTGTCGCCGCAGCACCTCGTGGCAGCCGGCGATCACGCCGTGGAAGTCGTTCGCGACGTCGAAGAACGCGGCGTTGCAGTCCGTGACAGCGCTGTCGAGCGCCAGCAGGTCGGCGGGGACGGCATCGAGGTCGCGCGAGCCACGGCAGCGCTCGAGAATCTCGACGGCCGTCCGTGTCCAGACCGACCAGTGGCCGAGCAGACCGCCCACGAAGCGCAGCTCACCCGACTCC
>JBBQFB010000264.1:0-5008 GCA_038321545.1 Gaiellales bacterium
GCGGCGGCCCAGGCGGCGGGCGTCTTCCCCGCCGACTACGACTACCCGGCGTGCCCTGTCGACGACCCGCTCGCCGACGGCGACGTCCGCACCGTCGGGCGGCTGAAGGTCACCTACCTCGCGACGCCGGGGCACTGCGCCGGCCACGGCTCGTACCTGGTGACCGGCGGCGAGCGGACATACCTGTTGGCCGGCGACGCCGTCTTCGCCCTCGGCCGGCTGTTCCTGCAGGGCATCCCCGACTGCGACCTGCCCGCGTCGCTCGCATCCGTTCGCCGCCTCGCAGCGCTCGAGTTCGACGCTCTGCTGCCCGGGCACGGCGCGATCGCGCTCAGCGACGGCCGCGTCCACGTCAACGCGGCGGTCGCGGTCATCGACAAGCTCGGCGTCCCCGCCAACATCGTCTGACGGGTCGGGCGCCGAATGGATCTCGAACTGGCCGGGAAGGTCGTCCTCGTGACCGGCGGCACGCGCGGGATCGGCCGCGCGATCGCGGGCCGCCTGGCGGTGGAAGGAGCCGCCGTGGTGCTGTGCGCGCGCGACGCCGGCGCCGTCGCCGCGACCGTGGCAGAGCTCTCCGCGCAGGGCGCGCGGGCCCACGGAATCGTCGCCGACGTGACCGTCGACGGCACGGCCGACCTGCTCGTCGCCGACTCGCTGACGGCCTTCGGACGGCTCGATGCGATTGTCGCGAACGCCGGCGCCGCGGTCGGCGGACCGCGGTCGACGGAGTCCTCCGCGGACGACTGGGAGGCGACGTATCGCCTGAACGTGGTCCATCCGACATCGCTCGTGCGGGCGGCGCGCCCGGCGCTTGCGGCCACCGCCGGCAACGTCGTGTTGATCGGGTCGATCTCGGCGGCCCGGCCGGGTCCGTGGCCGCAGTACGGCGCAGCGAAGGCGGCGCTCGAGGCGGCGACGCGATCGCTCTCGGTCGAGCTGGCGCCGGATCGGGTGCGGGTGAACTGCGTGCGGCCCGGCTCGATCCGCTTCGCCGGCGGGGCCTGGGAGCGGTACGCCGAGGCCGAGCCGGACGCGTACGCGGCGTTCGTCGCGGCCGAGCTGCCGCTGGCCGCCCTCGGCCGCCCGGAGCACGTCGCCGACGTCGTGGCGTTCGTGGTGTCGCCTCGGGCTGCCTGGGTGAACGGCGCCGTGATCGCCGTCGACGGGGCGCAGCAACGCTCGTCCCCCTACCCGGCTAGCAGCGACCACTGACCGAGGAGGATCGACGATGCTCAAGCTGATCGGCACCGCCTACCGGCGCCCGGACTTCTCCATGGAGGAGTTCATGCGCTACTGGCGCGACGTGCACGCCCCGATCTCCGCCCGGCCACCCGGGCTGCGCGGCTACGTGGTGTCGGAGGTGATCCGCCGCCTGCAGGGCGAGCTCGAGGCTGACGCCTTCGTCGAGCAGTGGTGGGATGACGAGGTCGCGTTCGAGGCCGCGGCGGCGACGGCCGACGCGGCGGCGGCCTGGGCCGACGTGGCCAACTACGCCCGCACCGACGGCACGTTCTGGCTGTCCACGGAGCACGTCCTGATCGCCCCGCGCTACGACGACCCCGGCGTGCTCCGCGGCGGCAGCGGCACGGGAGCCGGCGCGCTGAAGGCGATCGGCACCGCCTACCGCCGCGAGGACTTCACGCTCGCGGCCTTCTTCGACTACTGGCGCGACGTGCACGCGGAGATCTCCGCCAAGGCGCCCGGCCTGGGCGCCTACGTTGTCACCGAGACCGGGCGCAGGCTGGTCGGCGAGCTCGAGGCCGACGCCTTCGTCGAGCAGTGGTGGCCGGATCAGGAGACGCATGACGCGGCATCGGCGTCACCGGAGGTCGCAGCGGCATGGGCCGACGTGGCGAACTACGCGCGCACCGACGGCACGTTCTGGCTCTGTCGCGAGCACGTGTTCATCGCGCCGCCCGTCACCGGACCGGGCCTCCTGGAGCGCTGACGTGCCGCCCCTCGCTCCCCACGTGTTCACGACCCCGCACTCCGGCATCCGCCGGATGGCCGAGATCGCCGGCGCCGCGAACGATCCGATCACCCTGGTCGGCGGCGACCCGAACTTCACGACGCCGTCCCATATCATCGACGCGGCCGCGCGGTCCGCGCACGAGGGGCGCACCGGATACGCCCCGAGTGCCGGGATCGTGCCGCTGCGCGAGGCGATCGTCGGGAAGGTCCGCGACCGGAATGGGCTCGCCTGCGAGCTCGACGACGTGTGCGTGACGACCGGCGGTTGCGGCGGTCTATTCACAAGCCTGATGCTGCTGCTCGAGCCGGGCGACGAGGTACTCGTGCCCGATCCGGGGTGGTCGAACTATCCGGCGATGGCGCACGTGCTACACGCCCGGGCGGTCGGCTATCCGCTCGACGCGGCGGCCGGGCTCGCGCTCGATGCCGCCGCCGTCGCCGAGCGCGTCACCGACCGGACGCGGGCGATCATCGTCAACTCGCCCGGCAACCCGACCGGCACGGTGGAGTCCGCCGAGCGGCTCGCCGCCGTGCTCGAGGTGGCCGCGCGGCACGACCTGTGGGTGATCTCGGACGAGTGCTACGACGAGCTGATCTTCGAGGGCCGGCACGTCTCGACCGCCGGCCTCACGACCGATCCGCGCGTGATCACGGTGTTCACGTTCTCGAAGTCCTACGCGATGACCGGCTGGCGCGTCGGCTATGTCGTCGCGCCACCGGAGTTCTCCCGGCAACTTGCCCTGCACCAGGAGCCGGTGGTCTCGTGCGCGTCGATGATCTCGCAGTACGGCGCGCTGGCCGCGCTGCAGGGCCCGCAGGATGGCATCGCAGCGATGACCGCCGCGTATCGCGATCGGCGCGACGCGGCGATCGCGGCCCTCGAGGAGCACGGCGTCGGCTACGTCCGGCCGCGCGGCGGCTTCTTCCTGATGGCTGACATCTCGGAGACCGGGCTCGGCTCCTGGGACTTCTGCCAGCGTCTGCTCGACGAGGAGAACGTTGCCGTCGTCCCCGGCGCGGCGTTCGGCGTCCACGGCGAGGGCTTCGTGCGGATCTCCCTCGCCGCTGCTCCCGAGAACGTGGTGGCCGGCACCCGCCGACTGGCAGCGCTCGTCGCTCGGACACGTCCTTGAGCCTGAGGGTCGACCGTCACGTCGCCGTCACGATGCCGGACGGCGTCCGCCTGGCCGCTGACGTGTTCCGGCCGGCCCGGCCCGGCCGGCACCCGGCCGTTCTGCTACGCACGCCGTACGGTCGTGGCAACGCGCCATCCTTCGGTACGCAGCTGAACGCGCTCCTGCTCGCGGAGGCCGGATATGTCGTGGTGACGCAGGACGTGCGCGGGCGCGCCGGGTCGGAGGGCACCTTCACGCCCTTCGTCGACGAGCCGGGGGACGGTGTCGCGACGATCGAGTGGGCGGCCGGTCAGCCCTGGTCGAACGGCGTGATCGCGATGGCCGGGATGAGCTACTGCGGGTACGCGCAGGTGCTGGCCGCCCGGGAGCGCCCCGAGCCGCTTCGCGCCTGGATCCCGGCCTTCTGCCCGCTCGACGCGCGCGACCACTGGGTGTACGAAGGGGATGCCTTCAGCCTCGCCTTCAACCTCGCCTGGATGCTCGGCACCGTCGTCCCGGGGCGGGGCGGGACGGCCGACGGGCGGCGCGCGATGGCCGCACTGGACGACTGGCCGGCGACCGTCTGGCACCCGGTCGACGGACACCCCGCGCTTGCCGGGGCGGCGGCCGGCGCCCCCTACGGGGACTGGCTGCACCACCGGGACGACGCCGGCTGGTGGAGCCCGCTGAGCGGCCGCGGCGCCGGGGCGCACGACGCCGCTGTCCTCGTGGTCGGCGGGTGGTACGACCTGTTCGCACCGGGCACGGCCGCGCTCCACGCCGAGCTCGCGGCGACCTGCGCGGCGCCGGTCCGGCAGCTGCTGATGGGGCCGTGGGACCACTCGCCGCTGCCGCTCGCTTCGGCGGCCGGCGACCTCGAGTTCGGCTCCGCCGCGGCGATCGACCTCCCGCAGCTCCAGCTGGGCTGGCTCGACCACGTGCTGCGCGACGGCGACGCGCCGCTGGCAGCCGCCGCGCGGACGTTCGTCACCGGCTGGAACGCGTGGCAGGACTGGCCGTCATGGCCACCGCCGGGACGGGAGACCGCGCTGTACACGGCGTCCGGCGGCGCGCTTGCCGAGGGGCTGCCCGGAGCGGGCGCCGATCGCTTCGAGTGGCGCGCCGACGACCCGGCGCCCACCGTCGGCGGCCGTCTGTTCCCCCGACCGCGGCAGATGCGTTCGGGCCCGATCGACCAGGGGAGCAGGGGCCGGCGCCCCGACGTCGCGGTGTACCGGACGCCGCCGCTCGAGGACGAGGTGCTCGCCGCCGGCGCCGTCCGCGCGGAGGTGTGGTGCGACTGGGACACGCCCGGCGCGGCAGATGTGTCGGCCACGCTCGTCGACGAGGCGGCCGACGGTCGCGCATACAACGTCGCCGACGGTATCCGGCGCCGGTTCCGCGCCGGGGACGGGCCGATGCGCTTCGACGTGGATCTGGGGCCCGTCGCCCATTCCTTCCGGCCGGGCCACCGGATCCGGCTCGACCGTGCCGGCGGCAGCTTCCCGCGCGTCGACCGGCAACCAGCCGCCGGCACGAGCCGGCGGGCGCTCCACCAGGGCGGGACGACCGCCAGCCGGCTGTTCCTGCCGATCCCGAACTGATCGTCAGAGCGCGCGCAGTCGCGCAACGCCCGGACCGACCACGGCCGACTGCTCGCGGAGGAACGTCCCCGTCTTATCGGCGATGTGCGTGGCGAACGGACCGGACAGGAGCGCCGTGCCGCCGGTGTCGCCGGCGAACGAGACACCGACCGTCCAGCCGATCGAGAGGCGCCGGAGCGCGTCGGCATCCGCGGCATGCGGCTCACCGGCGGCGATGAACACCAGCATTGCCAGACCCTCGCCCCGCAGTCGGCTCGTGTCGGCGTCGCCGATCGGCCCAGGGGACAGCAGCACGAGCGAGTCGGCGAGGGCGAA
>JBBQFB010000265.1:0-5006 GCA_038321545.1 Gaiellales bacterium
GCAGGCTGCCGCGTCGGGCTCGGCGGTCACCAGCGAGTCGGCGATGTCCTCGGCCGCGGAGACGTACCGGAGGTCGTCGCCGAGCGGGTCCTCGGACGGCGCGTCGTCGACGCCGGCCGGGTCGCGGTCGTCGAGGATGGCGAGCACCGCGAGCGCGATCGGATCGGCCGGGAGCTCGTCGAACGCGACCTCGTCCTCGTCGTCGAGCGTCCCGTCGAGCACGGCGCTGGTACCGGCCACGACTGCCGCGACGTCGGCCCCGATGAGGCCGTAGCGCTCGAGGCCGCCGGCGTCCTCGGCCCCGGCGTTGGCGGTCAGCACCGCCCAGATCACGCTCGCACACGACGCGGAGTCGATGCTCGAGCCGGCGAGCAGGATGGCCAGCTCGTCGGCCTCTACGAGGTAGACCTCGGACAGGTCGCAGCCCGGATCCTCGGCGGCCCGCAGCGGATCGTGACGGACGAGGATCTCGGCGATCCGGTCGCGCAGCACCTCGCCGCCCATCAGAATGCGATCACCCTGCTCTCGCCCTCCGCGGCCAGCGTCTGCTCCTCGGCGCGGTAGCTGGAGCGCACGAGAGGACCGGCGAAGACGGTGCCGAAGCCCATCTTCTCCCCCTCCTCGCGGAAGCGGCGGAACGACGTGAGCGGCACCCAGCGGTCGAGCTGCAGGTGCTTCTCGGTGGGCTGAAGGTACTGGCCGATGGTGACGACGTCGACCCCGTGCGCGCGCAGATCGCGCATCGTCTCGAGCACCTCGTCGTCGGTCTCGCCCATGCCGGCAACGATCCCCGACTTGGTCATCAGCGTGCCGCGCTCGGGCCAGCGCTCGGCCCACAGCTGCTTCGCGCGCGCGAGCAGCCGCAGCGCGCGGTCGTAATCGCCCTTGATGCGTACGGTGGGCTGCACCCGCCGGCACGTCTCGATGTTGTGGTTGAAGACGTCGGGCCCCGCCTCCAGCACGATCGCGAGCGCCTCCTCCTCCCAGCCGAGGAAGTCGGGCACCAGCACCTCGATGTTGGCCTCGGGCACCCGGCGGCGAAGCGCGCGGATGGTCTGTGCCCAGTGCCCCGCTCCCCGGTCGGGCAGGTCGTCGCGGTCGACGGAGGTGACGACGACATGGCGCAGGCCCATCCTCTCGGCCGCTGCCGCCACCTTGGCGGGCTCGAGGACGTCGAGGTCCTCACCGACCTTGCGCGACCGGACGGCGCAGTACCTGCAGGCGCGCGTGCACGTCTCGCCCATGATCTGGAAGGTCGCGGTGCCACGGCCCCAGCACTCGCCGATGTTCGGGCAGCGCGCCTCTTCGCAGACCGTGTGCAGGTTGCCCTCGCGGACGATGTCCACGAGCTCGCCGAAGCGCGACCGGGTGGACGGTGCACGCACCGTCATCCAGGGCGGCCGCTCTTTCGCGATCGGGCTCCAGGGCATCAGGCTTCGGCGATCTCGATCAGCAGGCCGTCGGGGTCTGCAAGTCCAGCGTACCGCTTCCCGGCGTGATCCTCCGAGATCTCGCCGAGGAAGGTCGCGCCGCGTCGCACCAGCTCGTCGTGCAGCCCCTGGAAGTCGTCAGTCTCGAGCGTCAGGTAGATGCCCGCCTCCTGCATCCAGGTGCGCCGGCGCTTGCGCTTTCTGGCACCGCCGTCGACGCGGATCTCGAGCCCGTCGCGACGCGCGATCAGCGAGTCGGGACCGGTCTGCTCGACCTCCATGCCGAGGTTGTCGCGGTAGAACTCCTTCGAGGCCTCGTAGTCGGACGCGTAGACCGTCACGCGCCACCTCATGCGACCGGCACCTCTTCGAAGCGGAGGCCGAGCGCGTCGCCGAGCTGCTCGCAGACGATCGCCTGCGCCTCGGCCCGCGATACCTCGCGGCCCGTCTCGCGCTCGACCGATGTGACCGCGAGCCCCTCATGACCGCATGGGTGGAACAGGGAGAAGGGCGCGAGGTCGCACGACACGTTGAGAGCGAAGCCGTGCGTCGTGATCCAGCGTGACACGTGGACGCCGATCGACGCGATCTTGGCTCCCGCCGGCGTCCACACGCCGACGTACTCGGCGCCGGGTCGCAGCTCGGCCTCCACGCCGAGGGCCGCGAGCGCGGCGATGATGGCCGACTCGAGCCGCTCGACGTACGCGCGGAGGTCGCGGCCGTAGTCGGTCAGGTCGAGCACCGGGTAGCCGACCAGCTGTCCAGGCCCGTGGTACGTGGCGCGGCCCCCGCGATCGGTTTCGGCGACCGCGATGCCGTGCTGCGCGAGCGTCTCGCGCGACACGGCGTCGGCGCCCTCGTCGGACGACGCACCGAGCGTCACGACCGCCGGGTGCTCACAGAGGATCACGGTGTCGGGCACGGCGCCCTGCGAGCGGGCGGCCGCCAGCTCCGTCATCAGCGCGACCGCGTCGTCGTACGGCGTCAGTCCCGGCAGGTCGTAGAGGTATGCGCCGCTCGGCTGGCGACGGAGAGGGACGCGCTCGGTCAATGGGAGCCTCAGGCGATGTACGCGTCGATCGGCCAGGTCTCGAGGTTGCGCTTCAGGTCGCGCAGGAACTGCGCGGCGTAGGCGCCGTCGACCAGCCGGTGGTCGTAGGTCATCGGGAGATACATCATGTGGCGGATGCCGATGGCGTCGTGGCCCTGCTCGTCGGTGATCACGACGGGCCGCTTCATGATCGCCTCGACGTCGATGATCGCCGTCGTGCCGACCGGCAGGATGGGCGTGCCGAGGAGCGCGCCGTAGCCGCCGGGGTTGGTGATCGTGAACGTCGCGCCGGTCATCTCGTCGACGGTCAGCGCCTTGGCGCGGGCCCGGTCGGCGAGGTCGGTCAGCGTGCGGGCCAGCCCGACCATGGACAGCGTCTCGGCGTTCTTGATGACCGGGACGAGGAGGCCCTTCGAGTCGTCGACCGCGACGGCCATGCCGAGGTTGACGCCGCGCTTGATGACGGCCTCGTTGTCACGGATCTCGGCGTTCACCCACGGCCACTTGCCGATCGCCTCGACGGTGGCCTTCATGATGAACGGCAGGTACGTCAGGCTGATGCCGTGACGGGCCTTGAAGTCGGCCTTCATCGCGGCCCGGTGGGCGACGACCGCCGACATGTCGATCTCGATGACCGTCGTCAGCTGTGCCGTCGTCAGGATCGACTCCATCATGTGCTTGGCGATCGCCTTGCGGATGGTGGAGAACTTGTCGATCTCCTCGCCGGCGTTCAGCGAGCCGACCGCTGGAGCCGGCGCGGGGGCGCGCGGCGCGGCGGGTGCCGGCGCGGCGACGGGCGCCGGTGCGGCAGCGGCAACGGGAGCGGGTGCCGGAGGCGCGGCGGGCTGCGCGGCGACGGGCGCCGGCGCAGCAGGCGCGGGCGTCGCTGCGGGCGCGCCGCCTTCGAGGAACACCTCGACGTCGTGCTTCGTCACGCGGCCACCGCGGCCGGTGCCGGCGATCTGGTTGATGTCGAGGCCGTGCTCGGCGACCATCCGCGCGACGACGGGCGACATGAACGTGCGCATGTCGCCGTTCGCGTCACCGTCGCCGGCCGGAGCGGGCGCGGGCGGAGCGGCGGGCAGGTCGGGCGCGAGGTCACCCGGTGCGGTGTAGCCACCGGTGGTCGTCGCTGGACCGAAGTGCGGGGGCGGCTCCCCGGCCGCCGGAGGCGCGGCCGCCTCGGGAGCCGGAGCGGGCGGCGGCGCGGCCGCCTCGGGAGCGGGAGCGGCCGCGGGCGCGACGGGCTCGACCGGCGCCAGCGGGGCACCGCCGGCCGTGTCGATACGCGCGATCACGGTCGTGACCGGGACGGTCTCACCCTCCTGGACGAGCACCTCGACGACGGTGCCCGAGGCCGGGGACGGCACCTCGGTATCGACCTTGTCGGTCGAGATCTCGACGATCGTCTCGTCGGCCTCGATCCGGTCGCCGACCTGCTTCGCCCAGCGGCTGATCGTGCCTTCCGAGACGCTGACGCCCATCTGGGGCATGACCACGTCTACGAGGCTTCCGACTGCCATGTTGGTTCGCTCCTCTTCCGCTCTCGGACTCAGTACGCCGCCAGGCGCTCGATCGCCTGCACGACATCGTCGACTTGGGGGATGAACGCCTTCTCGAGCGGCGGTGAGAACGGCACCGGTGTGTCCGGCGCCGCCAGTCGCAGCACCGGCGCGTCGAGATACTCGAAGCTCTCCTCGCCGACCGTCGCGGCGATCTCGGCGCCGAATCCGGCGGTTCGTGTGTCCTCGTGCAGCACGAGCAGCTTGCCCGTGCGCGAGACGGATTCCAGCACGGCATCGCGATCCCACGGGATGATCGTGCGCAGGTCGATCACCTCGACTGACGTGCCGTCCTTCGAGGCCACGGCGGTGGCGGCATCATCGGCGGTGTAGACCATCGCCCCCCACGTCACGATCGTCAGGTCGGACCCGGCGCGGTGCACGCGGGCCTTGCCGAAGGGCGTCGTGTACTCGGCGTCGGGCACCTCGCCCTTGATGCGGCGGTACAGGTGCTTGTGCTCGAAGTACAACACCGGGTTCGGGTCGCGGATCGCCTCGATCAGGAGGCCCTTGGCGTCCTCGGGCGTGGCCGGGCAGACCAGCTTCAGCCCGGGGATGTGCGCGAACGAGCTCTCGGGATTCTGGGAGTGGAACGGCCCGCCGGAGAAGCCGCCGCCCGACGGGCAGCGCACGACGAACGGCAGCGCTGCACCGGTGCGGTAGTGCTGCTTCGCCGCCACGGTGACGAGGTGATCCCACGCGCACGAGATGAAGTCGGCGAACTGCATCTCGGCCACCGGTCGCAGGCCCATCAGCGAGGCGCCGGTGCAGGCGCCCACGATGGCGGTCTCGGCGAGCGGCGCGTCGAGCACGCGCCACGGTCCGAACTCCGCCTGGAAGCCCTGCGTGACCTTGAAGGCGCCGCCGTAGACGCCGACGTCCTCGCCGATCACGAACACGCGCTCGTCGCGGCGCATCTCCTCGCGGAGGCCGTCCGAGATCGCTTGCAGATAGGTCTTGATC
>JBBQFB010000266.1:0-4973 GCA_038321545.1 Gaiellales bacterium
CGATCTTCACGTAGCCGCCGAGCGGGATGGTGCCGATGCCGTACTCCGTGTCGCCGCGGCGGTGCCGCAGCAGCGCCGGCGGGAAGCCGACGTAGAACTTGGTGGCGCGTGCGCCGACGCTCTTGGCGGCCAGGAAGTGGCCGAGCTCGTGGATGAACACGAGGGCGAGCAGGCCGAGGATCGCGACGAGGTAGGTCACGCGATGGCCGCCAGCCGGTCGGTGACGACCGCACGCGCGGCAGCGTCCGCCTCGCGGACGACGGCGAGGCTCTCGACCGGCGCGGTTGCGACCCGGTCGAGCGCGTCGGCGACGAGCGCGGCGATGTCGAGGAAGCCGATCCGGCCGGACAGGAACGCGGCCACCGCCTCCTCGTTCGCGGCGTTCAGCACGCACGGCGCCGTACCGCCGGCCTCGCCGGCGGCGCGCGCCAGCGCGAGGCAGCGGAACGTCTCGGTGTCGGGCGGCTGGAACGTCAGCGACAGCGGGCGCGACAGGTCGAGCTGCGGCGCGGCGGTGGCGGAGCGGTCCGGATACGTCAGCGCGTAGGAGATGGGCACCCGCATGTCGGGGTGGCCGACGTGCGCGATCATCGCACCGTCCCGCATGCGCGCCATCCCGTGCACGATCGACTGCGGGTGCACGACGACCTCGATGCGGTCGTACGGCAGGCCGAACAGGAAGTGCGCCTCGATCACCTCGAGACCCTTGTTCATGAGCGTGGCCGAGTCGAGCGTGATCTTCGCGCCCATGTCCCACGTGGGGTGCGCGAGGGCATCGGCGGGGCCGACGTCGCGGAGGTCGTCGGTGGTGCGGCCGCGGAACGGGCCGCCCGACGCCGTCAGCACGAGCGACAGGATCGCGTCGGCGTGATCGCCTGCCGTGCACTGCAGGAGCGCCGAGTGCTCCGAGTCGACCGGCAGCAGCCGCCGCCCGGAGCGAGCCACCTCGGCCAGCACGAGCGGGCCGCCGGCAACCAGCGACTCCGTGTTGGCCAGCGCGAGGTCGGCGCCCGACCGCAGCGCCGCCAGCGAGGCGTCGAGCCCGGCCGCCCCGACGATGGCGTTCAGCACGATGTCGGCCTCGCACTCCTCGACGAGGCGGACAATCGCGTCGGGGCCGTCGACGGAGGCCAGGGCGAGCCGGTCGACGCCGTGCGCGGCGCCTGCCGCGCGAAGTGCGTCGGCGTTGCGTCCGCCGGCGAGGGCGACCACCTCGAGCTGCGGGTCGGCGGCGCAGACGGCGAGCGCCTGGGCTCCGACCGAACCGGTGGCGCCGAGGATCGCGACCCGCTTCATCAGGTCGAACGATACCCGCCGCCACCGGAACGGCCGTCAACGGTTCAGCGAGCGCCAATCGGTGCGGCCGGAGAACCCGGGGCGGGACTCGGCGCCGTGACGGAGAGCGAGGACCGGGAGGAGCACGAAGAGCACGAGAGCAAAGGCGACGGCGGTCATTTGATCTTCCTTTCCGATTGTGTACTCTTGAATTATCGGCGACCACGATCGATAAGGAAAATGCAGGTTGATGGATAAGTCAATCACAAAGTCCGATCTACTCGCAGGTGTCGAGGTCCGGCACCTCACCGCCCTCGACGCCATCGCCCGCACGAGGTCGTTCTCCCAGGCGGCCGCAGAGCTCGGCTACGCGCAGAGCGCCGTGTCCCAGCAGATCGCCACGCTGGAGCGTGCCGTCGGCCATCGCCTGGTCGAGCGCCCCGGCGGACCGCGGCCCGTATCGCTGACCGAGGCCGGAGAGCTCGTGCTGCGCCATGCGACGCACATCACCGCGCGCCTCGGCGCCGTCCGCGCCGACCTCGACGCGCTGGCGGCCGGCGAGGTGGGCGACGTCAGGATCGGCACGTTCCAGTCGGCCAGCGCCCGCCTGCTGCCCCCCACCCTGACCCGCTTCCGCGATGGCTGGCCCCGCGTCGGCGTCGTGCTGCGCAACGAGGTCAACTGCGCGAACCTCGACGACCTGGTGCGCGCCGGCCAGCTCGACCTCGCCTTCTCCGATATCACGGTCCGCGATACATCGCTCGACGCCGTGGAGCTGATCGCCGACGACTACGTGGTGATCGCGCCGACGTGGAGCCCGCTGGTGGAGCGTGACGCGATCGAGCTGGGCGACCTCGACGACCAGGACCTGATCTCCGGCTCGCTGAACAACGACTCCTGCGGCATCCGCATCGCGAAGGCGCTCGAAGACGCCCGGGCACGGCCGCACGTCGTGTTCCGGACGGACGACAACCTGACCACCCAGCGGCTCGTCGCGAGCGGGCTCGGCTACGCGATCATGCCGATGCTGGCCGTCGAGCGGTTCGTGCCCGACGCCGAGGTGGCCGTCATCCCGCTGGCCGATCGCTCCGCGTTTCACCGGCGGATCGGTCTCGTCTGGCACCCGGATCGGTATCGTTCGCGGGCCGCACAGGCAGTCGTGGACACGGCGCGCGAGGTCGCGGCGGGGATCGCGGTGCCAGCGCTCCCCACGACCAGCTGCTGACCCTTTGATCGTCGACGGACACCTCGATCTCGCCTACAACGCCCTCGTCGACGGACGCGACTACACGCGGTCGGCGCTGCTCACCCGTGCCGACGAGGCGGGCGGCCCGATCGAGACGTCGAACGGCCGCTGCACGGTCGGCCTGCCGGAGCTGCTGGCCGGCGACGTCCGCCTGATCATCGCCACCCTGTTCGCGATGCCGCGGAGCGAGGCCGACAAGGGCGAGTGCGGCTACACGAACCAGCACGGGGCCTACGAGCAGGCCCTCGCGCAGCTCGGCATCTACCGTCGCTGGGCGGCCGAGACCGATCAGATCGACCTCGTGCTGACGGCCGCAGACCTCGACCGGCCGGAGGGCCGCGTCGGGATCGCGCTGCTGATCGAGAACGCCGACTGCATCCGCACGATCGCCGACGTCGAGCGGTTCTACGAGACCGGCGTGCGGATGATCGGACCGGGCTGGACGGCCGACAACGAGTACGTGGTCGGCGGGCTGACCAGGGAGGGGCGCGAGCTGGTCGACGAGATGTCGCGACTCGGCATCTGCCTCGACGTGACGCACCTGCCGGACGGCGCGATCGGCCGGGCGGCGATGAGCCACGAGGGGATGATGGTGGCGTCGCACTCCAACCCGCGGGCGGTGCTGATGGGCGCCCGCCAGCTGCCTGACTTCGCGATCAAGATGATCGCCGAGCGCGACGGCGTGGTCGGCGTCATGCCGGCGGCGTGGGCGCTGCCCGCCAACACGCTGGACGCCGTCTGCGAAGCGATCGAGTCGGTCGCCGAGGTCGCCGGCAGCGCGCGACACGTCGCCATCGGCTCGGACTACGACGGCGGCTTCGGCTCGGAGCAGACTCCGGACGAGCTGGACACGATCGCCGACCACGGCAGGATCGGCGACGCGCTCGCGGCGCGCGGCTGGAGCGCGGACGACGTCGCCGGGGTGCTCGGCGGCAACTGGCTGCGGGTGCTGCGAGGGTTGTACGCATGACGACGCGCGTGATCCTGGACTGCGATCCGGGCCATGACGACGCCGTCGCGATCCTGCTCTGTCTCGGCAACGCCGCCATCGACCTGGTCGCGCTGACGACGGTGGCCGGTAACCAGACGCTGGCCCGGACGACCGAGAACGCGCGCCGCGTGCTGGCCCTCGCGCGACGCAACGACATCCCGGTGGCCGCCGGCGCCGACCGGCCGCTGGTGCGCGAGCTGGTGGTCGCGCCCGATATCCACGGCGTGTCCGGCATCGACGGCGCCGAGCTGCCCGAGCCCGTCGCGACGGTCGATCCGCGCGGCGCCGTGCGGCTGATCCTGGACGAGACGACGCCGGACACGGTGCTGGTCGCGACCGGCCCGCTGACCAACGTCGCGGCCGCGCTTGCGAGCGGCGCGAAGCCCCGCGAGATCGTCTGGATGGGCGGCGCGATCGCCCTCGGCAACGTCACTCCCGCGGCGGAGTTCAACGCCTACGTCGATCCCGAGGCGGCCGCTGCCGTGATCGCGAGCGGCATCCCGCTGACGATCGTCCCACTCGATCTCACCCACCAGATCTGCGCGACGCCGGAGGTGCAGGCGAGGATCGCCGCGCTCGGCACCCCGCTCGCGACGGCGGTGCTCGGCCTGCTGCGGTTCTTCGAATCGACGTACCGCGACGTCTTCGGCATGCCCCATCCTCCAGTCCACGACCCGGCCACGGTCGCGTGGCTGATCGCACCGGCGCTGTTCGGCGGCGACCGCCGCCACGTCGCGATCGAGACCGAGGGCCGCCATACGGCCGGCATGACCGTCGTCGACGTCCACGGCAAGCTCGGACTGGAGCCGAACGCGTTCGTGCTCACCCGGGTCGATGCGGCCGGCTTCTGGGACCTCGTGATCGAGGCCCTCCGGCAGCTCGGCTAGCGCCTAGACGCGGGACATCAGGTCGAGCGCGATCCAGGCCGCCGGGAAGGCGAACAGCATCGCGTCGATACGGTCGAGCACCCCGCCATGGCCGCCGAGCAGGCGGCCGGAGTCCTTGACACCGAGGTCGCGCTTCAGGAACGACTCGAACAGGTCGCCGAACGGCGCCACCAGCGCGACGACGATCCCGAGCACCGCGGCCTGCACGTGGGTCACGTGGTCCTCGATCGCGTACAGCGTCCACCACACGGCGAGCGCGCCGAACACGACGCCGATCACGAAGCCCTCGACCGTCTTCTTCGGCGAGATGGCCGGCGCCAGCCGGCGGCGCCCGAAGAGGCGGCCGCCGAAGTAGGCGAAGATGTCGGACGCCCACGTACCGAGCAGCACGGCAAGCAGGATGTTGAGGCCGAAGTCGTTCGGCGGCAGGTCGCGGAGCAGCACCAGCGCCGCCAGCCCGGAGCCGATCCACGCCGGCGCGAGCAGCGTGACGGCGATCGACACCGTGGCCGACTCCTTCATCGAGACGGCCGCCGCCAGCAGGAACGCCAGCAGCAGCGTGATCGGCACGGCC
>JBBQFB010000267.1:0-4936 GCA_038321545.1 Gaiellales bacterium
CCGGTGAGCGCGTCGACCCACTCGCGCTCGACCTCCTCGTCGGACATCTCCAGGTACTTCCACGCGCCCCGGTCGCCATTGCGATAGATGAACAGGCTCCCGCCCGGCACCCGCGGCGCGTCCGGCCGACGGAGGATGTTCGACATGTTGAACATCATGTTGAACGGCGACTTCGGCGTGGCCAGCGCGTACAGGTCGTCGTACGGCATCGCCCGCGTCTCGTCGGTCAGCAGCCCCATCACGATCAGCGGCCCGTACTGCACGGCCGAGAGCGCGCTCGCCGTATCCGTCGGCAGGTCATGCACGAGCCGTACGGTCTCGTACGCCTGCGTGGCCATCACGACCTGCCGTGCGTGCAGCTCGCCGCCGGCGTGCCGCACGACGACGTGGTCGTCGCGCTGAACGACCTCCTCCACCGGCGTCGAGAGCTGGATCTTGCCCTCCAATTCGCGCGCGACGGCGTCGAGCAGCACCTGCGAGCCGCCCATCACGTTGTTCGACAGCCCGCCGCCCTTCGTCCACACGAGCGCGAAGAAGTGGATGCCCTGACCGGCCGTGAGCTGCTCCGACTCGGCCGTCGAGCGCGTGATCGTGGCCCGGAACATCGCGTCCGCATCGGGCGGCAGATCGCCCGTCCAGTCGGCGAACGACCGGTCGGCGAGGTAGCCCATCACGCGCAGCTCGGTCTCCCGCGGCGTCTCGGATCCGCGCGGCCGCGACAGCCGCTGCAGCTTCGCCACCTCGACCCGCAGCCGGGCGCCGGTGCGCAGCACGGCCAGCCGGTCGGCGGCCGGCATCGGGATGCGGAACGGAAAGGACTCGACGCGGCCCGAGTTGAGGAACGCGCCGTTCATCGCGATCGACGTCAGCCGCCCGGGCACGGGCACGGCGTCGACGCCGGTGTCGCGGATCAGGCGGTCGCTGGCCGACCCGGCGCCCGCGAACACGTGCGCGCCGAGGTTGATCCAGTGGTCGCCTCGCGACTCCGATCGGATCCGGCCGCCGACGCGGTCGCCCGCCTCCAGCACCACGACGTCGCGGTTGCGCAGGTCCCACGCCGCCGCGAGGCCCGCGATGCCCCCGCCGACCACGATCACATCGTGTAGCTCGGTCATGGGGCGAGGGTAGCGGAGACCTTGCCCGCGTCGGGGCGCCACCGACCGGGATCTCCTTCACCACGGATCTACAGCGACCGCGCGATCAGCTCCTTCATGACCTCGTTCGCGCCCGCGTAGATGGGCTGCACCCGGGCGTCGGCGTACAGCCGCGCGATCGGGTACTCGAGCATGTAGCCGTAGCCGCCGTGGAGCTGCAGGCACTCGTCGATCACCTTGCACTGCTGGTCGGTCAGCCACCACTTCGCCATCGCGGCCGTCTCGGCGTCGAGCGTTCCGTCGATCACGCGCTGCACGCAGTGGTCGGCGAACACGCGGCCGATCGTCGCCGCCGTCTGCGCCTCGGCGAGCTTGAAACGCGTGTTCTGGAGATCGAACAGGCGCTTGCCGAACGCCTCCCGCGCCTTCGTGTGCGCGAGCGTCTCACGGACGGCGCACTCGATGGCGGCGATCGACTTGATCGCGACGATCGTCCGCTCGTAGGCCAGCGACGCCATCAGCTGGTACAGGCCCTGCCCGTCGCCGAGGCTGACGCCGGCCGGCACGCGGCAATCCTCGAAGAACAGCTCGCACGTGTCCTGCGCCTTCTGGCCGATCTTCTTCAGGAGGCTGCCGCGGCGGAACCCGTCGAGGCCCTCGGTCTCGATCATCAGCAGCGTGTAGCCCTTCGACCCGGCCTCGGGATCGGTCCGCACGACGGTCATCAGCATGTTCGCGAGCAGCCCGTTCGTGATGAACGTCTTCGAGCCGTTGACGATGAAGTCGTCGCCGTCGCGGACCGCGCTGGTGGCGATGCCGCGCAGGTCGGATCCGGCGCCGGGCTCGGACATCGCGATCGCGCCGACCAGCTCGCCGGCCACCATCCGCGGCAACCAGGCGGCCCGCTGCTCCTCGGTCGCGTAGTCGAGGACGTAGCGGCCGGCGATCTCGTGCACGGCCTTGCCGAACCCGGAGAAGCCGGTGCGCCAGATCTCCTCGTAGACGACGCACTCGTGGCCGAAGTCGCCGCCCAGCCCGCCGTGCTCGACCGGAATGTCGCAGCCCAGCAGCCCGGCCGCACCGGCCCGCGTCCACACCTCGGGATCGATGTGCCCCTGCGCGATGAACCGCTCCTCGTGCGGCAGCAGCTCCTTCGCGGCGAAATCACGCACCGTGGCGCGGAACAGCTCGTGCTCGTCGGTGGCCCAGGGGGATCGGTACGGCGTCGGCATGGCCGAGAGGATACGCTCACGCGATGGATCCGGCAGACCACGAGATTGCCGTCCGCGACGGCCGCCTGACCGTCGACGGGTGCGACGCACGCGGGCTCGCCGACCGGTTCGGCACGCCCCTCTACGTCATCTCCGCCGGCACGCTGCACCGCAACGTGGCGCGCTTCAGCGAGGCCTGGTCGGCGGCTTGGACGGAGGGGCCGTTCCAGCTGCTGCCGGCGCTGAAGGGCCAGAACATTCTCGCGATCTGGCGGCTGCTGGCCACCGCCGGTGTCGGCTGCGACGTGTTCGGGCACCACGAGCTGCAGATCGCGCTGCGAGCGGGCATCCCGCCCGCGCTGATCTCGCTGAACGGCTCGAAGCGCCCGGTGCACATCGCCGACGCGGTCGCGCACGGCGTGCGGATCACCGTCGACCACGTCGACGAGCTGGGCGAGATCCGCGATGCCGCGGCTGCCGCGGGGCGCGTCGCCCACGTCCGCATCCGCATCCGTCCCGACCTGACGGCGTACACGGCGCCCAGCGACTTCCTGGCCGACGAGGTGCCGATCGGGGTCGCCACCCAGGTCTACAAGCCGGGCGTGCCGCTGGCCGACCTGGTGGCACTCGACCCGCGCGACCTGGCGCCGCACGTCGACCTGGCCGGCGTCCACCAGCACGCTGCGCGGCACTCCGCCGCGCTGGAGTTCTGGGAGGCGATCGCGACCGCGACGGTGCAGACCGTCGCCGAGCTCCGCGACGCGTGGCACGGCTGGCTGCCGCGCGAGATCGACCTCGGCGGCGGCTTCCCGTCGGAGCGGGACGGCGTCGGCGGGCAGATCGAGCGGGTCGCGCAGGCCCGCGACGGGCGAACGGTGGCCGAGTACGCCACCGTCACCACCGCCGCGCTGCGCGCCGCCGCCGCCGCGCACGGGATCCCGCTGGACGGCGTCACGCTCGAGATCGAGCCGGGCCGCGCGATCTTCGCCGACACCGGCATCCACCTCGCGCGCGTGACGCGCGTCAAGCGTCAGGCCGAGCCGATGCCGTGGGCGTGGGTCGAGGTCGACACCGCCGACGTCTTCCTATCCGACGTGATCACCGAGCACACGCGGTTCGCCGCCGTCGTGGCCGATCGCGCCGACGCACCCGCCGTGCAGCGAGCCGACGTCGTGGGCTGCTCGTGCAACTGGGACCAGCTGATCGAGCAGGAGGACCTGCCCGACGTCGCAACCGGCGACGTGATCGCCTTCCTCGGCACCGGCTGCTACGAGGAGGTGTCGGCGGCCAACTTCAACGCCCTCCCCCGGCCCGCCACGGTGCTCGTGCAGGCCGGCGACGCTGCGGTCGTGCGGCGGGCCGAGACGCTCGCCGACGTGCTCAGTCGCGACGTCTGACGAGCGGCAGCGAGAGCACGCAAGCCGCAGCGATCGCCGACCACGCCACGGTGTCGCCCGCCATCTCGGCCAGCACGCCGCCGCCGACGGCTCCGAGGAACGCGCCCGGCCCCCAGGCCATCGACTGGATCGCGAACGCGAACGCCTGCTCGACCTGCACCTCCTCGGCGCCATCCGACAGCAGCGCCATGGCGGGCGGCCAGAAGACGTCCCACACCGCGACGCCGAGCACCGCCCACACCGCGACCAGCAGCGGCTGGTGCAGCAGCGGCAGCACCAGCGCCACCACGGGCGCCGCCACGAGGGCGAAGCGCAGCGGCGGCATCCGGCCGCGGCGGTCGGCGATCCGGCCCACGAAGGTCGTCACCACCGCACCCACGGCGGCCGACACCACGAACACCGTCGCGATGCCCGGCGCGCCCACGCCGAGCCGATCGAGCTGGAGCGGCAGGAGCGTGCCGAGCATGCCGAACAGCGCGCCGGGGATGATCACGAACCAGAGCCCGAGCAGCACCCGCCGGTTGGTCAGCGCCGCGCGCACGGCGCGCATCCCCGACGCGTGCTGGGCCGGCGGCGAGCGGAGCCGGCCGAGCTGCACGATCGCGGCCAGCACGACCGCGGCCAGCCCGATGAAGGTCGCCGGCCGGCTGGCGGTCGCGATGGCTCCGAGCACCGGCCCGAGCGTGGCACCGAAGATCGAGATGCCGATCACCTTGCCGAGCACGCGCCCACGCCGGTCGGGTGGCGTCTCGCCGGTCAACCACGCGGTCGCGAGCGGCCACGCGATGCCGCCGCCGCCGACGCCCTGCAGGAAGCGGGCGACGACCAGCCCGGGATACGAATCGAGCAGCCCGAGCGCGACGGTCGACACCGCAAGCAGTCCGAGCCCGCAGGCCACGGCCGACCGCAATCCGATCCGCGCGACGGCAAGGCCGGCTGGCAGCGCGACCAGGAACGTGCCGAACGGGTACGCCGCGTTCAGAAGTCCGATCTGGGCCTTCGAAATCCCGAGGTCCTCCTCGAACAGGGGCAGGAGAGGCGAGAGCGCCGACAGCAGCAGCGTCTCGAGGAGGGCGACGGTGCCGACCAGAATCGCCAGCGAGCGGTTGGACGACGTGGCGACCGGCACGACCGGAGTCTAGGCCCGGGAACCGGCAAAGGTCGAGAAAGGGGTCCTTTGGTCGGACGCACCTACCCACCTGGCGACGCGACGGTGTGAACTGGCACCCACGGC
>JBBQFB010000268.1:0-4917 GCA_038321545.1 Gaiellales bacterium
CGCCTCACCAGCGCTACTCCCAGTACCGAATACCCCACCCGAAATCCGCGGCACCCAACGCAGACCCGCCCAGCGCCGCCCCGGCGCACCGCTCCGGGCTGCGGCGCAGACCCGACCCATCGCAAGCCGGCGAACGCCTCACCAGCGCTCCACCCAGAACCCAATACCCCATCCAACATCCGCGGCACCCAACGCAGCCTCGCCCAGCGCAGCCCGAAGCAGCTCAGCCCGAAGGCTGCGATCCGCCACGCCCCGGCCGATGCGGGCATCACCTGGAACTCGGGGCGTCCACCCGTCGCCTCCGCGCCGGCGGCTCCTGAATCCGGTACGGCTACCCGTCCGGCCCCGGCGGACCCAGGGTCGGAGCGTTCGTCGCCCCATAACCCGACACATCCTGCGGTTGCATGCCGGGGACCCGGCGTGGTAGAAGCTCTCCGTCTCATCGGTGGGGATGGAAAGGGGGCAACGGCTTGAACGCCGCTGCTTTCCGGGTCACTGACATGGGCAAGGGCTGGTGACCACGGCGGGCGACTTAGGGGAGTCGCCCGTCATCCCCTCCGCCGGTACGCTCCCGCTCGGTGCATCACGACGTCGATCCCCCCGACCTTCCGTTCTGGCCGACCGTCCGCCGGCTGTCCGTGCTGTGGCGCGAGCAGGGCCGGTTCGTCGCGCTCGGCGTCAGCTGCGCGTTTCTGATCACCGGCCTCACGCTCACCATCACGAAGCTGATCCAGTCGGTCGTGGACGACGCGATCGTCGCCGACCGACCCGACAAGGTGCCCGGCCTCGTGGCGTGGATCATGGTCCTCGCGACCGTCCGCTTCGGGCTCAACTTCGTCCGCCGGTGGTCGACCAGCATCATCGGCATCGCCGTCGAGCGGCGCCTCCGCCAGCTGATGTACGACGCGTACCTGAGCTACCCGCGCCGGTTCTACGACCGGCACTCGACCGGCCAGGTGCTGTCGCGCGCCACGAACGACCTCTACCCGGTGCGCTACTTCATCGGCTGGGGCGTCGTGCAGTCGATCCAGAGCGCGTTCATGATCGTCGGCGTCGCGGTCGTGCTGGCCGTCGTGAACCCGCTGCTCGCCGTCTGCGCCGGCATTGTGATGCCCCTGGTCGCCGTCCTGACCTGGCGGTTCGCGGTCCTCGTGATCCCGATCTCGCGCCAGGCGCAGCAGAAGTCGGCCGACGTGACCGAGGCGGCCGATGAGGGCGTGGTCGGGATCGAGATGGTGCAGGCCTTCGGCCGCGAGCCGGAGGTCAACGAGCGGTTCGCCGGCAAGGCGCGCTCCGTCCGCGACGTCGTCCTGCGCGAGGCAGCCGTGGAGGGCCGCTACCTGCCGGGCCTCATATTCCTGCCGTCGATGGCGATCGCGATGGTGCTCGCCCTCGGCGGCCACCTGGTCATCAACGGCGACCTCACGATCGGCGAGTTCGTGCTGTTCAACGCGCTGTTGCTGCAGCTCGTCTGGCCGCTCGAGGCGCTCGGCTGGATCCTCAACCTCGCACAGCGTGCGATCGCGTCGGCCAGCCGCTGCTTCGCGTGGCTCGACGGCATCGTCCCCCTGGTCGAGCCGGAGACGTCGGCGCCGCTGCCCGACGGCCCACTCGAAGTGCGGTTCAGCGACGTCCACTTCGGCTACGGCGACGGCGACGAGGTGCTGCGCGGTCTCGACCTGCAGCTAGAGCCCGGCGAGATCGTCGCCGTCTGCGGCTCCACCGGCTCCGGCAAGACCTCGCTGTTGCAGCTCCTGCCGCGCTTCTACGACCTCGACTCGGGCGCCGTCGAGATCGGCGGTGTCGACGTCCGCGCGATGCGGCTGCACCCGCTGCGCGAGACGATCGGCCTCGTCACGCAGCGCCCGGTGCTGTTCTCGGCGCCGCTTCGCGACAACCTGCTTGACGGCCGACCCGACGCGACCGAGGCCGAGATGCGCGAGGCGTGCGAGGCGGCCGGTGTCGACGCGTTCGTCGACGAGCTTCCCGACGGCTACGACACGCTGATCGGCGAGCGCGGCGTGAACCTGTCCGGCGGCCAGCGCCAGCGCGTCGCGCTGGCCCGAGTGCTGCTGTCGCACGCCCGCGTGCTGGTGCTCGACGACCCGCTGTCGGCGGTCGACACCGAGACCGAGCGGGCGCTCGTCGGACGCCTGCGGCCAGCCGTCGCCGGACGCACGGTCCTGATCGCCACCCAACGTCTGTCGACCGTTCGGGCCGCCGACCGCGCCGTGGTGCTGGTAGGCGGGAAGATCGTCGAGCAGGGCACGCCCGCACAGCTGCTGGTGGCGGGCGGCCAGTTCGCCCGCCTGTTCGCCGAGGAGACGATCGGCGTTGGCTGACCATCGCGCCGGGCTGCTGCGCCTCGGCGAGTACATCACCGCCCCGCGGCGCCACCTCGCGGTGCTGTTCGCCGCGGCCGGGCTGACGGCTGCGGCACAGGCCGGCGGCTGGCTGCTCGTCAAGGACGCGGTCGACAACGGCATGCGCGCCGGCGACGAGCGCCGGCTGTGGATCGACGTCTCGATCTACGTCGCCATCAACGCGATCTCGTGGGCGCTCGGCTCGTACGTCGTGCGCGGCCTGGCGGCGGTCGGCCAGGGGATCGTGCTCGAGCTGCGCCGCCACCTGTTCGGGCACCTGACGACGCTGTCGCTGCGCTACTTCTCGCAGACCAAGGCCGGCTGGATCATCGCCCGGCTGACCAGCGACATCGACGCGCTCTCCGACGTGCTCTCGGAGGGCCTGAAGACGCTGATCGCGAACACGCTCACGTTTCTCGTCGCCATCATCGCGCTGTTCGCCGTCGACTGGCGGCTGGCACTGGTGGCGCTGGTCGTGATGCCACCGGCGCTGGCCTTCTCCCGCTGGTTCCAGGTGCGCTCGGCAAAGGCCTTCGGCGAGGTACGCAACCGGATCGCCGCGGTCACCGCCCAGATGGCCGAGTCGCTGGCCGGCATGGCAGTCATCCAGGCGTTCAACCGCGAGCCCGCGTTCCGGCAGACGTTCAAGGAGCTGAACGACGAGAACCAGGCCGCGAACATCCACGCGCAGACCATCTGGGCGGTCTTCTTCCCGGCCATCGAGTGGCTCGGCGTGCTGGCCACCGGCGCCGTGCTGTGGGTCGGCACCGACCTGGTCGACGGCGGCAGCGCGACGCTCGGCACCGTGATCGCGTTCATCGGCCTGCTCGGCCTGCTGTTCCAGCCGCTGCAGGAGCTGTCGGAGCTGTACGGCCAGGTGCAGTCGGCAGCCGCGGCGATGGTGAAGATCGCCGGCATCCTCGACACCGAGACCGACATCGCCTCGAAGCCGGGCGCGGAGCCGATTCCGCGCATCGAGGGCCGCATCGATCTCGACAGCGTCACGTTCGCGTACGGCGCCGAGCCGATCCTGCACTCGCTCGACGTGCACGTGCCGGCCGGCGGCTGCCTCGCGCTGGTGGGCGAGTCGGGCGGTGGGAAGTCGACGACCGCGAAGCTGATCGCCCGCTTCTACGACCCGGCTGACGGTGTCGTGCGCGTCGACGGACACGACCTGCGCGAGGTCGGCCTCGCGAGCTACCGCCGCCAGCTGGGCGTGGTGCTGCAGGACCCGTTCCTGTTCTCCGGCACGATCGCCGACAACATCCGCTTCGCGCGTCCCGAGGCGACCGACGCCGAGGTCGAGGAGGTGGCGCGCGCGATCGGCGTCGACGAGGTCGCCGCCCGGCTCGACGGCGGCCTGCTGCACGTCGTGCGCGAGGGCGGCTCTGGCCTCTCGGCCGGCGAGCGCCAGCTGATCTCGATCGCCCGCGCGCTCCTGGCCGACCCGCGGATCCTGATCCTTGACGAGGCCACGTCGAACATCGATCGCCCGACGGAGCGCCTGATCGAGGGCGCCCTCGACCGGCTCCTGCGTGGCCGCACGTCGCTGATCATCGCGCACCGGCTGTCGACCGTCCGGCGCGCGAACGAGATCCTGGTGCTCGATCACGGCCGCGTCGTCGAGCGCGGCACGTACGACCGGCTGATGGCGACCGAGGGGCCGTTCCGCCGTCTGGCGGCCGAACTGACCGGTACTGTTCCCGGGCAATGAGCGACTTCCACAGCCTCCTGAACGAGCAGATCGGCCACGAGTTCTCGGCCGCCCACCAGTACATCGCGATCGCTGTCTGGTACGACCAGCAGACGCTGCCGCGGCTGGCCGCGCACTTCTACCAGCAGGCCCTGGAGGAGCGGAACCACGGGATGATGATCGTCCAGTACCTGATGGACACCGACCGCAAGGTCATCGTGGCGGGCGCGGAGGCCCCTCGCAACGAGTTCGCGAGCATCTCCGAGCCGGTCGCCGTGGCGCTCGAGCAGGAGAAGCGCGTCACGGCGCAGATCAACGCGATCACAGCCGCTGCGCGCTCCGAGCAGGACTTCCAGGGCGAGCAGTTCATGCAGTGGTTCCTGAAGGAGCAGGTCGAGGAGGTCGCCTCGATGTCCGACCTGCTGCGCGTGTGCGAGCGCGCGCACGGCAACGAGCTGCAGATCGAGGACTACCTGGCGCGCGAGACGATCTCGGGCGCGACAGACCCGACGGCGCCCGCCGCCGCCGGCGGCCCTGTCTGAGGGTCAGGCCGGGCGCATCCCGGAGCAGTATTAAGCTGAACTATTCGCAAGCCGATACTCACATCAGTGAGTATTGTGCTTACTTTCCGTCGGGCTGCCCTCGCGGCCCTCGTCGCACTGCTCGCAGCCCCGGCTGCGGCGCTCGCCGTGACGAGCGCGCCGACAGGCCTCGCGGGCCCGACGCCGACCAAGGTGAAGCCCGTGCTGACGTGGGCGGCGCCGGTCGCGGTGGGTGCCGGCATCGCCGGCTACAACGTCTATCGCGGCGCCACGAAGGCGAACGCCGCGGTCATCACGGCGACGACGTACACCGACAACG
>JBBQFB010000269.1:0-4909 GCA_038321545.1 Gaiellales bacterium
CGAAAGCGGGCACGGCCACGCGCGCGCGCAAGACCGCCCGCGCCAAGACGCCGCCCGTGATGCTGCTCCGGCTGTACATCGCCGGCACCTCGATGCGCTCCACGCGCGCGATCCAGAACGCGCGCAAGCTGTGCGACGAGCACCTCGCGGGTCGCTACCAGCTCGAGGTGATCGACATCTTCCAGCAGCCCGCGCTCGCGAAGGATCACCAGATCCTCGCTGTGCCGACGTTGATCAGGGCACTGCCCGTGCCGCTGCGTCGCTTCATCGGGGACCTCTCACACCAAGAGGTGGTGCTGTTCGGCCTCGATCTCAAGCAGAAGTAAAACGATCGCGATGGCGCGCAAACGTTCCCAGAGATCCGTCGCGAAGTCCGCGAAGTCCGCGAAGTCCGCGAAGGCCGCGAAGGCGGCGACCCCCGACGCAGTCGCCCGCCTCCGGGCCACCACCGCCCGCCTCCGCGACCGCCTGCGCGAGGCCGAGGCGACCATCTCCGCCATCCGCATGGGCCACGCGGACGGGCTGGTCATCGAGGGACAGGATGGCGCTCAGGTCTTCCGGCTGAAGGAGACCGATCAGCGGTACCGCCAGCTCGTCGAGACCATGAACGAGGGGGCGCTGCTCCTCGACGATCTCGGCACGATCGTCTACGCCAACGCGCGGTTCGCCGAGCTCGCGAAGATCCCGCTCGGGCGCCTGATCGGCTCGCAGGTCGAGCACCTCGTACCGGACAGCTCTCGGCACATGCTCGACGCGCTGCTGCGGTCCGCGCAGCGCAAGCCCGAGACCGCGGAGGTCGAGCTGCTGGCGGTGGACGGCAGCCGCGTCCCGGTCTACCTGTCGGCCTCGGCGAGCTGGGACGCCGAGGTGAGGCTCACGTACGTCGTCGCCACTGATCTGTCCGAGCAGCAGCGCAGCCAGGCGATCGTCGCCGCCGAGGGGCTCGCCTCGCTCATCGTCGATCAGGCGACCGAGGGGCTCGTCGTCTGTGATCCCGCCGGGCGAGTGGTGCGCGCCAGCCAGGCCGCGCATCGCATCGCCGGCAGGAACCTCTTGCTCGACCGGTTCGCCGACGTCGTCCAGCTTCGCACCGCCGATGGCGCGGAGGTGGCGCACGCGATCGTCGCGGCGGCGTTACGCGGCGAGGTGACCAGCGGCGTGGAGGTGACGCTGGGAGCCACCGGCCCTGGCGAGCTCACCCTGCTGGTCTCGGCGGGCCCCATCCTCGCGTCCGACGGCACCGCACTGGGCTGTGTGCTGTCCTTCGTGGACGTCACCGAGCGCAAGCGCATTGCCCAGGAACGGCTCGAGCTCCTCGAGGTCGCGCAGGCCGCGAATCGTGCCAAGGACGAGTTCCTCGCCATGCTCGGGCACGAGCTGCGCAACCCGCTCGCTCCCATCTTGACCTCGCTCGAGCTGATGAGGCTCGAGTCCGAGGTGACCATGCGGCGCGAGCGCGAGATCATCGAGCGACAGGTCCACCACATGGTGCGGCTCATCGGCGATCTCTTCGACGTGTCACGCATCACGCAGGGCAAGGTCAAGCTCGACCGCGCCGCGCTCGAGGTTGCCCACCTGGTGGACCGTGCCGTCGAGCTGGCCAAGCCCCTCATCGAGGAGCGAGGCCATCGCCTGTCGATCGAGGTGGCCCCGGGGCTCATCCTCGACGCCGACGAGATCCGCATGTGCCAGGTCCTGACGAACCTGCTCACCAACGCCGCCAAGTTCACCGAGCCAGGCGGTCAGATCGGCCTCGTCGTGACCCAGGAGTCCGACGCCACCGGGGGCCTCATCGTCATGACCGTGAAGGACAGTGGGGTGGGCATCCCTGCGGCGCTCCTGCCTCAGGTGTTCGACTCGTTCGTGCAGGGCCAGCGCTCGAGCGCGCGGGCCGAGGGTGGCCTCGGCCTCGGGCTCGCCATCGTGCGCAGCATGGTCGAGCTTCACGGCGGCTCCGTCACGGCGCGCAGCGCCGGCGTTGGCCAGGGCAGCGAGTTCGAGATCCGCGTGCCGCCCGGTCGTCGCCGGAAGCTGCGTCCGTCGCAGCCGCCGGGCACGGCGAAGCGGGGCCCGACCATCGCCCGACGCGTGCTGATCGTCGACGACAACCAGGATGCCGCCGACGTGCTCGGCGACGCGCTCACCAAGGGCGGCCACGACGTCCGCGTGGCCTACGACGGGCCCACGGCACTGGACGTGGCGAGGACGTTCCACCCGCAGGTCGCCTTGCTCGACATCGGGCTCCCCCTCATGGATGGCTACGAGGTCGCCCGCCAGCTGCGCATCCTCGACCGCGGAGGCGACCGGATCCGCCTCATCGCGGTCACCGGCTACGACCAGGAGCGCGACCGCTTGCGGACCGCCGAGGCCGGCTTCGACGCGCACCTGGCGAAACCCGCCACGTACCTGACGGTCATGGATCTGCTGAGCGCCCCCCACCACGAGCGCGAACGTTCGACCGATCCTGCGGGGTGACGCCGTGGGGTTGCCGGCGACCCTCCGAGCGTCCCGGCGGTCGTGAGGAGACGCTCGTCTCCTGGGATCCCGCGCGTATCAGGGTATCTTTGATCTGAGCCGGGCGGAGACGCAGCTCGTACTCCATCGATCATGCACGGGCACCGCACGCGGCACCGCCGCACCTACGCCATCACCGCAGCGCTGCTGTGGTTGCTCGGCGTGGAGGTCCTGCCCAACCTGCACCTCGCGACCCATCGCGACGATCACACCCACGTCGCGGCCGGCACGCTGGTCGTCGTCACCTTCGACGAGCACCGCCACGCCGCCGAGCACCGCCACGCCGCCGACCACGACGATCACCACGACCACGACGATCACCACGGCGCCGACCACCACGAGCCCGCCCGTTCAGCGGCGACGACGCTCGAGCCCGCCGGTTCGGCCGCGCCGGCGGTCCACCGCTCGCATCGCGCTCGCCGCGCGCAGCTCGCGATCGACATCCCGGCGTCGGGTCACCAGGCAGCCGGCATCGCGCACCACGCCATCGCGCTCCACCAGCCGGCACCGCCCGCGCTCGCGCCCCACGTCGTCCTCCACGCCTACGCCTGGCGTCACTCCGCGCCACCCGATCGCATCGCTGACATCCGGGCCGATCGATGGTCCGCGCGTGATCCTCCCGTCAGCTAGGTCTCGAGGCTGTTCTCGATCCGGCCGGCGCCGCGCATCCCTCGGGGGTGCGCTGCGTCGGGCCACGCCGTGCCTGCGTGCGCGGTGGACCATCTGCACGGAGCTCTCTCATGTCCCTGACTCATCTGCTCGACGTCGTGCTCGGCGCGGCGACGGCCTTCCTGCAACCTCTGTCACCTGTCCCTGCGGCGCCCGCGCCGACGGGGACCTCCGTGCTCGGCGACGCCGAGTTACTCGCGGAGTCCACGACCCTCGCCGAGACCGAGACCGAGGCCGCCGCGGCCGCCGGCGGTGAGACCATCGAGATCGTGGGCGATGCACCCGCCGCGTCCGCATCGTCGGTACGGCTCACCGCGGAGCAGCTGCGCTATCGCTCGCGCACGCAGCCGTCCGACATCCTGCGGCAGGTGCCGGGCCTCCAGGTCTCGCAGCATGCGGGCGGCGGCAAGGCCGACCAGTACTTCATCCGCGGCTTCGACGCCGATCACGGCACCGACGTCGCGATCTTCGCCGACGGCATCCCGGTCAACCTGACGTCGCACGGCCACGGGCAGGGCTACGCCGACTCGCACTGGATGATCCCCGAGACGGTGGCGTCGGTCGCCGTCCACAAGGGCCCGTACGCGGCGCGGTTCGGCGACTTCTACACCGCGGGCGCGCTCGAGCTGGCGACGATCGACGAGGTCGACGGCCCGACGGTGTGGATCGCGGCCGGTGGCAGCGTCACGGGCAAGCAGCGCTTCGACAGCGTCGATCGCCGCGTCGTCGGGATGGCGAGCCCGCAGCTGCGCGACGGCGATCGCTCGCTGATCGCGCTGCAGATCGGAGAGACCGACGGTGCGTTCCTCAACCCGCAGGACTTCCGGCAGGGCAACGCGCTCGTCAAGTGGGCCGGTCAGGTCGGCGCCGGCGAGCTCGCTCTCGCGACCACGTGGTACCGCGGCGCGTGGAACCAGTCCGGGCAGCTGCCCGAGCGCGAGATCGCCGCGGGCCGGCTCGATCGCTTCGGCGCGATCGATCCGACCGAGGGTGGCGTCGCCTCGCGCGCGAGCGTGCAGCTCGGCTACACCGTGAAGAATGCCGATGCCGGCTCGACCTGGCGCGTGATGGGGTACGGCGTCAGCAACGACCTCCAGCTGTTCTCGAACTTCACGCTCTACGCGCGGGACCCGATCAGCGGCGATCAGATCGAGCAGACCGATGACCGGCTGATGGCCGGCCTCGACGCCGCGCACGAGCGGCTGCTGTCGATCGGCGGCGCCCCGGCGATGGTCACCGCGGGCGTCCAGGCGCGGGCCGATGCCGTCGAGACCAGCCTGCGCCACGCGGCCCAGCGCGAGCGCCTCGCGAGCTGCTTCGGCGCGCAGGCCGGCGCGTGCAACCACACCCAGAACGCGATCCGCACCGTCTCTGCCTACGTCGAGGCGAAGGTGGTGCCGGCCGCGTGGTTGACCGTGCAGCCGGGGGTCCGCATCGATCGGTACTCGTGGATGGTGGACGATCTCGCCGGCGCTCCCGTCGACGTCACGACCGGCGAGCCGCTGGACGGTGCGACCATGACGACCGCCGGCAGCGCGAGCGCGGCGATCGCGAACCCGAAGCTCTCGGTCCAGCTCCGGGCCGACGCGCCGAGGACATTCAAGAGCTGTTTGTGGTCGCGGTGCCCGCAACGATCGCGGGCGTGAACCACGGAGATCGCTCGGCGAGCGGCGATGAGCTGTAAGCCAGCCAACGTTGCACCGACCTGCGGACGCACGTGTCCGCG
>JBBQFB010000270.1:0-4862 GCA_038321545.1 Gaiellales bacterium
TCTGGAGAATCATCGCGGAGATCTCCGGCGGCGCGTACTGCTTGCCGTCGGCCTCCACACGGGCGTCGCCATTCGGTCCCGAGACGACGCGGTAGGGGATGATCGTCATCTCCTCGGACACCTCGTCCGACTTACGGCCCAAGAAGCGCTAGATGGAGAAGATGGTGTTCTCGGGGTTCGTGACCGCCTGGCGCTTGGCCGGCGTGCCGACGAGCCGCTGACCGTCCTTCGCGAACGCGACGACGGACGGCGTGGTGCGCCCGCCCTCGGCGTTCTCGAGCACGGTCGGATCGCCGCCTTCGAGGACGGCCATACACGAGTTCGTCGTGCCGAGATCGATGCCGATGACTCTGCCCATGGGGGATGTTGCTCCTGGTTCGGGGGGTGGTACAGACCGGATTCTAGGATATGAGTGTGTACATATCAAGTTTTCTTCGCGTCAGAATTTAGGGTCGATTGGCCGCGCGGCGGACCGGACGGAGTAGCATCCGCCCATGCGCAGATGGCTGCTCTCCGCGCTCCTCGGCGCGGCGGTCGTAACGCTCTCCCTGGCCACTCAGGGCGGCGCCGCCACGCCCGCGCTCACCGTCACGAAGGTCGCGACGCCCCTCGACGGCGGACTGATCTACGTCTCGACCTCACTCCGAAAAGAGGTCGACCAGCTCGCGCTGCAGAAGGTCGCGCAGAACCACGACGGCTACCGGCTGGTCGTGCTCGCGCGCCTGCCGAAGGGCACCGAGACGCCCGAGACGGCCGCCACCGCCGTGCTCGCGAAGCTGAAGAAGGCGAAGCCGCCGGTCACCTTCGTGGCCGTCGCGCACGTGACCGACCAGGGCACCGACCTCGGCGGCGCCATCACCGATGCGACGGTCAACGCCGAGGTGATCCGGGAGGCTGCCACATTCGCCGAGAAGTCCGGGCAGGCGTCGGTTGTCGACACGCTGAAGGTGTTCACCGACCAGGTCGCCTCGGGCAAGGTGCCCGGCGAGAGCGGCACGAGCACGACGGGCGGAGGCGGCGGGGGCGGCGGCCTGCCGTGGCTGTACATCATCATCGCGCTGCTGCTCGGGCTCGGCGTGCTCGGCTTCCTGCGCATGCGGGCCGTCTCGCGCGAACGCCGCAACCGGGCCCGCGTCGGATCGATCGGCACGGCGCGCAGCTTCCACGCGACGCGTCTCGACGCGCTCTCGCTGCGACACTCGGAGCTGGTGCGGGCCGTCGGCGAGCGGCCCGACGATCCGGCCCTCGCCGAGCACCACCAGACGGCCGGGGCGAAGCTGGTGGCGCTCCGCCGCCAGCTGCCGCAGCTGTACTCGCCGCGCGAGCTGCGCACCTGCGCGGGCGAGCTCGACCTGACCGAGTGGCACATCGAGTGCGCCGAGGCGCTTGCCGAGGGCCGCGGCCTGCCGCCGCAGCCCTCGTCCGACCGGCCGGCGCTGTGCTTCTTCACGCACGAGCACGGTCTCGGCACCGTGGAGGTCGACGTCACACGCCCCGATGGCACCGTCGCGTCGATCTGGGTTTGCCCGGCCAACGCCGTCGCGCTCTCGCGGTCCGAACCGCTGCTGGTCGGCAGCGTGCACGTCGGCGGCCGCCTGGTGCCGTGGCCGACCGCCCCCACGTACTACGGCGCCGCCGGCTGGTCGCCTGACGACCTGCCCGGCCTGGAGTACGAGGGCCGCGAGATCTGGGGCCGGGAGGCGCCGCAGCGCGACGAGCCGGTCGACGTGCCGCCCGACGCGATTCCCGGCCTGCCGCTGGAGTCGATGCTGCCGACCGGGGTGTCGACGCCGCTGCCGCCGGGCGTGGTCGTGCCGCTGATCGACGAGGACGCCCTCCCGCCGGGCGTTTCCGTTCCGCCGCCGCTGCCCGTGGTGGAGGAGCCACCGGCCGCGACCAGCGGCCCGCAGAACGGCTCGGCGCTGTTCGAGGAGCTCGACAACCCGCCGCCGGCAGCGCTCGTCCGAGCCGCGGAGGAGGACGAGATCACCGCCGACCACGCGTCGGTCGACCCCGACGCGACGGAGGCCTACGACCCGTTCGCCGCGACGGACGACGAGCTTCCCCCATGGGAGACGGACGAGCCGACGAAGCGTGACTGACTGGTACTGGGGAGCGACCGTCCGGGTCGACGCCGCCGCCCCGCTGCTCGCACGACTGGCCGACGAGGTCGTCGGGCCGGGCATCCACGTGCAGCGTGAGGACACCGCCCACGTGACGCTGCTGTACGCGCCGTTGCACGCCGAGGCAGGCTGCACCGACGTCGCGACCCGGGTGCGCGGGGTCGCCGCGCAGCAGGCGCCGTTCAAGCTCGTCCTCTCGGGCCTCGGCGAGTTTGCGACCGCCACCCGCATCGTCGCGTGGCTGGGCATCGAGGACGGCGTCGACCAGCTCGTCGCGCTGCGAAACGGCCTCTGCAACTCGGCCCCCGACGTGCTGCCCTACTCGTGGCGGCCGCACTGCACGCTGCTCTACGCCGAGCAACCCGACGTCTATCCGACCGTCCGCCCGGCCATCGGCGACGTGCTCGACGGGGCGCGCATCGAGGTCGATGTCGACGCGCTCTGGATCGCGGGCTTTCCCGCCACCGGGCACGCGGCACACGACCTCGAGTACCGCCTCCGCGTTCCCCTCCGGCAGTAGCCCCGACCCGCCGTACACTGCACCCGATGGAAGACCGTCTGCACCGCCCGCTGCGCGATCTGCGCATCTCGCTGACCGACCGCTGCAACTTCCGCTGCACGTACTGCATGCCGAAGGAGATCTTCGGCCCGGGCTTCCAGTTCCTCGGCCGCAATGAGGTGCTGTCGTTCGAGGAGATCGAGCGGCTGGCGCGCGTGTTCGCCGGGCTCGGCGTGACGAAGATCCGGCTCACCGGCGGCGAGCCGCTCGTGCGGCGCAACGTCGACCAGCTGGTGGCGCGCCTCGCGGCCATCGACGGCATCGACGACCTGACGATGACGACCAACGGCTCCCTGCTGCGCCAACGCGCGAAGGCCCTCGCCGACGCCGGGCTGACGCGGGTGACCGTGTCGCTCGACTCGGTCGACGACGTGACGTTCAAGGCCATGAACGATGTCGACTTCCCGGTCGCAAAGGTGCTCGAGGGCATCGACGCGGCGATCGCGGCGGGCCTCGGCCCGGTGAAGGTGAACGCGGTCGTCAAGCGCGGCGTCAACGACGACGGCATCGAGGCGATCGCCGACCGGTTCCGCGGCACCGGCGTGATCCTGCGCTTCATCGAGTTCATGGACGTCGGGTCGACGAACGGGTGGAAGCTCGACGAGGTCGTTCCCGCCCAGGAGATCGTCGACCGCATCGGCGCCTCCTGGCCGCTCGAGCCGGTCGACCGCGACGCGCCGGGCGATGTCGCGACGCGGTGGCGCTACCGCGACGGCGCGGGTGAGATCGGCGTGATCGCGTCGGTCACGCAGCCGTTCTGCGGCGCCTGCACGCGGGCCCGCATCTCGGCCGAGGGCAAGCTCTACACGTGCCTGTTCGCCGCGCAGGGCCACGACCTGCGCGAGCTGCTGCGCTCGGGCGTGGACGACGCCACGCTGGACGAGCGGATCCGGGCGATCTGGACTCGCCGCGCCGACCGGTACTCCGACCTGCGAACGGCCGAGACCACGCGCCGTCCGAAGGTCGAGATGTCGCACATCGGCGGCTAGGCGGACTCCTCGGACGCCGGCGGACGCGGCTCCGGCGCGGTCGGTGCCGCGAGAGCCCGTCCTATCGCCGTCACGAGCCTGGCGCGGAACGCACGTACCGCGCCAAACCCCGCGCGGAAGTGTGACGTTATGGCCGTTTAGGTGCCAGGCACCGTTTCGGACACGGCCATTCTGCTACCGGCGCGGGCCCCACGACCGCGCGCGGCACGCTACAGGACCCGGCGCAGCCAGCCGTGCGGGTCGGGCGCCGTGCCGTGCTGGATGCCGAGCAGCGACTCGCGCAACGTCGAGGCGACCGGGCCGACCTCGCCGCCGCTGATGCTGAACTCGCCCGAGTTCGACTTCACGTGGCCGACCGCGGTGATCACCGCTGCCGTGCCACAGGCGAACACCTCGCTGATCGAGCCGTCCTCGTTACCGTGGCGCCACTCGTCCATCGTGATCCGCCGCTCCTCGACGCCGTAGCCGAGATCGCGGCCGAGCTGCAGGATCGAGTCGCGCGTGACGCCGGCCAGGATCGTGCCCGTCAGCTCGGGCGTCACGAGCCTCACGTCGGCGCCGCGGCCGAACACGAACACGAGGTTCATGCCGCCCATCTCCTCGACGGCGGAACGCTCGACCGCGTCGAGCCAGACGACGCCGTCACAGCCGGCCTCCTGCGCCTGCAGCTGAGCCGCCAGGCTGGCGGCGTAGTTGCCGGCCGCCTTCGCTGCGCCCGTGCCGCCGGGTGCGGCACGCGAGTAGTCCTCGGACACCCACACCGTGACCGGCTTCGCACCACCCGTGAAGTACGAGCCGCTCGGCGAGTCGAACACGAAGAACGAGAACCGCTTCGACGGACGCACCTGCAGGATCTGCTCGGTCGCAAACATCAGCGGGCGCAGGTAGAGGCTCTGCCCATCGCCCTCCGGCACCCAGCCGGCATCGGCCGCCACGACCGCGTCGACCGCCTCGATGAAACGCTCGACCGGCAGCTCGGGCATGGCGAGCCGCGCCGCCGAACGGTTCATGCGCGCGGCGTTGGCGTCGGGACGGAACACGCCGATGCCACCGTCGGCCAGGCGGAACGCCTTCATGCCCTCGAAGGCCGCCTGGGCGTAGTGGAAGACGGCCGACGACGGATCCAGCTGGATCGGGCCGTACGGCTGCAGCACGCTGCGACCCCACGCACCGTCGGCGTAGTCGATCCGC
>JBBQFB010000271.1:0-4847 GCA_038321545.1 Gaiellales bacterium
CCAGCGCAGACCCGCCCAGCGCAGCCCGAAGCAGCTCAGCCCGAAGCAGCTCAGCCCGAAGGCTGCGATCCGCCACGTCCCGGATGCGGATGAGGTCATCACCTGGCATTTGAGGCGTCTTCCTGTCGCCTCCGCGCTTGCGGCTGTTCACGGCCACCGACGAAAGCTGCACGCCGCCACCGCTGCACCCGCGCACGCCTTGCGTCTGCAATCCGAGACGGCCGCTCGTCCGACCTACGACAGACAAGCCCGGCCCGGCGCAAGCTCCGGGCTGCGGCGCAGACCCCACTCATCGCAAGCCGGCGAACGCCTCACCAGCGCTACTCCCAGTACCGAATACCCCACCCGAAATCCGCGGCACCCAGCGCAGACCCGCCCAGCGCAGCCCGAAGCAGCTCAGCCCGAAGCAGCTCAGCCCGAAGGCTGCGATCCGCCTCGTCCCTGATCCGGATGAGGTCATCACCTGGCATTTGAGGCGTCCCCCTGTCGCCTCCGCGCATGCGGCTGTTGCCGGCCTCCGACGAAAGCTGCACGCCGCCGCCGCTGCACCCGCGCACGCCTTGCGTCTGCGATCCGACCCGGCCGCTCGTTCGGCCTCAGCCGGACCCTGGGTCGGAGCGTTCATTCCGCGCTCGCGCACCGCTCCGGGCTGCGGCGCGGTCCCCACTCATCGCAAGCCGGCGAACGCCTCACCAGCGCTCCACCCAGTACCGAATACCCCACCCAAAATCCGCGGCACCCAGCGCAGACCCGCCCAGCGCAGCCCGAAGCAGCTCAGCCCGAAGCAGCTCAGCCCGAAGGCTGCGATCCGCCACGTCCCGGATGCGGATGAGGTCATCACCTGGCATTTGAGGCGTCTTCCTGTCGCCTCCGCGCATGCGGCTGTTCACGGCCTCCGACGAAAGCTGCACACCGCCGCCGCTGCACCCGCGCACGCCTTGCGTCTGCAATCCGACCCGGCCGCTCGTCCGACCTACGACAGACAAGCCGGCCCGGGCGCACCGCTCCGGGCTGCGGCGCAGACCCGAATCATCGCAAGCCGCCGAACGCCTCACCAGCTCTACACCCAGAACCCAATACCTCACCCGAAATCCGCGGCACCAAGCGCAGACCCGCCCAGCGCGGCCCGAAGCTGCTGGGCCTCGAAGGCTGCAATCCGCCCGCCGCAGCCTCGCCCAGCGCAGCTCGAAGCAGCTCAGCCCGAAGGCTGCGATCCGCCTCGTCCCGGATCCGGATGAGGTCATCCCTGGCCCGCGCATGCTCTGCGCCCGCACGCCGAGGCGGCTGCTGTTCCGGCCTACGGCAGACCACGTTCCGAGCGCCCGTTCGGCGCACTCGACCACCACCTAGCGCCGATGACACCATCCAAAGACCGGAAGAGGCGGATCGCAGACCCCGGTCAGCTGTCCGACAGGCGCTGGAAGAGCACGTGGTCGCGCCAGGCTCCTCCGATGTGCAGGTAGCGCCTCGCCAGGCCGAACTGCTCGAAGCCGGCCTTTGCCAGGACCCGCTGCGAGCCGTGGTTGTCGAGCAGCGTGCCCGCCTCGACGCGGTGCAGGCCGACCGCCGAGAAGGCCTCCGCCACCACGAGCTGCACCGCCGTGGTCGCGAGGCCGCGGCCGTTGTGCTCACGAGCGACGAAGTAGCCGAGGTTCGCCGACTGGAAGGGGCCGCGGATCACGTTCGACAGCGAGATCATGCCCGCCACGACGCCCCCGTCGAGGATCAGCCACGAGAAGCCGGCACCCATCCGCCGCCGCTCCGCGATCTCCGTCAGGCGCACCCGCTGCGTCACCTCCGTGAAGAACGACTCGGCCCGCACCGGCTCGAACGGCGCCAGGAAGTCGCGCTGGGCGGTGTACAGCGCGCTCAGCACCTTCGCATCGCCGGGGACGATGGGCCGGATCGTGCCCGTCACGGCTGCACCACCACCGCGTCGCCGCCGCGCCGCGGGTCGCCCGCCGCCGCGAAGGTGCCGGCGCGCAGCGTCGCCACCTGCGCACCACCGAAGTAGAGGTTGCGGTCGGGCCACGAGATCACGCGCTCGCCGAGCCGCTCGAGCTCGGTCAGCGTCTCGGCCGGGAACCCGTGCTCGCAGTCGAGGCCGGCCGGCGTCACGTGGATGCGAGCCAGATCGACGGCCTCGCGCGGCTCCAGGCCGTGCTCGATCAGCGCACCGAGCACGCGGTGCATGGCCGACCGGATCCGCGCCGAGCCGCTCGACCCCGCCACCAGCACGGAGCCGTCCGGCCCCTCGGCGATGGTCGGCGACATCATCGACGTCAGCCGCTCGCCCGGCCGCGGCCGCCCGTGCCCGGTCAGATCCTCCTCCCCGAGCATGTTGTTCAGGTGCAGCCCGGTGATGCCCGCGAACACGCCGGAGCCGCACCCCGTCGAGCTCGTCATCGCGACGGCGTTGCCCGCCGCGTCCACGACCGATACGTGACTCGTCCCGCGCGGCGCCGTGACGGCAGCGAGAGCCTGTGGCTGTCCATGCAGGTCGTCCAGCATCCGCGCCCGGCCGCGCTCCAGCGACGGGTCTTGGAGCAGGCGCCGGGCCCCGCTGCGCGCGAGCGAACGCGCCAGCTCTGCCCCGCGTCGTGCCTCGGCCTCGCGCAGGATCGCCGCCAGCACACGCACTGCCGGAGCGCCGAGCGGGTCGTCCGCCACCGGCAGGCGGTCGTGCAGCGCGAGGCCGTAGGCCAGCAGCAGGCCACCCGATGACGGCGGCGCGTTCGTGCGGATCCGGTGCCCGCGGAACTGCACCTCGACCGGCCGCCGCCGGATCACGCGGAACTCGGCCAGGTCGCGCGCCGTCAGCGCCGCCCCGGCCTCGTCGGAGAAGGCGACGATCGCCTCGGCCAGGCGCCCGCGGTAGAGGTCGTCGGCACCCGCGTCACCGATCCGGTCGAGCGTGTCGGCAAGCGCCGGCTGGCGCATCGTCTCGCCCTCCCTCAGCACGTGCCCGTCCGGCGCCCAGATGCTCCGAGCCTCCGGCGTCAGCGTCACCACGGGGACGAGGATGGCGTTCAGACGGGCGTGCGCCTCCGTCTGGACGACGCCGGACCGGGCCAGCGCAGCGGCAGGCGCGACGAGCTCCGCCCACGGCAGCGAGCCGAACTGGCGGTGCGCGGTACCGAGGCCTGCCGCCGTCCCCCCGACGGCGCACGAGCCGGCGCCGATGTGGAACCGCTGGACGGCCGTGCCGAACTCGACATCGAAGCTCTCCATCGGTCGCACCGGACGCGTCAGGCCGAGCCCCGGCGCAGCCGCGAAGAAGTCCAGCAGGTCGACCCGTCCGGTGGCGCTGCGGTGGAGCAGGAACCCGCCGCCGCACGCGCCGCTGACGGTCGGCTCGCACACCCACGACACCAGCACGGCCGCCACCAGCGCGTCGCACGCGTTGCCGCCGCGCGCGAGCACGTCTGCGCCCGCGCGGGCCGACAGCGGATGCCCCGCGGCGACGGCGCCGCCGGCTCGGAGGTGGCGCGTGGAGGTCACGCGCCCAGGCTACAACCTCTGAAACCTCTCTAGCGAAGGAAGTCGGGCAGCTCGAAGTCCCCCGACGCGTCGAGCTGGAAGCGCGGGGCGGGATCGGCCTCGAACGGGTCGGCGGCCACCTCGGGCGACCGGTTCTCGACGTTCGCCTCGCTGGCCATGCTGCGGTCGCGGTCGAAGCCGGTCGCGATCACCGTGACCCACACCTGATCGCCGAGCCGCTCGTCGACGGTCGCGCCGAAGATGATGTTCGCATCGTAGTGCGCGGCCTCGCGGACGATCTCGGCGATCTCCATCGCCTCGTGCAGGCCGAGCGAGTCGCCGCCGACGACGGACAGAAGGATCCCGGTCGCGCCCTGGATGCCGTGGCCGACCAGCGGCGACGTGACGGCGCGGCGCGCAGCCTCGCGACCGCGGCTCGGGCCGCTGGCCATGCCGATGCCCATCAGCGCCGACCCCGCGTCGCGCATGATCGTGCGCACGTCGGCAAAGTCGAGGTTGATCAGGCCCGGCGTCGTGATCAGGTCGCAGACGCCCTGGACGCCCTGGCGGAGGATGTCGTCGGCCACGCGGAACGCGTCGACCATCGACGTCCGCCGGTCGAGCACGGTCAGCAGGCGGTCGTTCGGGATCGTGACGAGCGTGTCGACGCTGCGGCCGAGCTTGACGATACCGTCGTCGGCCTGGGCGGCGCGGCGCGCGCCCTCGAAGCCGAACGGCGTCGTGACGATGCCGACCGTGAGCGCGCCGAGCTCGCGGGCGATGCGCGCGACCACCGGCGCAGCGCCGGTGCCCGTGCCGCCGCCCTCGCCCGCGGCCACGAACACCAGGTCGGAGCCACGCAGGGCCTCGCGGATCGCGGCGTCCGACTCCTCTGCGGCCTTGCGGCCGACCTCCGGATCGGAGCCCGACCCGAGGCCCTCCGTGAGCATCGCGCCGATGTGGATCTTGACGGCCGCGTCTGCCAGCGCGAGCTGCTGGGCGTCCGTGTTGACGGCGAGGAACTCGACGCCGCGGATACCGGACTCGATCATCCGGTTGACCGCGTTCACGCCTGCGCCACCGACGCCGACGACGCGGATCACCGCGAGGTAGGCACCGGACTCGGCACCCGGCGACAGCGGGACGGGCCGGGCCGCGGCACGGGGCGCCGGGACGTCCTTTACGATCGCCCGCAACGGCTTCGACGACCGGGCCGGAGCCTCGACCTCCGTTGCCGGCTCGGGAGCCGGAGCGCTCGCGGAATCCGTCTGGCGGAACAGGTCGGCCAGCGGACCGTCGTGCATGCTAGCGCGCTTCTTCTGCATCGCGCAGGACCTCCTGGGCCAGTTCGCGGTAGCTCTGGGCCG
>JBBQFB010000272.1:0-4819 GCA_038321545.1 Gaiellales bacterium
GACCATGAACTGGACGGTGTCGCCTTCGGTGACGCTGATGTGGTCGGTGTAGCCGGTGAGCTTGATCCTCGCCAAGGGTGCCTCTCAGGTCAGGAGGAGCGCAGGTCGGTGACGCGGCGCAGGAACACCGCGTGATAAGCGTCGTCGATGGTCGTGTAGACGCGGTCGTCGACGGTTCGGGGCGGCACGCCGGGGAGTCCCGACAGGGCCACGATCCGGTACTGCTTGAACGGCTCGACGGCGTAGACGCAGTACTTGCCCGCGAGGTCGGACTTGCGGAAGAACAGCATCACGCGTTCCAGGCTGTCCGAGTGCAGCCCGGTGGGGCTCGCGCGGTGCTCCGCGATCAGATCGTCGGTGATCAGCGACCTCAGGTGCTGGCGCTGTGCGTAGTCGTACCGGCGCTGATAGATGAGCGACTTGTCGCGCACGTCGGGCGCCTCTTCCGGCAGCACGTCGCCGCCGCGCGTCGAGCGTGCCGCGCGGCGTGAGGAGCGGCGTTTCGCGCGCAGCTCCTGCCACTGGTCCTTCAGGCCGAACGCGCCGCCGCGCGTGAACAGCACCGAGATCAGCATCAGGATCGCGACCAGCAGGATCCGCTTCGCACCGGTGTCGATGAAGTAGCGGTCGATCACGGTCACGACCAGCGTCCCCACCACGGCGCCCTCCGCCCGGCCGATGCCGCCGATCACGATCATCGCGAATAGCAGCAGCAGCAGGTCGGTGCCGAACAGCGACAGCGAGGCAGCGCGGAAGTAGCCGGCGTAGAAGGCGCCGACCACGCCCAGCGCCGCGGACGAGATCAGGAACACGGCCAGCCGCTGACGCTGGAAGTCGATGCCCATCGACTCCGACACCGCCTCGTCCTCCTTCTGCGACGCGCGCAGCAGCAGTCCGAGGCGCTGGCCGTTCACGATCCGGTACGTCGCGAGCGCTGCGAGCAGCAGCAGGAAGCCGGCGATGTAGCCGATTCGCTGGCCCGTCGCGGTGAACCGGATGTCGTCGGGGATGAACCCGCCGCCGCCCGACAGCGACCCCTGCGACTGGGCGCCGATCCACTTGGCCTGCAACGCGTAGGCGCGGCAGATCTCGGACACCCCGAGCGTCAGCAGGGCGTAGTACATGCCGTCCATGCGGCGGGCGGGAATCGCGATGATCACGCCCACGATCAGCCCTGCCACGGCGCCCACCGGAAACATCAGGGGCCAGGGCAGGCCGTGGTTGATGGTCAGCCAGCAGGCCGTATAGGCCGCGACGCCGGTGACCGCGAGGCTGGCCAGCGAGAAGATTCCCGCCGTCCCCATGATCAGCATCCACATCAGGTTGATCGAGGCGTAGATGGCGAACGTCGACGCGATGGTGAGGATCTTGTCGCTGCCGCTGATGAGCGGGATCGCGAGCGTCAGCCCGAGGAAGATCAGCCACCACAGGGGCGCCTTGTGTGCGATGAACCGCTCGCGCCCGAGCGTCTTCGGGTTGAACCGCCCGGCGACGTTCACGACGCTCATCTTCGACCTCGGCCAGCGACGGCGGTGGAACGTCTTGCCGGCGCCCACCGGGATCCGCGGCAGCAGCCGGCGGCGCCCGACGAGCTGCTGGCGTGGCCTCTCGCGGGCGACCACCTCGTCGGGCGCCTCCGCGCTCACTCGCGCACCTCCGCCAGCAGGCCGCCGATACCGCGCGGACGCACGATCAGCACCGCGAACACGAGCACGTACTGCGCGAACAGGGTCGTGCCGGTGCCGAAGTACTTCGCGGTCAGCGCCTCGGTGAACCCGACCAGGATCGCCGCGATGACCGCGCCGGGCACCGAGCCGAGGCCACCGAGCAGCGCGATCACGAGACCCTTCGCGAGCGGCTGGGTGCCAACCGATGGACTGACGAAGAACGTCGACGACAGCAGCACCGCCGACAGCCCCGCCATGCCGCCGGTAATGCCCATCACCAGCATCCCGGTCGACCGGACGGAGACGCCGACGAGCGCGGCTCCCTCGGGGTTCTGCATCATCGCGCGCATCTGGATGCCGCGGCGCGAGAGGCGCACCCACGTCAGCACGATCGCGCACAGCAGGACGGCGCAGACGATCGAGCCGGCGCGGTCCCAGGTGATCGAGATCGGCCCGAACTCGAGCTTCGGGCGGTCGAGCCAGCGCGCGATCGGGCTGAACACCTTCGGCAGCGGCTTCGAGAGCGGGCCGAACCAGAGCAGGAACACCTGGGTACCGGCGAGCGAGATGGCGAGCGTCGCGATCAGCGACCGGATCGGGAAGTTCGGCCGGTCGTGCAGCGGCAGGAACGCGATCGCACCGACCGCGAGCCCGGCCACGACGCCGATCAGGATGCCGGCACCGCCGACGATCAGCGCGTCCGTGCCGGAGGTGGGCGCCTTGACCAGGTTCTTGGAGGCCCAGTACGACCCGTAGCCGGCGGCGGCGAAGGTGAAGCCGTGGGCGAGGTTGAGCATGCCGATGCTCGACCAGGTCAGCGAGATACCGATGCCGAGCAGGCCGTACATCGCGGCCAGCGAGAGCGCCGAGGTAACGACGAACCAGTCCACCGCTAGACCTCGATCTCGCTCGCGAGCGTCTGGGCGTGGCCCATGATCAGCGCGTCGCCGATGTCCTGCTTCAGCTCGCCCGCGTGCATGCCGAGCATGCGGTCGACCTTGCCGTGGATCAGTCCCAGATCCTGCTCGGCGATGATCATGGCGCCGTCGCCGATGTCGATCTGCCCGAGCGCCGCGATCACGCTGCGAGAGATGATCGGCGCCAGGCCGAGCGACGGCTCGTCGACCAGGAAGACGCGCGGATCGCCCATGAACGCGCGGCCCAGTGAAACCATCCGGCGCTCGCCGCCCGACAGCGTGCCGACCGACTGATCGAGCAGTTTGGCGAGCGGTGGGAAGATCTCGAGGATGCCGTCGCGGCGCTTGCGGCGCTCGCGCCAGGCACGCGCGCTGAAGGCGCCCGAGTCGAGGTTCTGGCGCACCGTCAGCCCCGGGAAGATGGCGTCGCCCTGGGGCGCGAGCGCCACGCCCTTGCGGACGATCTTCGGTGTCGTGCGACCGGCGCCGTGCATGCGGCGGCCGCCGATCTCGTTGCCGTCCAGCAGGATCGAGCCGGACTGCCACCCCGTGAGGCCGACGATGGCCTGCAGAAGGGTCGACTTGCCGTGGCCGTTCAGGCCGACCAGCCCGACGCGCTCGCCCGACTCGAGCGTCATGTCGAGGTCGTGCAGCACGCGCAGCGGTCCGTAGCCGGCCGACAGTCCCTTGATCTCGAGAAGGGTCAAGCGGGGGTCGCCTCCGTGACGGTTTCGAAGTAGGCGGCGCGCACCTTGGGCTCGTCGAAGACGGTCTCCGGCGGCCCCTCGGCGATGATCTTGCCGACGTCGAGCACGATCACGCGCGCAGCGACCAGCGCGAGCAGCTCGAGCCGGTGCTCGACGATCACGATCGCCACGCCGTGCTCCTGGCTGGCGGCGCGGACGATGATGTCGATCTCGTCGATCTCCGCGCCCGTGAGGCCGGAGGCGGGCTCGTCGAGCAGCAGCACCTTGGGTCGGCGGGCGAGCATGCAGGCCAGCATCAGCTTGCGGCGCTCGAGCGTCTCGAGCCCGGCCGCCGGGGCGGTGATCGGGGCGCGCATGCGGACGACCGCCCGCGCCCACTCCATCTGGTGCTCGGACGGGTACGGACGGAAGGCCTTGCGGGCCACCTCGAACGTCTGCGCGACCGTGAGCAGGCTCGGCACGACGGGACGCTGGTAGGTGCGGCCGAGCCCGAGCCGCGCACGGCCGTATGGCGGCACCTTCGTGATGTCGCGACCGTCCAGCATGACGGTGCCGCGTTGCGCCTTGTAGCGGCCGGTCAGGACCTCGAACAGGCTGGTCTTGCCGGCGCCGTTCGGCCCGGCGAGGCCGAGCACCTCGCCGGGACGGACGGACAGCGAGACGTCGTCGAGGATCTGACGACCGACCAGCTGCAGGCTGACGCCGGTGCAGGAGAACACGCTCTCCCGCACCGGCGTCGTGTCATGCATCGGGGTTTCGATCAGCCCCACGGAGGCGTGACGTAGTCCGCTTCCTTGTACTCGTCCGGCAGCACGATCACGTGCTTGCCGCCCTGTACCTGGAAGAGGAGGTGCGTGACGCCCTTGTCGGCCGCGTCGACGTTGTCCGGGTACACCGGGGCCTCCACGTTCGCGAAGTCGATGTGACCGGTCGTGCCGTCGTACGGGTTGGCCTTCAGGTGGGCGACGACGCCCTTGGTGTCGGACGGGTCGACGTCCGTCCAGGCGGCCTTCAGCATCTGCACCATGTCGTAGCACCAGCCGGTGTAGACGATGCCGAACGTCGTATCCGGGTACTTCGCCGCGTAGGCGGCGCGGAAGTCGGCGCCCTTGCCGGTGTTCGGCACGCCGATGACGGTGCCCCAGTAGAAGCCCTCGGCCGCCTCACCGGCGATGTCGAGGAACTCGGGCTGGGACGGGCCGTACTGCAGGTAGACGAGCGATCCGGAAACCGGGTCGGCCGAGAACTGCTGGGCGAAGCTCGCGAGCTCGGCGCCGACCCAGTGGTCGATCATGATCACGCCGGCATCGGATTTCTTGAGCTTCTGGAGGACGGACGACCAGTCGGACAGCTGCCCGCCCTGCACCTGCTCCTCGAGGCCGAGCACCCACTTGCCGCCGGAGGCCGCGATCTGGTCCTTCGCGCCCTTGCCGATCAGCTGGTTGTACTCGGAGTCGCCGACGACGAGGTCGACCTTGTTGTTCTTCGGCGTCCAGCTGCCCTTCTCGACGAGCTTGTCGAGCGACTG
>JBBQFB010000273.1:0-4743 GCA_038321545.1 Gaiellales bacterium
CGAGATCATCGCGACGATGGGGGAGGAGCCGGTGGCGGCCGCCTCGGGCACTATCATGGTTGCGACGTTCCACCCCGAGCTGACCGACGATGACCGCCTGCACCGCCTGTTCTGCGAGCGGGTCGCGGCGATCGTCCAGCCGATCTGACGGAGGATTTCGATGTCTGGCCACTCCAAGTGGGCCTCCATCAAGCACAAGAAGGGGGCGACCGACAAGAAGCGCGGTCAGCTCTTCTCGAAGCTCTCCCGCGCCATCATGGTCGCGGTCAAGGAGGGCGGCCCGAACATCGCCGACAACCTCGCGCTGCAGAACGCGGTGCAGAAGGCGCGCGACTTCTCGATGCCGAAGGACAACATCGAGCGGGCGATCGAGCGGGCTTCGGCGTCCACCGACGGCGCGGCGTTCGAGACCGTCACCTACGAGGGCTACGGCCCGGGCGGTGCCGCCTTCGTGGTCGAGGCGCTGACCGACAACCGCAACCGCACTGCCGCGAACGTGCGGTCGTACTTCAACAAGGTCGCGGGTTCCCTGGGCCAGACCGGCTCGGTGGCGTTCCTGTTCGACCGCCTCGGCGTGATCGTGATCGAGGGTGACGCCGACGAGGACGAGCTGATGCTGGCCGCCGCCGACGCCGGCGCCGACGACGTCGCGGACGACGATGGCGTGTGGCAGGTGACGTGCGAGCCGACGGCGCTGGCGCGCGTGCGGACGGCCGTCGAGGAGGCCGGCTTCCCGGTCGGGTCGGCCGAGATCCGGATGGTGCCGAAGACCCTGACGGCGGTCGACGAGGACACCGCGCGCAAGCTGCTGCGCCTCGCCGACACCCTCGAGGAGGACGACGACGTCCAGGAGGTCTTCTTCAACTTCGAGATCCCCGAGGCGCTGCTCGCCGAGTAGCGCCTAGGAGGGAAGCGGACGGCCCGGTTCCCACGGCGCGGCCGGGTACTCGACCTGGTCGCCGCGGTGCTCGCCGACGGTGAGGATCCGCAGGTCGGCGTCGCCGTTGTTGATGAACTGGTGTGCGCGCTCCGGCCCCTCGGACTTCGCGAAGAAGTCGCCCGGCCCGATCGGGTAGGTCTCGCTGCCGACCTGCAGCAGGCCGGAGCCGCCGAGGACGAGGAAGCACTCCTCCTCCTCGTGGTGCCAGTGGAACTTCGTCGAGCGCTCGCCGGGCCGGATCACGTCGAGGTTCACGCCGATCCGGCGCAGGCCGGCGTGGTCGCCGACGCGCGTCGAGATGCCGAACGTCTCGCCGCCGGGCTCGTACTCGCCCTCGCCCGACGGGGCCTCGGAGAGCGACACGAGGAACGGCGGGCGGGAGTCGCCGCGACGCAGCAGGCGCTCGGCCGGGAAGCCGTGCAGCTCCGACAAGCCGTACTCGCCGGCGGGCAAGCCGCGGACCTGCACCCAGCGCGACGGCCGGAAGCCGTTCTCGACGACGGCGCACGCCGCCTCCCACGCGCCCTCCCGGTCGACCAGCAGGAAGATCTCCGGCTCGCCGCCCACGACGCGCGTGACCTCGGCGGCGGCGGCGGCCGCGTCGGGCCAGTAACGAGCGTGGTGCTCGACCAGTGCGATCGTCCGTGCCGTCCGTTCCGCCATCGACGCGGATCGTACCTGCCTGGCCTACGCTTGCGCCCTGATGGCACAGCGCGAGGAAGCCCGCACGCCGTTCGTCGCCGGCAACTGGAAGATGCACAAGCTCCGGGCCGAGGCGCGGGCGTTCGCGGAGGCGCTCGCCGCGCACATCGACGAGCTGGACGAGGTCGACCTCGCGGTCGCTCCGACGTTCACGTGCCTGTCCGAGGTGGCCGATGTCCTCGCCCCGCTCGGCGTCGGCGTGCTCGGCCAGAACGCCCACGCCGCGGCGTCCGGGGCGTTCACCGGCGAGGTCACGATGGCGATGCTCGTCGACGCCGGGGCGACCGGCGTGCTGCTCGGGCACTCGGAGCGCCGGCAGTACTACGGCGAGACCGACGAGGCGCTGGGCGACAAGGTGCCCGCGGCGCTGGCGGCCGGTCTCGAACCGATCCTGTGCGTGGGCGAGACCGGCCAGGAGCGCGAGTCCGGAGCGACCGAGGCGCGGCTGACCGCGCAGGTCACGCGCGCGCTGCTGAACGTCACGGCCGTCCAGTTGCCGGACCTGACCCTGGCGTACGAGCCGGTGTGGGCGATCGGCACCGGACTGACCGCGACACCCGAGCTGGCGCAGGCCGCGCACGCGCACATCCGGGCCGTCCTGACGGAGCTGTTCGGCGATGAGGCGGCCGAGGCCGTGCGGATCCAGTACGGCGGCTCGATGAAGCCCGGCAACGCGGCCGAGCTGCTTGCGCAGCCCGACATCGACGGTGGCCTGATCGGCGGCGCGGCGCTCGTCGTCGACGACTTCGTCGCGATCGCCGCGGCCGCCACCCCGCGCGACTGATGCCGCTCGTCGCGCTCGTGATCCTGGACGGGTTCGGCCTCGCGCCGCCCGGCCCCGGCAACGCGGTCGAGCTGGCGCGAACGCCGGTGTTCGACGACCTCTGGGCGCGGTTCCCGCACACGACGCTGGCCGCGTCCGGGCGCGCCGTGGGCCTGCCCGTGGGCCAGATGGGCAACTCCGAGGTGGGACACCTGACGATCGGCGCCGGCCGGCACCTGCACCAGGACCTCGTGCGGCTGTCCGATGCCGTCGCCGACGGCACGTTCGCCGACAACCCGGTGCTGGTGGCCGCCGCGCGCCGGGCGCGCGCGAACGGCAGCCGCCTGCAGGTGATGGGCCTGGTCTCCGACGGCGGCGTGCACTCGCACGTCGACCACCTCCGCGCGCTGGTCGGCATGGCGGCGCGGGAGGGCGTCGTCGCGCACGTGCACGCGATCACCGACGGGCGCGACGTCTCACCGCACCAGGCGGCCGGCCTGCTGGCCCAGCTGGAGTCGGAGTGGGCCGATGGACGGGCCCGGTTCGCAACCGTGTGCGGCCGCATCTACGCCATGGACCGAGACCGCCGGTGGGAGCGGACGGCGCAGTACTACCGCGCGGTCGTCGACGGTGTCGGCACCGCGGCGGCCAGCGCTTCGGAGGCCGTCTCGGCCGCCTACGCCGCCGGCGTCACCGACGAGTTCGTCGAGCCGGCCGTGATCGACCGCGAGGGTCTGGTCCGGGCCGGCGACGAGCTGGTGTTCTTCAACTTCCGCCCCGACCGGGCGCGCCAGGTGTGCGGCGCGCTGGCCGACCCGGCGTTCGACGGCTTCGATCGCGGGCCGGCGCCGCCGTTGCCGACGCTGACGACCATGACGATGTACTGGACCGGCCAGCCGGGCACCGTCGCGTTTGCGCCGGACTGGCCGCACGCCGTGCTGGCCGACGCGCTGGAAGCGGCCGGCATCCGCCAGCTGCACGCCGCGGAGACGGAGAAGTACCCGCACGTCACCTACTTCCTGAACGGCGGCGACGAGCACGAGCACCGCGGCGAGGTGCGGATCCTGGTGCCGTCGCCGCGCAACGTCAAGACGTACGACCTGGCCCCCGAGATGTCGGCGGCCGAGCTGGCCGACCGCGTCTGCGAGGCCATCGACGGGGGCGGCTTCGGGTTCGCGGTGATCAACTTCGCAAACCCCGACATGGTCGGCCACACCGGTGTGATCCCGGCCGTGATCCGGGCCGTCGAGGCCGCCGACACCGGGCTCGGCAGGGTGCTCGCCTCCGTGCGGCGCGCCGGCGGCGTCGCGCTCGTGACGGCCGACCACGGCAACGCCGAGGAGATGCTCACCGCAGAGGGCATGCCGCACACCGCGCACACGACCAACCCGGTGCCGCTCGTGGTCACCGAGGAGTCCGTGCACCTGCGTGCCGGAGGTGATCTGAGCGACCTGGCGCCCACTATTTTGGCGTTGCTCGGGGTGCCGCAGCCGTCAGAAATGACAAGCATCGCACTCACCCTTGCGCAGGATTGAATCAGTTCTATACTCGTGCCGGGTTGGGAACATCTGCCGACATTTCGCGCGTCGAACAATTCGCGATGGCGTCGGCGCCGTTCCGGGCCCACGTGTTCACGGCAGCCCTCTGGTACGGCGGTTCCGACCGCGCGTATGCCGAGCGCGTGTACCGGCGGACGTTCGCCCTGCTGTTCGCATCCGGAACCGAGGTGCGACGCGTCTCGGCCGGCCGCGCGCTGGCGAAGGCCCTCCACGAGATCGAGCGGCCGCGCGTGTCCGACGTGCCGAGGCCGACCCCCCGTCGGCCCGATTACTCCGAGATCGTCTCGGGGATGGCGCCCGACCACGCCATCCCGATGCTCCTCGTCGGTGTGCTCGGTCTGTCGTACGGCCAGGTCGCCGACGCGCTCGACGTGAAGTACGACGACGTGCGGCGACGCGTGTTCCTGGCGCGCGACACGATCGTCCGCCGGCTCGGGCTGCATGCCGCCCTGCACGCCGAGACGGCCGCCCACCTGCCCGTCTGAGACCGACCGCGCATCACATGCCGAATGAGAGGCGGTCGGCAAGGTGCTGGGGCAGGCCCGCCTCCTCGATCGCCTTCTGCGCCGCGGCGATGTCGTAGCGCACCCGCTGGAAGATCGCGCGCTCCGGCCGGCCGTCGTCGTCGAGGTAGAGCAGCACCCATGCGGCGCGGGCGTCGCCGTCGCGCGGCTGGCCGACGGAGCCGGGGTTGAGCAGCGTGTGGCGGCCGCCGCGCAGATCGTATGTCGCGTCGGCGCCGGCCGGCCCGCCGATCAGCCGGTCGTCGACGAGGCGCG
>JBBQFB010000274.1:0-4736 GCA_038321545.1 Gaiellales bacterium
GTTCGCGCGCGGAGTCGACTGCGAACAGGGCCTCCAGTCGCGTGGTGTGGCTCGCGCGAACGGAGCGCCGCAGCAGCAGGGCGGCGCCTCCGACGCGCACGACGGCGAACGTGACGGCGGCGACCAGGGCGACGGTGGCGATGAGGACGAGCACGAGCGGCACTGGCCCAATCCTAGAAGGCCGGTTGCGAGTTGTCCGCTCCGCCGACGTGCGGTAACCTATCGACCACGGCGCGGGGTGGAGCAGTCCGGTAGCTCGTCGGGCTCATAACCCGAAGGTCGCAGGTTCGAATCCTGCCCCCGCTACTCCCGGAGAGGGCGTTGCATCTGCAGCGCCCTCTCTGCTTTTCCGGCGGTAGGGTTTCGGCGTGCCGTCGATGGATGCACTCGCCCGGCTCCGTACCATCTGCCTTGCGCAGCCCGGCGCGACCGAGCGGACCAGCCACGGCGAGCCGGCCTGGTTCGCCGGCGGCAAGGGCCGGCAGTTCGTGATGTTCGCGAACCGCCATCACGACGATCGTGTCGCGTTCTGGTGCGCCGCGCCGCCCGGCGCGCAGGAGCCGCTCGTCGAGGCCGATCCCGTGCGGTACTTCCGGCCGCCGTACGTCGGCGGCCGGGGCTGGATCGGCGTCTATCTCGACGGCGACGACGTCGACTGGCCGCGGATCGAGGAGCTGGTCGAGGCCGCGCACCTCGCCGTCGCGCCTGCGTAGACTGCCCACCGCATGACGGCCGCCCCGACCAGCGAGCGCGAGGAGTCGCTGCGGCTCGCGGCCATGGTGTGCGGGTTCATGATCGCGTTGCTCTCGTTCGGCGCGCTGATCCCGGCGATCATCGAGAGCCGGTGGGTGCTCGCTGCCGCCGTGCTCGGGCCGCTTGCGATTCCCGGGCGCGACCTGCGGGCAGTCGCGGGCACCGCGGCCGTCAACCTCGCGCTCGTCGCGGCTGCCTGGCTGGCCGGCAGCGCGCACATCGCGATCCTGCTCGGCGCGCGGACGCTCGTGGGCGGCGCCGTGCTCGCCCTCGGCATGATCTTGCGGAGCGACCCGCTCGAACATCGGCGGAACCGGCTCCGCCAGGCGGCGTGGCTCGCGTTGTCCGCTGCGGCGATCGTCGGTGCCGCCGTCGGGATCGCCCGCGGCGAGGAGGTCGCGCTGGGCGTCCTCCTGGTGCTCGCGAACGTCGCGGCACGCTGGCTCGACCAGCGCGCTCTGCAGTAAATCTCAGGCTAACGTCGAAGCTGAGACTACACCGGCGAAGCCGCGTGCGATCGCCTCCGCGCCTTCCACCCAGGCCTCGGTCACGTCGCCGGCGCGCGCGACGAAGTCTGCGAGGTCGACGCCGTTCGCCTCGAACACCGAGGCCGTCGGCTCCGAGCTCGCGAGATGGCGCAGCAACGGCTCGTCGGCCTCGAAGTGGAACTGGACGCCCCACGCGAGCGGCGGCAGGTGGAAGGCCTGCCGCGTGAGTTCCGTGTGGGCCAGCACGGTCGAGCCGGCCGGCGGCTCCCACGTGTAGCCGTGCGCCTCGAACACCGGGAACGCATCCGGGAGCTCGCCGAGCAGCGGATCGCCGGAGGCGGCCGGCTCCAGCCGCACCGTCCGGAACCCGAACTCGGCCTCGCACCGCGGCGTCTCCGCTCCCGCGGCGGCGGCAAGCAGCTCGGCGCCGAGGCAGATGCCAAGCACAGGGACGGGGCGGGCCAGCGCCTCGGCACACACCGCCTGCGCGACGGCGACGGCGGGATCGGGATCGCCCGGATTCGCCAGGCCGCCGAGCACGATCACGCCGTCGACGCCATCCAGCGAGAGGGGTGCGTCCGGCGCGAGGCGCACGTCGAGGTCGCAGCCGAGGTCGTGCAGCGGCCGTTCCAGCAGGCCGAGGCCCTTGTCGGCGTCGAACTGGATCACGAGGATGCGCATCACCCGGGAGCATCGCCGCGCCCGCCGTGCCGAGCAAGTCGGACTATCATCGCGGGCATCAGCGCGTCTACTGACTGGAACCGGATCGACCTGCGGCACCTCGGCGCCCTCGCGGCCATCGCCGAGACCCGGTCGGTCAGCCGCGCCGCCGAGCGGCTCGGCTACACGCAGTCGGCCGTCAGCCAGCAGATCCGCGCGCTGGAGCGCATCGTGGGCGTCGAGCTGCTCGTGCGCGCGCCCGGCGCGCGCACCGTCGAGCTGACCGACGCCGGCCACCGTCTGCTGGCCCACGCCGCCGCGATCCGTGAGCGCCTGGTCGCCGCGCATCGCGATATGAGCGCCTACTCCGCCGACCTGGCGGGCGTCGTGCGCCTCGGCACCGTCCTCAGCGCCGCCCGCGTGGTGATCGCGCCGCTCGCCGTCGCGCTGCGCCTGCAGGCGCCCGACGTCGTGCTGCACGTCGAGGAGAGCTACCGCTCCGACCAGCTGCTCGAGCGGCTCGTGGCAGGCGACCTCGACCTCGTGCTGGCGCCGATCGTCGACGATGTCGCCGGGCTCGAGGCGACCGAGATCGTGCGCGACGCCTACGTGTTGATCGTGCCTGCCGGCGACGAGCTGGCCGAGCTCGATCGGCCGCTCGAGGTGGCCGACCTGGCCGGGCGCGCGCTGGTCGCCAAGGACTGCGGCATCCCGACGCAGCGCGTGCTGACCGCCGCGCTGGCCGAGCTCGACGTCGCCATGGACACGGTCGTGCGCGCCCACGACGCCGACACCGTGCAGCAGCTGGTCGCGAGCGGCGTCGGCATCTCCGTGATGCCGCGGCTGCTCGTCGACGTCACCACGGACGACATCCGGATCGTGCCCCTCGACCACCTGCTGCCGCCCCGGCTGCTCGGCCTCTACGAGCGCGCGGAGGGCTATCGCGCGCCCGCAGTGGCGATGGCGGCAGCCGCCATTCGCGGCGCCGCCCTGCAGCCCGCGTAGGCGGGCTAGTGCTTCTTCTTCGGCGGGTTGCGCACGACGAGCGTCAGCGTCTTCTTCGCTGACGTGTTCCCGGCGGCGTCCTTCGCCACGATCGCGATCTTGTACGTGCCGGCCTTCAGTCGCTGGAGCGCGAGCTTGAGCGTGTTCTTGCCCGCCACGCCCTTCGGCCGCAGCGTGGCCCGGGTGACCGTCGCGGTGCACCTGGCCCCGTGCTTCGCGCCCGCCTTGCACTTGCCGGCGACCTTGCGGCCCGGCACGCGCTGGGTGACCGTCGCGGTCAGCGACGAGGCCTCCGACAGCGTCAGCTGCAGCGTCGGCTTCGTGCCCTTCGTGACCGTCGCCTTGCTCAGCTTCGCGACCGTGATCTTCGGCGCCGTCGTGTCCTGGGGCGGCTTCGGTGCACCGGTGTAGGTGAGGCTGAGCGACGAGCGGTCGGCCGGCAGCGACGCGGTGAAGTTGCCGCCGACGGCCGCGAACGTGCCGGTCGTGACGGGTGTCTCGATTACCTTGAAGGCGCTGCCGACGGCCGGCGCGTAGCCGCCCGTGAGCACGCCGTTGCCGGTGCCGGCGAGCGAGGCGACGTGGCCGCCCCCGCCCGTCACACGGCCGAAGGTCGTGGCACCGGCGATCTGGAACGCGAGCGTTCCGCCGCTCGTGAAGTCGTTCGCGAGCTGCAGGGTCGAGGTCGGCGAGATGGTGACCGTGCCGTTGTTGGTGGAGGCGCCGGCGAGCTGCAGGGTCGTCGCGGGGTCAACGACGACTGCGCCGCCGGCGCCGATCGTAAGGGCCGATTCGATCCTGGCCCGGACGTTGCCGCGCATGACCCCGTGCAGGGTGCCGTTGACCGTCACAGGCTGACCCTGCAGATTGGCGCCATTGCCGGGAGACGCGTCGAGGATGAGGTTGTCGCCCGGCGCAACCGTGAGGCCGCCGGCCTGGACGACGAAGATGTTCGAGTTCTCCTCGTAGCCGAGCCGCACCGTCTGCCCGGCCGGAACGGTGCCGACCACCTGCGCGCCGTTGCCGACCAGCTCGAACGTGCCCGTGCCGCCGGCGTCGCGGAACGGGAACGGCGTGTCCATCCGGATCGGGTTGCCGGTCGCCGAGCCGCCGTTCTGCGTCCACGGCGTGAGGCTCGACGTCTGGAACGTCCCGTTGTTCGCGATCGTGCCGCCGTTCATCGTCCAGCCGGGGACACCGAAGCCGGTGTTCGTGAAGATCGACCCGGCAGCGTCCACCTGGATCGTGCCGGTGTTCGTGACGCTGCCGAGGTGCAGGCGGCCGCTCTGGGCGTGGATCGTTCCCGTGTTCACCAGCACGGCGGTCGCGCCGAGGCTGGTCATCACGAGCTCGTTGTTCGGACCGACCGCGCCGGTCGAGCGCGCCAGGATCGTGCCGTTGTTCGTGAGCGTGGCGGAGTAGTTGACGGTCGCGTTCGATCCCAGGGCGCCGTTCGGCACGCCCGTGGCGTCCCGCTCGAGCACCAGCTGGCCGTTCGCGTTGATGACCGAGTTCGCGGCCAGGCTCACCTCGGAGCCCGTGTTCGTCGTGCTGTCGGCGCGCACGATCAACGTCTGGGTACCCGACGCGCCGCCGAGCGTCAGCGAGTGCACCGTCCGCGGAGCGCTGTTGGCCGTGACGGTATAGGTGCCGGCGTTCGCAATGAAGACATCGTCGGCGGAACTCGGTACGTGGTCCGCGACGCCACCGTTCTGCACCCAGTTGCCGATCGTGTTGAAGTCGCCGCTGTTCGCGCTGCCCCACACGAAGGTGTCAGCCGATGCGGTCTGCGCGCCGCCGCCGAGGAGGCCGAGGGCGAGGACGGCGAGG
>JBBQFB010000275.1:0-4706 GCA_038321545.1 Gaiellales bacterium
GCGGTGTACGCCGTCTGGGCGCTGGCAACGCCGGTGCCGGGCGTCGACGCCAACGAGCCCGACTGACGGGCGCCAGCGTCGCGCGCGGACCGTGCCGGAAGCGAAACGCACCGCGCCGAGTCGTGCCGTGCCTCCCAACCAGGTGCGAGGCACCGGGTTCGATGCATTGGCTACTCGGACAACGCCAGGACCGTCACGCCTACGAGCGTCACGGCTATGCCTATCAGCTGGCGCCTTTGGAGGCGCTCGTGCAGCACCACGAAGCCCAGCACCGCTGCGATCGTCGCGAACTGGGCCGCACTGACCGCCGCTACCGAGACCGGGCCCCTCCGCGCCGCCGCGGCGTAGAACGCGAAGCCCGCCGAGTCCAGCGTGCCCGCCAACAGCGCCAGCCTCCCGATTCCCTGGGCACCGCCCGACAGCGCGCCCGAGCGGAGCGCGAACGGCAGCAGCGCGAGCGTCGCCGCGACCCGCAGCAGCAGCGTGGCGTGCAGATCGCCGAGGTCGGACGCCGGATCGAGACACAGCAGCACTCCACCGAACGCCAGCGCCGACAGGAGCCCCCAACCGGCACCGTCCGCGGTGCGCCGGCCGTCGCTGCCCGCCGCGGCCGCCAGCGCGCCGCCGACAACCGCCAGCGCGAGGCCGACGCCGAGCAGCGCCGTGACCTCGGCTCCCAGCACGATCGAGCCGACCGCCGCGACGCCACCCTCCAGCGCCGCCAGCGGCGCGACCAGCGCCAGGCTCCCGGTGCGCAGCCCGCGCAGCAGGCACAGCACCGCGACCACGTCCAGCACGCCTCCGCCAATGCCGGCCACGACCGGCCCGGCCGTGATCCGATCGGGCCAGTCCTCGAACAGCAGCGTCACCGGCACGAGCACCACCAGGCCGAACGCGAGCAGCCAGAACGCGCACGCGATCTCGCCCGCGCGACGCGTCATGCGGACGTTGGCCAGATCAGTGAACGCCCACATCACGGCCGTCACGAGGCCGAGAGCTACGGTCACGCTGCGGGAGCGTGCCAGCGCTCGAACGCCCGCGTGAACGCGGACAGCAGCGCGGCGTACAGGTCGTCAGGCCCCGCCTCGCGCAGGCGCCGCACCCACCGCCGACGCTCCCGGGCACGGTCGAGCAGGCTGCGGTCGCCGAGCGTCTGCGCCTCGGCGATGCCCGCCTCGGCACGCGCCTCGATCGCGCGGCGGATACGGTCGGCCTCCGACGCCCGGCGCTCCAGCTGGCGGAGGTCGCCGAGGCATGGCGGACACGGCCGCACCACCGGGTTGTCGACCTTCGGCCCGGCGCAGAACCCGCAGATCGGGCAGCCGTAGGCGGCCAGGCGGATGCGGTCGGACCGCACCGCGCCTGCGCCTTCGAGCAGCACCCAGACCGGCTCGCCGTCGCCGTCCGACTCGGTGCCGACGACCGTCTCGAGCAGGTCGCCCTCGTACGGCCACACGCGCACGCGGTCGCCGCCGCGCAGGCCGGTGCGCGGCTCGAACCGCGCCACGTCGGGCTCCGGCCGGCGCTCCGGCCAAGGCTCGGGATCGGTCGAGTCGAGCCGGACGACCGACGGGCCACCGCTCGCATCGGGCCACGGCAGGCCGTCGTCGATCCACTGCAGCAGCGTGTCCTTCGCCTCGTTGAGTGCCCGCGTGAGCGTCTCCGCCGCGCTCGCCTTCCTGGTCGTCGCGCCGTGCAGATCGGGATGGGTCCGCGCCACCCGCGCCCGCCACGCGGCGTTCACCTCACGCGTGCCGACCGGCGGAACCAGGCCGAGCAGCCAGAGCGCGCGTGCGCACTCCCGAGCAGACCGCCGAGCCACTAGGCGGCGACGCCCCGAACCTGCCGCAGTGCGACGGTGAGCGCGGCCAACCCGACCTCGACGTCGGCGTCCAGACTTGACAGCAGCCGGTTCAGCCGCTCGTACGTCTCGGAGCGCGTCGCGAGATACAGCTCGACCGCCTCCTCGACCGGGCTGTCGGGCGCCGCCAGCAGCACGCGCTCGGCGACCTCGCGCCGCACGGCCATCAGGTCGTCCTCCATCGCGAGCGCCGCCCAGCGCTCCCACCGCGACTCGCTCTTCAGCGACAGCACCCGTTGCTCCAGCTGGTCGATGTGCAGCTGCTCGCCGACCAGGAAGAACGTCGCCGCAACGTCGTGCAGCGACCGGCCGGTGATGTGTGAGACCTGCGCGATATCGGGGCTGTGCGTCAGCTCGGGCTGCCACGCGTGCTTGCGTGCCTGCTCGGGGTCGACGCCGCGCTCGACGAGAGCGTCGGCCACCGCCGTGCGGTTCGCCCGCCAGCCGTCGGGACCGGCGGTGTCGATCACGCCGGTCAGCTCGGCGAACGCGGCGCCGTGTGGCGCGATCACGTCGTCCAGCCCGCCCGGCTGCGGATGCATCAGGTACCAGCGCGACACGTCCTCGACCAGCGTGTCGACGCCGACCATCAGCTTGTTCTGCAGGGCCGTCTCCATCGTGCCGTCCAGCGCCTCGATGGCAGCCCACCGCTTCACTGCTCCGGTCACCTCGCGGGCGACGTAGTACGCGCGCACCACCTCGGCCTGCTCTGCGCCGGTCTCGGAGCAGAGCCGCGAGACGAACGTGATGCCCTGCGAGTTGACGACGTCGTTCGCCATGATCGTCGCCACCAGCTCGCGTCGCAGCGGGTGCCGGCCGAGCAGCTGACCGAACCGCTCGACGACCTTCGGCGGGAAGTAGCCGCGCAGCTCGCGATCGAGGTACGGGTCGTCGACGAGGCTCGACTCGACCAGCGCAGTCTTCAGGCTCCGCTTCGCGTAGGCCAGCAGCACGCACAGCTCGGGGCGCTCCATCGCACGGCCCTGGCGGTGGCGCTCGGCCATCTCCTCGCTGGTCGGCAGGAACTCGATCGGTCGCTCCAGCAGGTGGTCGGTCTCCAACCGGTGCATCAGGTCGTCGTACGCCTCGATGCGGTCCTGCGAGACGGCCACCTCCTGCGACAGGATCTGCGCCTGCAGGTAGTTGTCGTAGAGCACGTGCCGGCTGACGTCGTCCTCGACGTCGGCCAGCAGCTCGTCGCGCTGCTTGCGCGTCAGGTCGCCGGCGGCCTCCGGGATGCCGAGCAGGATCTTGAGGTTGACCTCGTGGTCGGAGCAGTCGACGCCGGCCGAGTTGTCGACCGCGTCGGTGTTGATGTGCCCGCCCGCCGCCGCGTACTCGATCCGGCCGCGCTGGGTGAACCCGAGGTTGCCGCCCTCGCCCACGACGCGGCAGCGCAGGTCGCGGCCATCGAGGCGGATGGCGTCGTTGGTGCGGTCGCCGACCTCGGCGTGCGACTCGTCGGACGCCTTCACGAACGTGCCGATGCCGCCGTTCCAGAACAGGTCGACCGGCGAGCGCAGGATGGCGGTCTTCAGATCGGCCGGCGGGAGCGCCGTGACCGACTCGTCCAGGCCGAGCGCCTCACGGGCCTCGGGGCTGAGCGGGACGCTCTTCGCGTCGAGCGGGAAGACTCCGCCGCCGGCGCTGATCTTCGTGCGGTCGTAGTCGTCCCACGACGAGCCGGGCAGGTCGTAGAGCCGCTTCCGCTCGGCGAACCCGACGGCCGGATCGGGGTTGGGATCGATGAACAGGTGGCGGTGGTCGAACGCGCCGACCAGCCGGATCTGATTGGACAGCAGCATGCCGTTGCCGAACACGTCCCCCGACATGTCGCCGACGCCGACCACGGTGAACGGTTCCGTCGCGACGTCGAGGCCGAGCTCGCGGAAATGGCGCTTGACCGACTCCCAGGCGCCCCGCGCCGTGATCGCGAGCTTCTTGTGGTCGTAGCCGGCCGAGCCGCCCGACGCGAACGCGTCGCCGAGCCAGAAGCCGTACGACTCCGAGATGGCGTTCGCCGTATCCGACAGCGTGGCCGTGCCCTTGTCGGCGGCCACCACGAGATAGGGGTCCTCGCCGTCCAGGATCCGCACGCCGGTCGGCTGCACGACGGTGCCGTTGACGAGGTTGTCGGTGATGTCGAGCATGCCCGACATGAGCGTCGTGTACTGGCGGACGACCTCCTCGCGGAGCGCCTGGCGGTCGGCCGGAGGGCGCTTCAGCACGAAGCCGCCCTTCGATCCGACCGGCACGATGACGGCGTTCTTCACCATCTGCGCCTTCATCAGGCCGAGGATCTCGGTGCGGTAGTCCTCCGGCCGGTCCGACCAGCGGATGCCGCCGCGGGCGACCCGGCCGCCGCGCAGATGGATGCCCTCCATGGCCGGCGAGTACACGAAGATCTCGAACAGCGGGTACGGCTTCGGCATCAGCGGCACGGCCGCCGAAGCGAACTTGAACGACAGGTGCGGCCGGCCCAGGAACGCGTTCGTGCGCACCGTCGCGTCGACCGTTCCGAGGTGGTTGCGAAGGATCCGGTCGTCGTCGAGCGACGTGATGGCGTCGAGCGCCGCGAGCAGCTCCTGCCGGAGCTTGTCCTCCTCGCCGGCCACGATCGGACGATTCGGGTCGAACCGCACCTCGAAGTAGCGCACGAGCTTCGCCGACACGTCGGGATGGCGCGCGAAGGTGGCGTTCTGGTACTCGATCGGCAGCTGCGCGCCGACGCGCTGGCGGTACTTGCGGTACGCGCGCAGCACCGCCACCTGGTGCCAGGTGAGGCCGGCGGAGATGACCAGCCGGTTGAGCGCGTCCGACTCGGCCTGGCCCTGCCAGACCGCCG
>JBBQFB010000276.1:0-4619 GCA_038321545.1 Gaiellales bacterium
CGAGGTGTTCGCGCCGGTCTCGCGGACGGCGTCCGCGACCGTGTCGAAGACCGGGATGCCGTCGACGTCGCCGCCGCCCTTGCCGGGCGTGACGCCGGCGACGACGGCGGTACCGTAGTCGCGGTTGCGCAGCGTGTGGAACGTGCCCTCGCGACCGGTGATGCCCTGCACGACGAGGCGCGTGTCGCCGTCGACGAGGATCGCCATCAGGCCGCGCTCCCGGCGAGCTCGACGACGCGGCGCGCGGCCTCGAGCATCGTGCGCTCGACGTGCACGCTCGGCGGTGCGGCATCGGCCAGGAGGCGCCGGCCCTCGACGTCGTTGGTGCCATCGAGGCGCACCACGATCGGCACCGGCACGTCCAGCGAGCCGAGCGCCGCGAGGATGCCCTTCGCGACCTCGTCGCAGCGCGTGATGCCGCCGAAGATGTTGAACAGGATCGCCTCGACCTTCGGGTCGGAGAGGATCACCTCGAGCGCCGTCACGATCTTGTCGGCGTCGGCGCCGCCCCCCACGTCGAGGACGTTGGCGGGCTTGCCGCCGACCTGGTCGACGACGTCGAGCGTCGACATCACGAGCCCGGCGCCGTTGCCGAGGATGCCGATGGTGCCGTCCAGCTTCACGTACGTGACGTGTCGCTCCCGCGCCATCTGCTCCTGCGGATCGGCCGCGGCCGTATCGCGCATCTCCTCGATGTCGGGGTGCCGAAACAGCGCGTTGTCATCGATCGTGACCTTCGCGTCGGCGGCCACGACGGCGCCCTCGGCAGTGATCACGAGCGGGTTCACCTCGACCAGCATGGCGTCGGTGCCGAGGTACATCTCGTACGCCTTCGCGATCACCGCGCCGACCGCCTTGTGCTCGTCCTTCGGCACGCCGGCCGACCACAGCAGGCGACGTACGAAGTACGGCTGCAGCCCGATCGCGGGGTTCAGGTGGATCCGGGCGAGCTTGTCCGGATGGTCGACGGCGACCGCCTCGATATCCATGCCGCCCATCGTCGAGAGCATGAACAGGTTCGCCTTCGCGCCGCGGTCGAAGGTGATCGAGAAGTAGTACTCCTTGTCGATCGAGATCGCCTTCTCGACCCACACGCGACGCGTGACGTGGCCCTTGATGTCGAGGCCGAGGATGCCGCGCGTCTTCTCCTCGGCGTCGGCGGGGTCGTCGGCGACCTTGACGCCGCCGGCCTTGCCCCGCCCTCCGGCGAGGACCTGCGCCTTGACGACGACGCGACCGCCGCCAAGCGCCTCGGCGCCGGCACGAGCCTCTTCGGGCGTGTACGCGACACGGCCTTCGCCGGTCGGGATGCCGTAGCGGGCGAACAGTTCCTTGCCCTGATGTTCGTAGAGATCCACGGCGGGATCTTAGGCGGGCACGCGTGACCGACGGGCCGTCAGGTACGACCCCGCCAGGATCAGCGCGAGGCCGACGGAGATCCCGCTCCCGACCGGCTCGTCCAGCAGGGTCGCGCCGTAGAGGACCGCGACGCCGGGAATCAGGTACGCGACCACGGACGTGCGGGCCGGGCCGATGGTCTGCATGATCCGGTAGTAGAGGGCGAACGCGAGGCCCGTGCCGACGACGCCGACCATCGCGACCGAGCCGAGCGCGGCGGCGCCCGGCATCTCGGTCGGAAGGTCGAGCAGGGCCAGGGGCAGCGTGGCGACCGACGCGGTCGTGAGCAGCACGGCGACGATGCCGAGCGGCTCCACGTCGGCCAGCCGCGTCTTCGCGTACAGCGGCCCGATCGCGTAGCCGATGCTCGACCCGGTCAGGCAGATCGCGCCGAGCAGCGCGTAGGAGTCGGTGCCGACGTCGAGGCCGTAGACGGCGACCACGCCGAAGAACCCGAGCGCGATGCCCGCGATCCGCAGACCGGTCGGGCGCTCCGAGCGGTCGAGGAAGATCGCGAACAGCGCGATGAAGATCGGCACCGAGCCGTTCAGCACGCCCGCGAGCGACGAGGCGATCCACTGCTGGCCGACCGTGATCAGCGTGATCGGCGTCGCGATCTGAATCACGCCGGTGATGATCAGCGGCTTCACGTGCGCCCGGATCGCGGACGTCGCGCCCGCGGCGATCGCGAGCGGCCAGATGGTGAGCGCGCCGAGCGTGACGCGGCTCCAGACGATCACGCCCGGGCCGAGCTCGCGCAACGCGATCTCGTTGAACAGGTAGCTGCCGCCCCAGACCGAGGCGAGGATCGCGATGCCGACAGCCGGGCGCCGCAAACCGTTACCAGGCCTCGTCGCAGAGCCGCTCGATCTCGTCGAGGCCGAGCTCCCAGAGCGCCGGGTCGTGCAGGTCGAAGCCGCAGATCGCGAGCAGCTCGGCCGGCGGCAGCGATCCGCCGGCACGCAGCAACTCGGTGTACCGCTGCCCGAACCGGGCCGGGTCGGCGCGGCGCAGCGCGGCGAGGCCGAAGCTGCACAGGAACGCGAACGAGTACTGGTAGTTGTAGAAGCGCGCGCCGTACGGGTGCGGCCACTGGATCCAGCCGTCCGGCGCGGTCGCCGCGCCGAAGAACGGCTCGACGCGGACGCGCCAGGCAGCGGCCAGGCGGTCGGCGGTCAGCGAGGCGCCGCTCGCTCGAAGCGCCGAGGCATCCTGCTCGAACCGGCACATCGCGGCCGTCTCGAACACGAGGTCGAACATGCCTTCCACGAACCCGCGCAGCAGCGGGCCGCGGTCGGCCGGCCGCGAGGTGGCGATCAACCGTTCGACCGACGCGATCTCGGCCGTGGTGGACGGGATCTCGACCACGGCCATGCTCAGGCAGTGCTCGACGGCGAGCCACGGGTGCGCCGCCTTCGCGAGCTCGAAGTGCACCGAGTGGCCGAGCTCGTGCGCGACCGTGAAGGCATCGCGCGGCATGTCGCGGTAGGTCAGCTGGATCAGCGACGGGAAGCCCTGCGGCAGCGGCGCGCAGTACACGCCGGCCGACTTGCCGACGCGCGGCTCGGCGTCGATCAGGCCGGCCGCCGACAGCTCGCGCGCGAGCGCGCCCGACTCATCGCCGAATGCGGCGAACACGTCGTGTGCGATCCCGACCGCCTCGTCCCACGGCACCGGCCGGGGCTCGCCGACCGGCGCCAACCGGTCGGCCTCGAGCGCCTCCGGAACGCCCAGCGCGGCAGCCTTGCGCTCGTACCAGCGGCGCACGATCGACGCGCGGCCCTCGATCGCCGTCAGCAGCGCCTCGACGTCGGCGCGGCTCACCTGGTCGGTGAACAGCGTCGCGCCCATCGGATCGTCGTGCCCCCGCAGGCGGTCCTCTGCCAGGCGGTCGCCGATCACGGCGTCGAGGCACGCGGCGGCCGTGTCGGCCACCGCGGCGCGCGCCTCGGACGCCACAGCGACCGACCGCAGACGGACGTCGCGGTCGGGGTGGTGCAGCAGCGCGCCCAGCGCCTCCAGGGTGTGAGGCTTGACGCCATCGCCGGTGTCGAACGGCACCGACACCGCCGTCATGGTGTCGTCGTACAGCCGTCGCCAGGCGCCCGAAGCGGCATCGCCGCGCGCCGCAAACGCCACCTCGGCGGCCGGCTCGAGGCGGTGGCGCCGCTCCAGCCGCCGGCGGCGCAGGTAGTGGCGGTAGGGATCGAGCGCGGGATCGGCGATCGCCTCGTCCGTCAGCTCGGCGTAGCGCAGGTCGAGGGCGGTGGCGGCCGACCGGACGCGTTCCAGCACGGGGGTCGCGGCGGTCACCAGGTCGCGCGCCTCGATGTCGTCGAGGTCGGCAGACAGGCGCAGCGCGGCGTAGCCGTACTCGTCGTGCAGCGCTCCGGCGACGCGCATCACACGGTCGTGCGCGTCGAGGGCGGCGCGAATCTCGGCGACGTCGCCACCGGGCGTCTGGAGGGCGTCCGCCGCCCGCTCCAGGTCGGCCAGCGCACGTCGCGCCGCGGCGCCGTCTGCGAACACGCGCGTCAGGTCCCAGCGGACGCCCAGAGCCGAATCCGTCGCCACGTGCGGCATCATATGGGCGTGTCCACCGAGGTCTGGTACAGCCGCATGGATTCGCCGATCGGCGTACTGACGCTGGTCGCGACGCCGACCGGGCTCGCGGCGATCTCGTTCGGCGACGACGACGCGACGCTCGCCGATCTGACGACCCGGGTCGCGCCACACGTGAGCGAACGGGCCGACCGGCTGGGCGCCGTCCGACGCGAGCTGGACGAGTACTTCGCGGGCCGCCGGCAGGTGTTCGAGATGGCGCTCGACCGGTGCCTGTCGACCGGGTTCCGGCGGTCCGCGCAAGAGGCTATCAGCCGCATCCCGTACGGCGCCGTCGCGAGCTACGGCGACATCGCGGCGGGTGCCGGGCAGCCCGGTGCGAGCCGGGCCGCCGGCACCGCCTGCAGGACGAACCCGCTCCCCGTCGTCGTGCCGTGCCACCGCGTGCTGCGCAGCGACGGATCGATCGGCGGGTATGCCGGCGACATGGCCGGCGGGCTCGCCATCAAGCTGCATCTGCTGGCCCTAGAGGGCGTCCAGATCGCGATTTACGTTCCGTGATCCGTAATCCAGTGACGGTCTAGAATCGCCCGGATGAGCGCGGCCGACACCGGGACGATCGCGTCTCCCGACGACTTGCGCCTGGTCGCGGCGCTGCG
>JBBQFB010000277.1:0-4600 GCA_038321545.1 Gaiellales bacterium
GTTCTTCCCGCGCGGCATCATGATCGGCGTGGTGTCGACGGTCTCGCAGTCCGACACGGAGACGTACAAGTCGATCCAGGTCACGCCGTGGGTCGATCTGCGCAGCTTCCGGACCGCCCTCGTATTGACGCAGGGCGGCTCATGACGCCGGCGGAGATCCTCGCCGGGCTCTCGCAGGTCGTGCGCGCGACGCTGCTCGTGCTGATCGCCGTGCTGCTGCAGGTGACGATCGCGACCGATCTCGACGTGCTCGGCGGACGTCCCGATCTGGTGCTGATCGTGGTCGTGTCGATTGCGCTGCAGCGAGGCCCGCTGGTCGGCGCGGTGGCCGGCTTCGCGGGCGGCTTCCTGGTCGATGCGCTCGGTCTCGGCGTGATCGGCGCAACCTCGCTGACGCTCACAAGCGTCGGCTACGCCGTCGGGCTCTGGGGCGAGCGGCTGCGCGAGGCCGCCGCGGTGCGCCCGCTGCTCGCGATCGGTGCCGGATCGCTGGCGGCCGGTATCGCCGAGCTCGGCGTCGCGGTGCTCGTCGGATCCGGCCCGGCGGTCTCGCCCGGCCTGGTCCTGGCAGTCGTGCCCGGCTCGATGCTGAACGTGCTGCTGTCGATCGGCCTCTATCCGCTGATCCGGCTCTGCCTGCGCCGAAGGCAGCCGCGGACGCTCCTGATCGATCCCGACTCGGTGGCGGCCGCCTGATGTTCCAGGACTCCACCCGCCGCCCGACGCGCGAGGGCCGGCCACAGTCGGTGCAGCTCGCCCTGCGTGTGGCGATGCTCGGCGGCATCGCGGTGCTGCTGTTCGCGGTGCTGTTCTTCCGCCTCTGGGTGCTGCAGGTGCTGTCGGCCGAGAGCTACCAGACGGCGGCCGCGGCTAGCCAGGCGCGGACCGTGCGGGTGCAGGCGCCGCGCGGCAGGATCCTCGACATCAACGGCCACGTGCTGGTCGGCAACCGGCCCGGCGACGCGCTCACCTTCGACCTCACGACCGACGAGAAGGTCACGAAGGCGTGCGCGGTCAGTCCGCCCGCACAGCCGAAGCCGCCGCCCGAGCCGACGGCGGCGCAGATGAAGAAGCTGCTGAAGGGACTGAAGGGCAAGCTGAAGACGCGGCGGCGCGCCGAGATCCTGAAGCTGTCCGACGAGAAGCCGGTGGTGAAGGTGTGGCGCGGGTGCGCCGGCACCAACGCGACGCTGGTCACGCTCGCGAAGCGCTCCGGGACGCCGATCGGCGAGTTCGAGGACCGCATCCACGCAGCCATCGGGCGTACCCTGTTCGAGCCGGTCACGCTGATCGACGACGCCGAGCGGCCGCTGATCTTCTACGTGAAGGAGAACGGCGCGCGGTTCAAGGGTGTCCGCATCGCGAAGCGCACGCTGCGCGACTACCCCGCGTACGACGCCGCCCGCCACGTGGGGTACGCGGCGCAGATCTTCGGCACGATCGGCGAGGTCACGAACGTCGACATCGGCGACACCGACGCCTATCCGGGCGCCGAGTCGGGCGACGTCGTCGGGCACTCCGGCATCGAGCGCGCGTACGACCGGTGGCTGCGGGGCCGGGACGGCACGCTCAACGTCACGGTCGACGCGCAGGGCAACCCGCAGGGCCGCGCGACGCTGGTGCCGGCGCCGGTGCGGGGCCGCGACGTACGGCTGACCCTCGACCTCGACCTGCAGCACGCCGCCGAGCAGGCCCTGCGCAAGGGCATCGGTGTGGCGCGGCAGTCGGGCGGCCCGAAGGGTGCGCCGATGCCGCATGCGGCGCGTGGCGCGCTGATCGTGATGGACATCAAGACGGGAGCGGTGCGCGCGATGGCGTCGTGGCCGAGCTTCGACCCGCGGCGGACCGTCGGTAAGGGCTCTGACGCGTACTTCGCGAAGCTGTTCGCGAAGGCCAACAGGGAGCGGGGGCCGCTGCTGAACCGCACCACCGAGGGCATCTACCCGCCGGGGTCGACGTTCAAGCCGGTGACTGCGATCGCGGCGGTCGAGTCCGGCGTCTCGACCGTCTCCGACGAGATCCTGTGCGGCAAGGACCTGGTCGTCGACGGCCAGAGGTACAAGAACTTCGAAACCGACACCAACACGTTCATCTCGCTGCGGACGGCGCTCGCCCAGTCGTGTGACACGTACTTCTACGAGCTCGGCAACCGGCTCTACAAGGCGACGTCGAAGAACGGCGACCGCCAGCCGCAGGCGCTCTGGATGCGGCGCCTCGGCTTCGGTGCTCAGACCGGGCTCGACATCCCCGACCAGGCCGGCGTGGCGCCCGACGCCGAGTACAAGAAGGAGCTGTTCGGCAAGGATCCGATCAACAACAAGTGGACGTCCGGCGACGCCGTCAACGCCTCGATCGGCCAGGGCTTCGTGCAGGTCACGCCGCTGCAGATGGCGACGCTGTACGCGCTGATCGCGAACGGCGGCACCCTGGTGACCCCGCACCTGGCCGACACGATCGAAGATCCGGGCGGCGACGTCGTCAAGGAGCTGCGGTTCAAGGCGCGGCGCAAGGTCGACATCGACCCGTTCGTGCTGGAGACGATCCGCAGCGGCCTGCGCGGCGTCACGCACGACCTCGCCGGCACGGCGGCGCACGCGTTCGCCGGCTTCCCGGTCGGCGTGGCCGGCAAGACCGGCACCGCGCAGAAGCCGCCGCTGGACGACTTCGCCTGGTTCGCCGGCTACGCGCCGATCGAGAACCCGCAACTGGTGGCCGTGGCCGTGATCGAGCAGGGCGGCTTCGGCGGCGTCGGCGCCGCCGCCGCCGTGCGCGACACGTTCGCGGCCGCGTTCAACGTCCGCCCCGGCAAGCTCCCGACGCGCTACCGGGAGCAGGACCCGGTCGAGAAGGACGCCTCCCAGATCATCAACGGGCAGCAGCTCGGCGACCCCGAGGCGCCGGCCACGACGACGGCGGGCACCGGCTGATGACCGCGGCGATCTTCTTCCGCCGGCTCGACTACGTGCTGCTCGCGGCGATCGCCGGGGTGGTCGCGTTCGGCTCGGTCACGATCCTGTCGGTCACCGACGCCGGAATCGAGCGCCGCCACCTGGCGTACGTGGCGATCGGCGTGGTGCTGGCCGCGATCATCGCCACGGTCGACCTGCGCCTGTACCGCAAGGTGCTGTGGCCGGGCTATGCGGCGCTGCTGCTGCTCCTGATGGTGGTGCTCGGTCTGGAGGCCGCGCGTGGCTCGAGCCGCTGGATCACGCTGCCGGGCTTCAACCTGCAGCCGTCCGAGATCGGCAAGGTGATCGTGATCGTGGTGCTGGCGGCGGTGGTTGCCGAGCACGGCCGCGAGCGCCAGGGCACGTGGCGCACGTTCGGCCTGTCGTTGCTGATCATGGGCATCCCGAGCGCGCTGGTGTTCCTCGAGCCCGACCTCGGCACGGCCATCGTGTACGGCGCCGCGTGGCTCGCGATCCTGTTCGTGGCCGGCGCGCGGCTGATCCAGATCACCGCTGTGGTGGCCGTCGTGGTGGGCGGCGTGCTGCTGGTGTTCGACGTGCTGCCGGCGTCTGGCGTGCGGCTGTTGCAGCCGTACCAGCAGGCGCGGCTGACGGCGTTCCTCGACCCGAACGGCTCGAGCGAGGCGGCGTACCAGGCACAGCAGTCGAAGATCGCGATCGGTTCGGGCGGCCTGTCGGGCAAGGGTGCGAACGGCGCCACCGTCTCGCAGCAGGGCTTCCTGCCGGAGCGTCATACCGACTTCATCTTCGCGGTGGTGGGCGAGCAGCGCGGGTTCCTGGGGGCGGCGTTCCTGCTGGCGTTGTACGTCGTGATCGTCTGGCGGGCGGCGCGTGCGATCACGCTGGCGGCGACCCTCTACGAGAGCCTGATCGCGGCGGGCATCTTCGGTATGTGGGTGATCCAGATCTTCGTCAACATCGGGATGACGCTCGGGATCATGCCGACCACGGGCATCCCGTTACCGTTCATGACGTTCGGCGGGTCGAACACGATCACGAACCTCGTGGCGGTCGGCCTGCTGCTCGCGATCCAGGTGCGCGGCGGGGTGCCCGCGGCGCCTCCGCTGGCAGACCACGAGGTGGTACGCAGCCGCCCGCGCGAGCTGGTGCGCGGCTAGCCCCAGCCCGCTCTGACCGGCGCGTGGATCGTGACGTCGAAGGGCGCACCGCTGGTCGTCGCCGTGACGTGGACTTCGACCTCCGCGGGCGGCGCGCCCAGCCACTGGCCCGACGCCGACGCCTGGATGCCGACGGGCGGGGCACGCAGGTCGGGGACGGTGATGAAGCCGGAGAGGTAGTCGCCGGTGCGGTGCAGCTCGGTGGTGTACGAGCCGATCTGCGCCTTCACGTCGGCGACGTCGCCGGTCGGCCAGACGGCCACGCCGACCCTGCCGCACAGGATCGAGTTCGGCTTTCTACAGGCCACGCCGACATCGACGCGGCTCGAGGTGGTGATCGGCAGGAGCGCAGCGGCGGGCCGGATGCTGGCGATCAGCTGCTTCACCTGCCCCAGCGCCGCCGGAGACGGCGACGCGCTCATCAGGATGGTCGCCTGCAGCGCCGTGTCGCCGATCCGGAACGAGACCGTCGTGCCGTCGCCGACGCACTCGAGCGGCACCGCGTCCCCGATC
>JBBQFB010000278.1:0-4470 GCA_038321545.1 Gaiellales bacterium
CGCCTTCGCCGTGCCCTGCGCGTTGAACCGCTCGACGGCGCCGCGCGTGATCGCCTCGACGAGGCGCACGTCGGTGTCGATCGGCAGGTGGTAGCCGTGGTCCTCGAGCGTCGCGGCCGGGATCACGGCGACGATGTCGTCCCGCGCGGCCAGCTCCCGCAGCTCGAGCCACGTGTGCTCGCCGTAGTCGACGCGTGGCTTGCCGGCCATGTCCGGCGCGGGTTCAGCCACCGGACTTCTCGACCAGCCAGCAGGCGGTCCCGTGCCCCTCGGGGCCCGAGGGGATCAGCACGCGCGGGTCGTCCGTCGGGCACCGGTCGAAGACCTTCGGGCAGCGCGGGTGGAACCGGCAGCCGGTCGGGATGTTGGCGGCGTCGGGCAGCTCGCCCGCCAGGATCTGGCGGCGCTGCGCGCGCGGGTACGGCGAGGGCACGACCGACAGCAGCGACTGCGTGTACGGATGGCGCGGGTCGCCGATCACCTGCTCGGCGGGACCTGACTCGACGATCCGGCCGAGGTACATGACGGCGATCCGGTCGCACAGCGCCCACGCCAGACCGAGGTCGTGCGTGATGAAGATCAGGCCGAGGTGGTGGTCGCGCTTCAGGCCGATCAGCACGTGCAGCACCTGCGCGCGCACCGACACGTCGAGTGCCGACACCGGCTCGTCACAGATCAGCGCCTCCGGCTCGAGCGCCATCGCCGCCGCGATCACGACGCGCTGGCGCTGGCCGCCGGACAGCTCGTGCGGATACCGGTCCCAGTAGCGCGCCGCCGGTGCCAGTCCGGCGCTCTCGAGGGTCGCGACGCCGCGGGCGACGCGCTCCTCGCCGCGGGCGATGTCGTGGATCGCGAGCGGCTCCATCACCAGCGCGCCGACCGTCTGGCGCGGGTTGAGCGACTGGTACGGGTCCTGGAAGATCATCTGCACGCGACGGCGGAGGGCCCGCAGATCGGCGCCCGCGAGCGGCTTGCCGTCGACGAGGATCTCGCCGGACGTCGGTGCCTGCAGCCCGAGCAGCGTGCGGCCGAGCGTCGACTTGCCGCAGCCGGACTCGCCGACGATACCGAGCGTCTCGCCGCGACTCCAGTCCATGTCGACGCCGTCGATGGCGCGCACGACCCGACCGCCGGAGCGGTGGATCGGGAAGTGCACCTTCAGGTCGCGAACCGAGAAGAGCGGCGTGGTGACGGGTGCGGGAACCGTGCTCACGACGTCGCTCCCGTCTCGGGCCACGGCGCGTAGTGGCAGCGCACGAGGCGATCGTCGGAGATCGGCCGCAGCTCGGGCTCCTCGGTCGGGCACCGTTCGGCGACGCGGTGGCAGCGCGGTGCGAACCGGCAGCCCGGCGGCTGCTCGGCGGGGTCCGGTGGGATGCCGGGAATCGCCGGGGCCAGCTCGCGCGGCCCGCCGACGGCGGGAAACGAGGCGAGTAGCCGCTGCGTGTACGGGTGCTGCGGCGACGAGTACAGGTCGCGGACGGTGCCCACCTCGGCGATCTGACCGGCGTACATGATCGCGACGCGGTCGCACGTCTCGGCCAGCACCGACAGGTCGTGCGTGATCAGGATCATCGCGAGCCCGAGCTCGCGGCGGAGCTCCTCGAGCAGCTCGAGAATCTGCGCCTGCATCATCACGTCGAGCGCCGTCGTGGGCTCGTCGCCGATGATCAGCTCCGGCTTGCAGGCCAGGGCGAGCGCGATCATGACGCGCTGGCGCATGCCGCCCGAGAACTCGTGCGGATACTGCCGGGCCCGCGCCGAGCTGATACCGACGTAGCCGAACAGCTCGGCGATCCGGTCGTCGACGCCCTTCTTGCCGATCGTCGGCTCGTGCAGGCGGATCGCCTCGGCGATCTGGTCCGACACGCGCATCACGGGGTCGAGCGAGTTCATGGCGCCCTGGAACACCATCGAGATGCGCGCCCACCGCACCTGCTGCATGCCGCGCTCGGTGCGCTTGTGGATCGACACGACGCCGTCGGGCGAGTTGAGCACGATCTCGCCCGACGCGCGGTAGAGGTTCTTCGGCAGCAGACCGAGCAGGGCCAGGGCGGTCGTCGTCTTGCCGCATCCCGACTCGCCGGCCAGGCCGAGCGCCTCGCCGCGACCGAGCTGGAACGTGACGCCCTCGACCAGCTTCACCTCTCGGCCGTTGCGCCGGTAGGCGACCGACAGGTCCTTCACGTCCAGCAGCACGCCGGACGGCAGGTCGGGCGCGAGGGAGCCCGCGACGGCGGTGGCCATCAGCGGCGCTCCCGCAGGCGCGGGTTGATGATGTCCTCGATCGCCTGGCCGGCGAGGGTGAAGCCGAGCACGACCAGCACGATCCCGATGCCGGGCGGCAGGAAGAACCACCAGGCGCCGGTGGCGACCGCGCCGGAGTCGTTGGCCCGCTCCAGCATCGTCCCCCACGACGGCCGGGTCGGGTCGCCGAGCCCGACGAACGCCAGCGTCGACTCCGCGAGGATCGTGGCCGAGACGATCAGCACGGTGTTCGCGAAGACCAGCGGCAGCACGTTCGGGAGGATGTGCTTGCGCACGATCCATCGCGGCGACGCGCCCAGCGCCTTCGCGCGCTCGATGAACTGGCGCTCCTTCACCGACAGCACCTGGCTGCGCACGATCCGGGACGTGCCGGCCCAGGACAGAAGGCCGATCACGATGATCAGCAGCGTGACGCGACCGCCGGGCCAGCCGTCGGCGACGCGCCCGAGCGCCGTCGCGACGACGATCGCGAACGGCAGGAACGGGATCACGAGGAACCAGTCGTCGATCGCCGTCAGGACCTTGTCGACCCTGCCGCCGTAGTAGCCGGAGGCGATCCCGACCACCGCACCGATCACGCCCGAGATGATCGCGGCGGAGAAGCCGACGACGATCGAGATGCGGGAGCCGAGCAGGAAGCCGGACAGCACGTCGGCGCCGTTGCCGTCGGTACCGAGCCAGTGGCCGGAGCTCGGCGGCGCCAGGATCTCGGGGTGGAAGTCGCGGGTCGGATCCTCGGGCGCCAGCCAGGGAGCCGTCAGCGCCATCAGCGTGAAGAGGATCAGGATGCCGAGGCCGGCGCGGCCGGCCTTCGAGGCCCACGTCTTCGCGAGCACGTTCTTCGTCGCCGTCCAGGCGCGCTCGCCGGCGCCGTGCTGGCGGACGGCCGGGAGGTCGGTGGTCGCCATCACACCCCCTTCACGCGCGGATCGAGGTAGCCGTAGGTCAGGTCGGCGATGTAGTTGGCGATGATCACGGCTGCGGACGACACCAGGAACGCGCCCTGCAGGAGCGGGTAGTCCTTGTCACCGATCGCGTTGATCGTGAGGTCGCCGATGCCCGGCCACGAGAAGATCGACTCGATCACGAATGCGCCCGAGAGCACCGTGCCGATGTTGAGCGCGATCAGCGTGACGACTGGCAGCATCGCGTTCGGCACCGCGTGGCGCCGCATCACGAGGTTGCGCGAGAGGCCGATCGCGCGGCCCGTCGTGATGTAGTCCTCGCCGAGCACGTCGAGCAGGTTCGTCCGCATGATCACGGTGAACTGGGCGAGCAGGCTGGCGGTCAGCGTTGCGACCGGCAGCAGCATGTGCTTGAAGACGTCCCAGTAGTACGCCGTCCCGCTGGTCGGCCCGCCGGGCGTGCTCTTCAGGCCGGTGGGAAAGATCTGCACCTTCACGGCGAACAGCCAGATCGCGACGATTCCGATGAAGAAGAACGGCATCGACCACAGGACCAGGCTCCCCTGCGTCAGTAACGTGTCCGTGGTACTGCCCCGCCGGCTCGCGGCCACCACCCCCATCCACGAGCCGAGGAAGGCCGACAGCACGGTGGCGATACCCACCAGCAGCAGCGTGTTCGGCAGGGCGCCGATCAGCTCGTCGAGCACCGGCTTGCGGCTGTTGTTCGACGTGCCGAGGTCGCCCCGCAGGGTCTGCTCGACGTAGATCCGGAACTGGGTCAGCTTGTCCTTGTCGAGACCGCGCTCCCGGATCACCGCCTCTCGCGCGGCGGGCGAGAGGCGGCTCCGGATCAGGTCCTTCTTCGGGTCGCCGACGGCGCGGAACAGGAAGAAGTTGAACACCAGCACGAACACGAGCGTGCCGAGCGCGACCAGGGCTCGCGTGCCGGCGTGCCGCCAGGACATGGGTGGGAGTCCCTTTCCCTAGTCCTGCTCGAGCTCGACCGGCTCCGCCTTCTCGCGGCGCCGCATGACGATCGCCCCAATCGCGACCAGGGCGACGAGCCCGCCCGCGACGGCCACGATCACGCCGGTGTTCGAGCTGCCACTGCCCCCCGAGGCCTTCTTGATCAGCTGGAGCTGCAGCCACGAGTAGGAGAACGGGGCGCCCGTCTTGTCGGGCTGACGGACGTAGCCGGTCCAGGTGTCGTTGCGCGTGACCGCGATCGTGTTCTGGTGGTCGGTGATCAGGTACGGCGCGTCCTTGAGCGCGATCCGCTCGGCGTCGTGCCACAGCT
>JBBQFB010000279.1:0-4418 GCA_038321545.1 Gaiellales bacterium
CCGAATCCGAACAACTTCGAGCGACTCGCCGCAGGCGGGTTCAAGGAGGGGCCGGTTGTCGCGACCGACCACACGCTCCTGTTCGGGTTCGGGCTGGAGGGCGTCGCCTCACCCACCTCCCGCGCCGCCGTGATGGGCCGCGCGATGACCTACCTGTTGCATTAGCGGTGGTCTCGGGGCGGGAGACGGCGACGCGCCGTTTCCCGCCCGCGTTCCCGTCGATATGCGCGTCCGCTCGCGGAGCGGGCGGTGCTTGAAATGCAGCGCGAGGAAGGACGATCATGACCACTCTGGACAACCGGCCGAACACGGCACTCCTCGTCGTCGACGTGCAGCAGGGCGTCGTCGAGGGCAATCACGAGCGGGACGCGGTCGTCGCGAACGTCGCCGGCCTCGTCGAGCGGGCGCGGAGCGGGCGGATCCCCGTGATCTGGGTGCAGCACTCCAGCGAGGGCCTGGTGCGGGGGAGTGACGACTGGCAGATCGTTGCCGATCTGCACCCCGGCGACGACGAGCCGCACGTCGAGAAGCGCTACGGGGACTCGTTCGAGGACACCAACCTCGAGGAGGTGCTGTCGGGCCTCGGCGTCGGGCGTCTCGTCGTCGTCGGCGCGCAGACCGATGCATGCATCCGCTCGACGCTCCACGGTGCCTTCGCGCGGGGATACGACGCGACGCTGGTCGGCGATGCGCACACGACGGAGGATCAGACCGAGTGGGGCGCCCCGCCGCCGGGCCAGGTTGTGGCGCACACGAACCTGTACTGGAACTACCAGACGGCTCCGGGGCGGACGGCCGGAACGGTCGAGACGAAGGACGTCGACTTCGGGCAGTAGCGGCACTCGCTTCCGCGACGTGGATGCACGGCGCCGGGGTCAAGAGAGCATCGCGGCCGTTCGTCCAGTCGCACGCGAGCCGGGGAACTCGCGGGCGAGATCGTGGCGATAGTCGCGAGGGTCTGACCCCGAAACGCCCGGCCACGGGGGTCAGACCCCAGAACGCAACGTGCCGGAAGGCGCGCATCTTGACCGATCTGTCACCTGGCGTTCGGAGATGGCGCGGAGCGTGCCCCTCCGGGCACACCGTTCGCACTAGGGTCACGGGGCGACCGGCCGGCCAGGCTCCGGCGAGCAGCTTGCCGGCTTGCTCACGCTCGCATCCGTCACGGCCGACTAAGCTGAACCGCTTCCCGCCGACCTGCGGGGACCGCATCGAAGGGACACGGATTCATGGCCGAGCGAGTCGCCGTCATCACAGCAGGCGGGAGCGGGATGGGCGCCGGCGCGGCACGGAAGCTCGCCGAGGACGGCTTCCAGGTCGCGATCCTCTCGTCGTCCGGCAAGGGCGAGGAGCTGGCGAAGGAGCTGGGCGGCGTCGGCGTCACCGGCTCGAACAGGTCGAACGACGACCTCGCGCGTCTCGTCGACGCGACGATGGCGAAGTGGGGGCGCATCGACGCGCTCGTCAACAGCGCCGGCCACGGCCCGCGCGGGCCGATCGTCGAGCTGACGGACGAGGACTGGTTCGGCGGCATGGAGACGTACTTCCTGAACGTCGTCCGGCCGGTGCGCCTCGTCGCGCCGATCATGCAGCAGCAGCAGTCCGGCGCCATCGTGAACATCTCGACGTTCGCCGCGTTCGAGCCCGATGCGGGCTTCCCGACCTCCTGCGTGTTCCGGGCCGGCCTCGCCGCGTACACGAAGCTGTTCGCCGACAAGTACGCGCCCGACAACGTGCGTATGAACAACGTGCTGCCCGGCTTCATCGACAGCCTCCCGCCGCGCGAGGGCATCACCGACCGCATTCCGATGGGCCGCTACGGCCGCACCGAGGAGGTGTCCGAGCTGATCGCCTTCTTCGCGTCGGACCGCGCAGGCTACGTCACCGGGCAGAACATCCGCATCGACGGTGGCATCACCCGGGCCGTGTAGGCTGACGCCCCGCGCGCTGGCGGCGGGGGCTGCGGTCCGCCACGATCTCGCCGGGCGGGGCGACGAGGAGTGCGATCGGTGACGAGTTCGAGTGCGACGAGGGTCGACGGCTGGCGACAGCGGTTCGCGAGCCGTCCGGAGTGGGAGCGGCTCGACTTCGCTCCCGAGGAGTACGCCGACCGCCAGGCGCGCACGCGCGCCGCGATGGAGGCCGCCGGATGTGACGTCCTGATCGTGATCGACCCGAAGAACCTCCACTGGCTGATCGGCTACCGCGCCAAGTGCTACCAGGAGTTCCAGTGCCTGGTCTTCGGTCTCGACGACGACCCGCTGACCATGATCTGCCGCAAGGCCGAGGTCGCCGAGCTGACCGACCTGACGCTCGCCGACGAGGTGCGCGGCTGGTCGGGCCAGGAACCGGAAGACCCCATCGACGTGCTCGCCGGCGTGCTCCGCGAGCGTGGCTACCTCGGCCGCCGCGTCGGTGTCGAGTGCCCGTACTACTACCTGTCGCCGCAGGACCACCTGAAGATCGTGGCGCTGCTCGGTGACGCGCTGGTGCTCGACGCGACGTCGCTGGTGGAGCAACTGAAGCTCGTCAAGTCGCCCGCCGAGCTGGCGCTGATCCGTCGTGCCGCCGGCATCGCCGACCGCGCCATGCACGCCGCCGTGGTGTCGATCCGCGAGGGCGTGTCGGAGTTCGACGTCGCTGCGGCGCTGTACCACTCGCTGCTCACGCAGGGCAGCGATCTGCCCGCCAGCCCCGTCAACTTCATGTCGGGCGAGCGCACGTGTTACGGCCACGGCGCGGCCACCGAGCGCCGCATCCGCCGCGGCGACCTGATGCACCTCGAGTACGGCGCCGCGTACCACCGCTACACGTCGACGATCGGCCGCAACCTCTGCCTGGGCGACCCGACACCGCGCCAGCAGCAGCTGCACGACATCCAGCGTGCGGCGTGCGACGCGCTGATCGCGGCGGTGCGGCCCGGTATCTCGTCGGAGATTCCCCACCTCGAGGCGAAGCGCGTGATCGCCGAGGCAGGTCTCGACGCGGGTCGCGTCCACACCTCGGGCTACGGCATCGCGCCCGGCTTTCCGCCCTCGTACGGCGAGAGCATCCACTTCCACTCCGGGTACCCGTACAGCCCCGGCGAGCTGCGAGAGGGCATGGTGATGACCATCGAGCCGCCGATCTTCCTGCCCGAGGAGCGCCTCGGCGTACGCCTGCTCGACAACCTGCTGGTGACCGCTGACGGCGCCGAGTTGCTGTCGGAGTACCCGCGGGACCTGCTCATCGTCGGGTAGAGTCGGCCGCCATGACCGATCCGCGAACCGCGCCCTACGGCGCCATCCAGCTGCTCGACGTCCCGCACAGCACCGCGCCGTCCGACGGCACGGGCGGCGTCGCCTTCCACCTCGTCCGCCGCTACTTCGACGTGCAGGCGTTCGGGGTGAACGGCGCCTCGGGCAACGCCGGCGACGACGTGATCGAGGAGCACGACGAGCGCGACGACACCGAGTACGGCACCGAGGGACACGAGGAGCTGTTCGCCGTCCTCAGCGGCCACGCCGTCTTCACGGTCGGCGGCGAGGAGCTCGACGCGCCCGCCGGGACGCTCGTGTTCGTGCGCGATCCCGCCCTGCCGCGAGCGGCCCGGGCGACCGCCGACGGCACGTCGATTCTCGCCATCGGCGCGCGGGCCGGCGCGCCGTTCAAGGTCTCGCGCTGGGAGCAGGCGACCGACTGACTACCAGGCGGGCGGCTGCGCTGGGATGCTCGTCACGGCAGGTGCCGGCTGCTGCGCCGCCGGACGTGCCCCGTGGGGCGCGGTCCACAGGGTGCCGTGACACGCCGGAGTCTGTCGGGGGTTTGTTTCGGATCGTCCGCGGCCGGGCAAACGTGTACGCTTCGCCCGCTGCAAGTTCCCCGCCGCGAGGAGACGACGAGGTGCGCGAGCGGGGAATGTTCATCGGTGGCGGCGAGTTCCACAGCGAGCTGAAACGGCGCGTCGCGGCCGAGCTGACGCCCGATCTGATCCGCCGCGGACGCTGGCGCGCCAGCTTCAAGGGCCTGCTGCTGACCGCGTGGGCGCTCGGGTCGTGGACCTTCCTCGTGTTCTTCGCCGACACGTGGTGGCAGGCGCTCCTCGGCGGCATCTCGCTGTCGCTCGGCACCGCAGGCGTCGCGTTCTCCGTCGGCCATGACGCGAACCACGGCGCGTTCTTCCCGAGCCGCCGCTGGAACCGCATCGTCGGCTACTCGTTCGACCTGATCGGCGCCAGCTCGTACGTCTGGCGCACGAAGCACAACGTCGCGCACCACACCTACACGAACGTCGACGGCGCCGACACCGACATCGACCAGATGCCGTTCGCGCGCCTCGCTCCCAGCCAGCCGTACAAGCCGTACCATCGCTTCCAGCACATCTACATGTGGGCGCTGTACGGCCTGTTCACGTTCAAGTTCCACATCGGGTCCGACGT